>DGHX01000062.1:6647-8530 GCA_002392835.1 Prevotella sp. UBA3837 | reverse complement strand
GAGCGTATGACGATGACGGCGTAGGTGGAGTAGCCTATCATGAGCATGAGCATGCAGAGCAGCGTGGTGTTCTTCAGCCGTGCGCTGATGAGTGCCACGGCGCTCGTGCCGCTGCCCGTGCGGCGGAACAGTGCCCAGCCCACCAGGGCCAGCACCACGATGCCGATGAGGAATGCGCTCCAGCCGTAGCCGTAGAAGGGCACGCCCAGCAGGCCGAAGCCCAGCAGGAAGGCGATGTTCTGGCGGCGCCAGTTCTTCTCCGAGGCGTTCTGCGTTTCGTAGATGGCCCAGATGACCGATGCCACGAGGAGCACCAGGTAGACGAGCAGGCCGGTGTTGAACGGCATGTGCAGGTCGTTGACGAAGAACAGCTCGAACCATCCGCCCACGGTGATGATGCCGGGCACCACGCCGTAGAGCACGGCTGCCAGGATGACGAACGACACCAGCAGGGCCACGAAGGCGCCCTTGGCGTTGGCATTGGGGAAGCGCTTGAAGTACCACACCAGCACGATGGCCGGCAGGCACAGCAGGTTCAGCAGGTGCACGCCGATGGAGAGGCCCGTCATGTACATGATGAGCACCAGCCAGCGGTCGCTGTGGGGCTCGTCGGCATGCTCCTCCCACTTCAGTATGAGCCAGAACACCACGGCGGTGAAGGCCGAGCTGTAGGCATAGACCTCGCCCTCGACGGCCGAGAACCAGAAGGTGTCGCTGAAGGTGTAGATGAGTGCGCCCACCAGGCCAGAGGCCTCGATGGCCACGAGCTTCGGCGTGTCGAGCTCCTCCCAGCGGTCAATGAGCAGGCGCCGCACCAGGTGCGTGATGCTCCAGAAAAGGAACAGGATGCAGGCTGCTGAGAGCAGCGCGCTCATCATGTTCACCATGCGTGCCACCTGTGAGGGGTCGCTGGTGAACTGGCTGAACAGGTTGGCCGTCAGCATGAAGAACGGGGCACCGGGTGGGTGACCTACTTCCAGTTTGTAGCCGGTGGTGATAAACTCAGGACAGTCCCAGAACGAGGCTGTCGGCTCAATGGTGGAGCAATAGACGAAGGCGGCGATGAAGAACGTCAGCCAGCCCAGGACATTGTCCACGAGACGAAATTGTTTCATCTTAAATAACTCTTCTTTTAACGTTAAAATTGCAATTTTGCTGCAAAGGTACAAAAGAGTTAGGAGTTAGGAGTGAGGAGCGAGGAGTTATTTTCGCTACTTAAAGATTTTTAACGCCTCGCCGCCCCTCATTGCTTCTTCGTTACCTGATGACTACCTTGCGTCCGTTGTTCAGATAGACGCCGCCCTGCGTCGGCCTGCCGTTGAGCCGGCGACCGTCGAGCGAGTACCACAGGGCATCAGCCGTATTCACGTCGGAGCTAGTTGCTGACAGCCCTGTCTGCTCTCCGCTGCCGAAGTTGAGCACGAAGGCGCGTATGGCGTCGGCCCCCTCCCAGCCGATGGAGGCACTGCTGCTGGTGATGTCGCTGACGGCAACGTTGCTGATCAGCTGGCTTCTGACATAGTAATCGACACCGGCGATCGTATTCTTTTGCGAGGGAAAATCAGCAGATGGGGAAGCATAGACCAAGTTGCCCTGGGTGTCGCCGAGCGTAAGGGTGTAGTAGCTGTCGGTGATGCTGATGTCAACGAGGGCATCGAATTTTTTTTGCACTATGTGCCCCTGTTCCTATTAATGTGCCTGGCTATTCTCGCATGCGTGCACGCGTCGTGCGCGTGAGCGATTTTTTGGTTGCACCGGAGTGCAGTTTGCCTGCACCGCTGTTCATTTTCGGCGTAAATTTGTCTCATATTGTTCATTTTCGGCGTAAATTTGTCTCGTCGCTGTTCCTTTTGGCTGCACCGCTGTTCAGTTTGGTTGCACCG
>DGHX01000062.1:5884-6540 GCA_002392835.1 Prevotella sp. UBA3837 | reverse complement strand
TGCACCGAGGCTGTTCAGTTTGGTTCTTGCGTCCCTTCGGTAGCAAGCGGCAGAGCCGAGCGGCACCGAAAAAGAAGATGCCGAGCGGCAAATCCAGTCGAGCCCCCTGCGTATCACGAGCGGCCTCCGCATGATAAAATGGAGGCCGCATTTTTTCACGAGCGGCCCGCATTTTTTTGTCCCAGGCCCTGGGACGTTTCTGAGCGGCCCGCATTTTTTTGTCCCAGGCCCTGGGACGTTTCTGAGCGGCCCGCATTTTTTGCAAATCAACTTGTTTTCCCGCATCGCCACCTCCTCACCGTTTACCTACTAACCTCCCTTCACCACTCACCAAAAACCTTCCACCTTCCACCCTCCACCCTTCACCACTCACCAAGCCCCGGTGCAACCAAAAAATCGCTCACGCGCGTGCGTCGCGTGCGCGTGAGCAATGTTTAAATATATAATTCAAGTTCCTCAAGTAGGTTGTTAAATAACATGTACCTATATTTTTAAAGTTACAGACCCTACCCCCAGCCCCTCCCCTTGAAGGGAGGGGAGCTGCTGCTGCCTTGCCCGCCGCTTGGAACTCCGTAGGCACTCCCCTCCCCTTGAAGGGAGGGGAGCTGCTGCCGCCTTGCCCGCAGCACAGGGCTCCGTAGGCACTCCCCTCCCTT
>DGHX01000062.1:0-5788 GCA_002392835.1 Prevotella sp. UBA3837 | reverse complement strand
CAGAATTGGGTACAAGAACAACCCAGTACCAAAATTGTCTACGACAGGTACAATAATTGTATAAAAATGGTGTGGACCTCGTTACTTTTCACCAAATGATTTCATTATTTGACGAAATGATAATGACAGTATGACTTTTTCTTTTTACTTTTGCTGCAGTCTTTCCCTCATAGGCCGCAAGCGTGCGTGAATATGAATGGTTAAACAGATGATTATTCAACCAAACTAATTTCATTTATGAAGAAAACAATCTTAGCCATGTCAATGGCACTGGCCCTGGCTGCAGTGACAGCCTGTGGCGGCAAGGGCAGCAAGGATGCTGCCGGGAGTACAAACGGACAGGATGAAAGCCCCGCCATGCAGTTGCTCAACAGCGTGCCCTTCACCGCCGATGGCCTGAAGAGCATGATCAAGACCGCCGAGAAGGAATCGCTGACCGACGTGGAGTACGAGGCCCTGTGGATGGCCTATTCGAAGGTGAACATCAACGAGGATGAGAACACCCTGGAGAACACCGACGAGCTGAAGGCCATCAGGGAGCTGTTCCGCAGCCACAAGAGCCCGGCCAACGCCAGCGCCATTCAGGAGAAGCTGCTCACCAGCACGTCGCCGCAGGTGAAGGGAATGGCCATGAGCCAGTTCACCTCGCTCTTCGGAGTCAACCAGGAGAATGTCAACAAGCTGCTCAAGGCCCTGGAGGGCGAGACCAACCCCTTCGTGCTGAGCCATGGCATCAGGGCGGTGTCAAACGAGCTGACGAAGGAAGGCGTGGCACCCTTTGTGTTCGAGCAAGCCAAGAGTGCCAGCAAGTTTGTGAGGAAAGAGGCTGCCATCGCCATCTGCAATCCTTGGAGCGAGGGCGTTGAGGGCGTGAAGGAGGCTGCACTGCCGCTGCTCAGCGACAGCGACGACGACGTGCGTAAGTGCGCCCTCACCGGCGTAGGACGTCTGAACGACGAGTCATACGTAGATGAGCTGGTGAAGGTGCTCAACGACACCACGCTCTACAGGCTGCACAGCGCTGCTGCCCGCGGACTGTACTACATGTGGTATGACTATCCGTTCCACAAGCGCACCAGCAAGAAGGCCTACGACGCCACGGTGAAGTACCTGTCGCAGAAACCTCGTACGAAGCATGTGCCCGACTGGACAAGCGTGGGTGAGCTGAAGAATCGCAGCGAAGATGGCATAGCTGACTGGAAGGCCAGGGCCACCTACTACTCCGACGCTGCCTGGGTGAAGCTGATGCAGGACATCGCACTCGACCCCAATGCCGAATGGCTGGGACGCTCGGCTGCCATCGACGTGATAGAGAAGATTGGCACGAAGGCTGACCTGCTGAAGGTGCAGGCAGGCATCAAGGCCCTCAGCAACGACAGCAAGGCCGATATGCTGCTGAGCTCGCTCGAGAAGAAGCTGCAGTAAAGGCATAGTGCACATAAAGGCACAGTGCACAGAAACGGACGACCAGAAAGGACATGAGGCTCCTTTCTGGTCGTCTTTCCTTATGTCGCGGCTGTGTGCCGGAGCATTTGTGTCGCTTTCCCTTGCCTTCTCCCTGCTTATGTGAACACGTTGAAGGCGTAGATGAGCACCAGGTAGCGGAAAATCTTGCCCAGGGTGATGGCGATGAAGGTGATGACGGGGTTGGCGCGCATGAGGCCCAGCAGGATGGTGATGGCGGAGCCCAACAGCGGGATGAAGGCGAAGAAGCCCATCCACGCACCGTGGCCGCCCATGAAGCGCTTGGCGCGCGCCATGTCCTCGGGCGAGACATGCAGGTACTTCTCGAACCACTCCGTCTTGCCCAGACGGCCAATGCAGTAGTTCACCAGCGAACCCAGCACATTGCCCACCGTGCCGTAGAGGCCCAGCAGCCAAGGGTTGAGGTCGTAGGCCATCAGGCCAACCATGACCGCCTCGCTGCTGAAAGGGAAGAAACTGCCGGCCAGAAAGGCTGCCAGCAGCATGCCCCAGTAGCCATAACTGATGAGAAAGTCAATCATATTAAGCATTAAGCATTACAAAGCTGGTGACGGCCAGGATGACGGCCAGGGCCACGAAGAACAGGATGTTGCTCAGCTTGCTGCTGGTGAACGTGGCCACGTGGGCTATGAGCGGCGAGGCGCAGATGAAGGCGACGCGCATGAGCACGTCGTAGTGCTGTGGCTGCAGCGCTACGAACAGCAGCGTGCCGATGGTCAGCGTGGCAAAGAAGCCGTACAGCAGGCGGATGCGTATCTTGTCCTCGAAGCCGTAGTTCCAGAAGTGCACCATGCCCGTGGCGGCCAGCACGGCGGTGAGGGCAAAGACTATGTAGTAGTGCAGGCCGAAGGTGGGGGCCTGCAGCCGCAGCAGGGCCAGCTGGCTGAAGTGCTGGGCAAGCGGCTGAAGGTCGGGCGACCATTGCTCGGGGTGGGGCAGGGGCGTCATGAGCCATATCAGTGCGAACCAATAGGGGGTGGCCAGGCCGATGAGCGATGCCGCTGCCGACCGCCAGCTGAGTGACTGCAGCTGTGTGGCCATGAGCACCCAGAGCACGGGCACGTACCACAGCACGTGCACATAAGCCAGGCTGCCCACGCCCACGGCGACGAAGGCGTAGAACACACGGCCCAGCGCCAGGGGGTCTTGGTAGGTCTGGAACAACAGCAGGAATGCCACGATGAAGCTGAGCTGCACCACGGCACCCGTGAGTGAAGGAAAGAGGAAGCAGGCTGCCGACGTGATGAGGATGAACGTGGCCGAGACCATGCGGCTGCGCACACGCAGCAGCGCGTTCTGGTTGCTCATCTCAATGAGCAGGTACACGCTCAGTACCTGACAGGCGAACTGCAGCCACAGCTGTTGGGTCGTCAGGCCCGACAGCAGCCACACCGCCAGCCCAAACGCTGCCGCCAAGGGCAGCGTCATGCCGCTTTCGGCTATCTTGTTCTGCGGGCGCTTCACAGGTCGGCTCCTATGTCACGCCGGAAGTATTTGCCGGTGAACTGTATCTTCTGTGCTTCGGTGAACGACTTGTGCAGGGCCTCGGCCTTGTCGCTGCCATACGACGACACGGCGATGACGCGGCCGCCGGCCGTCAGCACCTGGCCGTCGGCACCTGAAGCGGTGCCGGCATGGAAGACCACGGTGCGCACCGATGGGCCTGTGCCGCCCTCCACCTGGTCTAAGCCCGTGATGGGGAAGCCCTTCTGGTAGGCCTGCGGATAGCCGCCCGAGACGAGCATCACGCACACGGCGGCACGCTCGTCGAACTCGATGCCGCGCTCGTCGAGGTTGCCCTCGGCCACGCCCTCGAACAGGTCTATGATGTCGCTCTTCAGGCGCAGCATCACCGTCTCCGTCTCGGGGTCGCCCATGCGGCAGTTGTACTCTATGACCATCGGCTCGCCGCCGACGTTGATGAGTCCGAAGAAGATAAAGCCCTTGTAGTCGATGCCCTCGGCGGCCAGGCCGTCGACGGTGGGGCGTATGATGCGCTGCTCCACCTTTGCCATCCACTCTGCGGTGGCAAAGGGCACGGGGCTCACGCTGCCCATGCCGCCGGTGTTCAGCCCGGTGTCGCCCTCGCCGATGCGCTTGTAGTCCTTGGCCTCGGGCAGAATCTTGTAGTGGCGGCCGTCGGTGAGCACGAACACCGAGCACTCAATGCCGCTGAGATACTCCTCGATGACGACGCGGCTGGAGGCGTTGCCAAACATGCCGCCCAGCATCTCCTTCAGCTCCTGCCTGGCTTCGTCGAGGGTGGGCAGTATGAGCACGCCCTTGCCGGCGCACAGGCCGTCGGCCTTCAGCACGTAGGGCGGCTGCAGGGTCTCTAAGAAAGCCAGCCCCTCGCTGAGGTGCTCGCCGTCGAAGGTCTGGTAGCGTGCCGTGGGAATGTGGTGGCGCTGCATGAAGCCCTTGGCAAAGTCCTTCGACCCTTCCAGCACGGCGCCGGCCTTCGACGGGCCTATCACGGGCACATGGCAGGTACGCTCGTCGGCGCGCAGGTCGTCGTAGATGCCCTTCACCAGCGGGTCCTCGGGACCCACCACCACCATGCTGATGCCCTGGTCGGCCACAAACTGCTTGATGGCCTCAAAGTCGTCGGCCTTCATGGCTACGTTGGTGCCCACGCTGCCCGTACCGGCATTGCCGGGGGCTATGAACAGCTGCTCGCACCGCGGGCTCTGGGCTATCTTCCATGCCAGGGCGTGCTCGCGGCCGCCGCTGCCTAAGAGTAGTATCTTCATGCTTACAGTCGTTTACTTGTTGATGACCTTGCGGGCCTCGGGGCCCACCTTAATAATATACACGCCGCGAGCGAAGCTCGTCAGGTCGTAGGTGCCGCTCTCATTGGCGCTGAACACCTTCTCGCCCTTCATGTTGTACACGGCAACGCTCTCGCCCTTGGCCAGCTCGGCACGCAGGATGCCGCGCTCGAAGTGCATCTTCGACTGTGCTGTGCCCGGCGTGGCTATGCCCAGGCCTTCGGCTGAGAAGAACATCTTCTGCAGGCCGGCCAGCGGCAGCTGCTGCTCAGTGCCATCGCTCAGGTGGAGCACCATGTTCGTGGCGTCGAACGTAATTTTCTGAATGCTACTTACGGAGTAGCTGTTCTGGCCATTGTCACCGCTGATGGTGAGGTAACAATAGTCGTCGGCAAGAGCCGAGATGCTGGTCAGTGCGAACAGCATCGTTGCAAGAATTGTACGTAATTTACTCATTGTCGTCTGCAAATTTTTTGCAAAGGTAGCTATTATTTTGTGAAAAACACAACAGATGAAAGTTTTTTTTGAGAAAATTGTTGCAAATACCAAATAATTTGTATACTTTTGTCAGCAAAAAGGTGAGTGATATGGGATTGATATACTTCATTATTGCTACAGGTGTAGTTGCCACATTGTTTTATTGGGGTGTTTCGGTGTATGACCGCAAGCACAACTATGACTGGTGATTTATTTTAAATATACAATTATGATAGACGTTAAGCAGACTTTACAGAAAGCCGAGGAGCGTATGGAGATGGCAGCAATGTTCCTTGAGGACGAGCTGAACCGCATCCGTGCCGGCCGCGCCAACGTGGCTATCCTCGACGGAGTGAGAGTGTCGAGCTACGGCTCGAAAGTGCCCCTGAACCAGGTGGCCAGTGTCAACTGTCCTGATGCGCGCACCATAGCCATCAAGCCCTGGGACCGCAAGCAAATCAAGGACATCGAGAAGGCTATCATGGACAGCGACGTAGGCATTACGCCCGAGAACAACGGCGAGGTCATCCGCCTGGCCATTCCGCAGCCCACCGAGGAGCGCCGCCGCGACCTGGTGAAGCAGTGCAACAAGATAGCCGAGAAGGCCAAGGTGGAGGTGCGCAATGTGCGTGCCGACATCAAGGACAAGCTGAAGAAGGCCATCAAGGACGGACTCTCAGAGGACAACGAGAAGGACGCCGAGCAGGAGCTGCAGAAAGTGCACGACAAGTGGATGAAGAAGCTCGACACGCTGATGGAGGCCAAGAACAAGGAGATCATGACGGTGTAGCGCTTCGCTAATGAAAAGTGAAGAGTGAAAAAGTGAAAGGTCTTGTCGTTAAGAACACAGGCAGCTGGTACACCGTCCGCACGGACGATGGCCAGTTGCTTGACTGCAAGGTAAAGGGAAACTTCCGTATCAAGGGCATACGGAGCACAAACCCCGTGGCCGTGGGCGACCGCGTGACGCTCAGCGCTCCCACGGCGGGCGAAGGGCAGGACAGGGGCTGCTGGATTACCGATATTGAGGACCGCCGCAACTACATCATCCGCAA
>DGHX01000081.1 GCA_002392835.1 Prevotella sp. UBA3837 | reverse complement strand
CTGCATTAGGCAAGGTATTCAGTGTTAGCGGGTTCTGGCAGGGGTTACACCCCTGCTTGTACTCCGTCACCCCTTCGGGGTTTTGATGCGCTACCCATTGTGCAGGGGTTTCGCTTTGCTTCTCCCCTGCCTGTATTCTGTCACCCCTTCGGGGTTTATTCGTGCGACTCACTTCAGCTCGTACTTCGCGGAGCTGAAGTACCTGAAGCAGGACGCCACGCAAGAGGAGGTGGAGGTGCAGTGGGCCGAGGCGCTGTTCCCGGGGTATCAAAATGTAAAAGATCGCTTAGATATATGATGGTGTGTATGCTGAGATAAGGAATGTGCGCGCAAAGGTAGGCATCTTTCTCCGGGTGCTGGGGGCGTTTAACACGGAATTAACCATTTGTGGGGGTTTTTAACAGGATGGCGGGGGGAGGCGGTGGTGCGGCGCTGGGTGCCGCAATGGTATTGTGGCATAGGAGACCTTAGGCTTACGCGCGTGCGGGATACGCGCGTGAGGAGCTTTTTGGTTGCACCGAAGGGGGGGGGGAGTGGAGGGTGGAAGGTGGAGGGTGGAGGGAGAATAGTTGCCTAAACGATGAGAACCTGCGAAGCACCAAAACAAGTTGTTTTGCTGAAAAAGCGGCCCGCTTTTTTTTATGAGAGGGCCGCTTTTTTTCATGAGAGGGCCGCACAGAAATGTCCCAGGGCCTGGGACGTTTTTCTAAGCAGTCATTAGGATTCATTAACTATTCCAATATAGATGTTTTTGCGGTGCAGACAAGAATGAATACCTCTAACTATCTGATATTCAGTTCCGGTGCAACCAAAAAGAACTGCGGTGCAATCAAGATGCTTTCGGTGCCGCTCGGCTTTGCCGCTTGCTACCAACGGGACGCAAGAACCAAAACGTTTTCCGGTGCAACCAAAATGTTTTCCGGTGCAACCAAAATGTCACTCACGCGCGTGTCGCGCGCGCGTGATGATGCAATTGAACAGGCCTTTGCTTGGACCGGTACTTGATACAGGGTTTTCACCCCGTCTGTGCTCTGTCGCCTCTTTGGGGCTTGCCCCACCACGGCGGTGCTTGCTGTGCCCTCTGTGTCGGATAGCCTTCCGCACTTATTACTTGACGCTGTTGCAGCGCGCGGTGTAGAAGTTGCGGAAGTCGGTCCAGCGGTAGTAGGGGGCTGTGGTGGTGGGTACGGGCAGGGTGGCCTCGCATCCGTTGAGGAGGCACTTCACCAGCACGTCGTCGGAGGCTTTCTTGCTGCGGTAGAAGATGAGCTGCAGGTTGGCTGCCTTGCCTGTCTGCCAGTTCTGGTAGCAGTTCTTCACCTCGTTTGGGTCTTCCGGGTCACGGTCGGCTTCGTTGATGCCCATGAGCACGGTGAGTGGCCCCAGACAGGTGTCGTGACCGAATCGCAGGTCGGCCACGTGGTCACTGGTGCCCTGGATGACGGCCTCGGCCTTGCGGATGATGTCCTCGAGAATGGGTATTGCCTTGTATTGCGGTGCGAAGACCCATGCGTAGGACCCCAGGTTGCTCTGCTCCCACTGGGCGGCCACCTCCTCGTCGGTGATGATGCTGCCCATCATTCCCTCATGTCCTATGCTGGGCAGCGAGGTGTAGAGGTTGATGAGGTCGGCGCCGATGCGTCCGGGTCGGCGGTGCAGCCCGTCGGTACTCTTGAACACCCTTGGCACGATGCGGTCTGCCAGGCTTCCGCTGCTGCCCCTGAACTGGCTGCGGTTCTTCTCGAAGCGTGGCGTGGCCTTTGGGAACTGTCGCCGCTGTGGGTTCTGGCTGTCGTCGGGCACCACGCCGTCGAGCGTGAAGCGCGACGACTGCTCGCGTATCTCTAGCTTGGGGTTACACTGCACCAGCTCCTGGCAGAAGGCCGACATGCTGAGCACGCAGCGGCCCGAGAGCGATGAGATGGCGAGGATGTTTCCGCCCTTCTTGAATACCTCGGGGAAGCGGTTGTACATGGTTCGCGCTATGCCCTGGTGCTGCTCCCATCCCAGCTGCGTCAGCTCGCTCACGCCTGTTGCCAGCTCGGCTTTGGCAGCCATGAACCGCTGGCAGAAGGCTTCTCCCTCAGTGGTGAGCAGGCCTTTCTGGTGGGCAGTAGTCAGCAGTGTGTCCAGGTCTTTATACAGCTGGTCGCTCCAGTAGTATCGTGAGCCGTGCCGGGCGTAGTGGCTGATGTAGAACGGCTTGTAGCCCCGTGGTGCCTTTGTGAGTTGAGTCTCGGCCTGCTGGTAGGGGTAGTCGGTGCCGTAGGCCTTGCGTGGGTTCGCCTTCAGCTGTTCCAGTGCCGACGGTGCCTGTGCCCCTGCCGTGAGGGTGAGCATCAGGGCGATGATGATGGCAGATAGCTTCTTCATGATGTTAGGTTATTCTGGTTGTGGGTTTATCGTTTAGCAAAGTTCAGCAGCAGCTTGCCTACGAAGACGGCGTGCTTGCCGTTCTGGTCTACGGGCACGGGCCGTCCGCTCTGGTCGTTGACATATTCCAGCTTGTCGAAGTAAGAGTGTGTGTGTCCGCCCAGCACCAAGTCTACGCCTGTGGTGTTCTCTATGACTCGGTTGTCGGGATATTCGCTTCGCTCCCATCCTAAGTGGCTGATGCAGATGATGTAGTCGCACTTCTCCCGGTGCTTCAGCACGTCGACCATCTGTCGTGTCACCTCTACGGGGTCGAGGAATCGCAGGGGTTCGTAGTTCTTGGTGAAGACGAGCCCTTCGAGTGGTGGGCACAGTGCGAAGACGCCGATCTTGATGCCCTTTCGCTTGAGCGTGATGTATGGCTTCACGATGCTGCTCAGCTCTGTGTCGGCGAAGTCGTAGTTGCTGCACACGATGGGGAAGTGTGCCTGTCGGAAGATGCGCACCATGTTGTCGAGCCCGAAGTCGAACTCGTGGTTGCCTATGGTAGCGGCGTCGTAGCCCATCTGGTTCATGAGCCCTATCTCCACGTCGCCATGGAACATGGAGTAGTAGGCCGAGCCCTGCGAGAAGTCGCCGCTGTCGAAGAGCAGCAGGTCGGGGTCTTGCTGTCGCTCCTCCTTGATGAGTGCCAGCCGCCGCAGGTATCCCCCTCGGCCTGCGAGCATGGTGTCGGCCAGGTTGGGGTTCAGCGGCATGATGGTGCTGTGCGTGTCGTTGGTGTGCAGGATGGTGAGCGTCTTCTGCGCAGCTACGCTGGTAAATGACAAATGAAAAATGATAAATGATAAACTCAGCAGTATTCGTTTCATAGTTCTGACTGTCTTGTTGGCGTTATTTCGTTATAGCGTTATTGCGTTCTTTCGCTGCTTATTCCTTCACCGTGATGCGTCCTTCCACCTGGGCGTCTACCTGCTTGCCTTGGGCGTGCAGGGTCTTGAAGTAGTTCATGATGATGAAGCGCGAGTTGTCGAGCTCGTTCTGTGGCGACACGAGGTTCGTTCCGTCCTTGAAGGCCGTGAGCCCGTCGTTGCCCTGTGCGAGGTAGTCGATGGTGACAGCGCGGTACTGCTTCTGCGGGTCTATGGGCTGTCCGTTGAGCGAGGCCGACAGCAGCTGTCCGTCGGGGCTGATGACCATCCTGACGCTGTGGCTGACGCCTTCGCCTCCACGCTTGGCTATCTGCTGCAGCAGCTCCGTCACCTTCTGTCCGCTGAGGGTGACGAAGGCAATCTTGTTCTCGAAGGGGGCAATGTCGTTGATGTCGCCGTAGGTGACGACGCCCTTCGAGAGTGCAGCGCGTATGCCCCCGATGTTGTAGACGCCGAAGTCGGGCTGCTCGCCGTAGTCCTTTCCAGCCCAGACGAGTATGTCGCTGAGCAGGTTCGATATCTCACTCTCCGGCCTGCGCTTGTCCATGTCGCGTGCAGCGATGCCCATGACGGGGCTCATCACCGAGTCTACTTTCTGTTTGTAGGGAGCCAGGAAGGCGTTGGCCTGTGCGTCGGGCTGCCGGTCGTAGCGGCTGTCTACGAGCAGTCGCTGGCGGCTGACGCTGACGATGCTGTAGTGTGTGCCGCAGCTTGTGGCCGCCAGGGCGATGGCGGCGAAAAGAAGTGTTTTCTTTGTGCGTTTCATATACATTATTAATATAATCTGCTGCAAAGTTACGAAAAGAAGCGCGAAAAACCAAGTAAAAAGCCGTTTTTTCTTCGCTTTTGTGGAATAATAATCTGCCGGGGTGGGGCAGGGGAGAGGGTTTTTGGTGTTTTGTTTTGTAGGAGGCGTCGTTTTTAGGTGAATGTTCTGTATTTTGGCGAAAATTTGGCAGATAATTCCAAACTTCGTACCTTTGCACCCAGAAAACATAACAATAAGTAAAACTAAACAAAAAGAAAGGAACAGAACCATGAGTAAGAAGAACTACCGCTTTGAGACCCTTCAGCTGCACGTAGGCCAGGAGCAGGCCGACCCCGCCACCGACGCCCGTGCCGTACCCATCTATCAGACCACGTCGTATGTGTTCCGCAACTCGCAGCATGCTGCCGACCGCTTCGGTCTTCGCGATGCCGGCAACATCTACGGACGCCTGACCAACTCGACGCAGGGGGTGTTCGAGGACCGCGTGGCAGCGCTGGAAGGCGGCGTGGCCGGTCTGGCCGTGGCCAGCGGTGCCGCTGCCGTCACCTATGCGCTGCAGAACATCGTGCAGGCCGGCGAGCACATCGTGGCTGCCGACAACCTCTACGGCGGCTCGTTCAACCTCATCACCCATACCCTCGCCACGCAGGGCATCACGAACACCATCGTCAACGTGAATGACCTCAGTGCCCTGGAGGCCGCCATCCAGCCCAACACAAAAGTGATATATGCCGAGACCTTCGGCAACCCCAACAGTGACGTGCTCGACATTGAGGGCGTGGCCGCCGTTGCCCACCGCCACCATCTGCCCCTCATCGTCGACAACACCTTCGGCACGCCCTACCTCATCCGCCCCTTGGAGCACGGTGCCGACATCGTGGTTCACTCGGCCACGAAGTTCATCGGCGGCCACGGCTCCAGCCTGGGCGGCGTCATCGTCGACGGCGGCACCTTCGACTGGAAGGCCAATGCCGGCCGCTACCCCACGCTGGCGAAGCCCGATCCCTCGTACCACGGAGCCGTCTTTGCCGACGTGGCCGGTGCCGCTGCCTTCGTCACCCGCATCCGTGCCGTCATTTTGCGCGACACCGGTGCAACAATTTCGCCCTTTAATGCGTTTATATTATTGCAGGGGCTTGAGACGCTGTCGCTGCGCGTGGAGCGCCACGTGGAGAATGCGCTGAAGGTTGTCGACTTCCTGTCGAAGCACCCGAAGGTGGCCCGCGTGAACCATCCCGCACTGGAGAGCCACCCCGACCACGCACTGTACCAGAAGTACTTCCCCCAGGGCGGCGGCAGCATCTTCACCTTCGAGATCAAGGGCGGACAGGAGGAAGCCTGGCGCTTCATCGATGCGCTGCAGATCTTCTCGCTGCTGGCCAATGTGGCCGACGTGAAGAGCCTGGTCATACACCCCTACACCACGACGCACTCGCAGATGAGCCCCGAGGAGCTGGCCGCCCAGCACATCACGCCCTCAACGGTGCGCCTGTCGATAGGCACCGAGCACATCGACGACATCCTGGAGGACCTGGCCCAGGCGCTTGACAGGACGGAGTAACGAAGAAAACGACGCAACGAAACAAACAATAAACGACTATGGCAACAATAGCAAAGACGCTGACCGAGCTCATCGGCAACACCCCACTTCTTGAGCTCAACAAATTCTCGCAGGCTAAGGGCATCGAGACGCCCGTCATTGCCAAAGTAGAGTACTTCAACCCCGGTGGGTCGGTGAAGGACCGCATCGCGCTGGCCATGATCGAGGACGCCGAGCAGCGTGGGCTCCTGCAGCCCGGCGCCACCATCATCGAGCCCACCAGCGGCAACACTGGCGTGGGCCTGGCCCTGGTGAGCGCCGTGAAGGGCTACCACCTCATACTGACCATGCCCGAGACGATGAGCATTGAGCGCCGCAACCTGGTGAAGGCCTACGGTGCCGAGGTGCGGCTGACCAGCGGCAAGGACGGCATGCCTGGTGCCATACGCGCCGCCGAGGAGCTGCGCAGCCAGATTCCCGGCAGCGTCATCCTGCAGCAGTTTGAGAACCCCGCCAACCCCGCCAAGCACTATGCCACCACCGGCCCCGAGGTGTGGGCGCAGACCGACGGCGAAGTGGACATCTTCGTGGCCGGCGTGGGCACCGGCGGCACCGTCTCGGGCGTAGCAAAATACCTGAAAGAACACAAGCCCACGGTGCAGATAGTGGCCGTGGAGCCGAAGTCGAGCCCGGTGCTCAATGGCGGTCAGAGCGGTCCGCACAAGATTCAGGGCATCGGTGCCGGCTTCGTGCCGCAGACCTACGACGGCACGCTCATCGACGAGGTGTTCGACGTAGAGAACGACGACGCCATCCGCACCGGCCGTGAGGTGGCCCGCCAGGAGGGCCTGCTCGTGGGCATCTCGGCCGGAGCAGCCCTCTATGCTGCCACCGAGGTGGCCCGCCGCCCCGAGAACGCCGGCAAGAAGGTGGTGGTGCTGCTGCCCGACACCGGCGAGCGCTATCTCTCCACCGTGCTCTACGCCTTCGAGGACTATCCGCTGTAGTCCGCACCGCTGCAGCCTCCGCTTTGGGCGGGGCTGGCAGTTTTGGTCGAAAAAAAAGCAGCATTTCGTCGAAAGATGTTTTGCCCAAAGGAAAGGATTGTGTAACTTTGCACTCAGAAACAATAAAACAAAAAACATTCTGAGTATGAAGAAGACAATCCTTTCCTTGGCTTTTGGCCTCGTGGCCACAGCCGCCGGCGCCCAGACCACCGTGAAGGGCGTGTTGGTAGACCCGCAGGTGGGCGAGGGCGAACCCTACGCCACCGTGCGCATAGTGAAAGAAGGCAGCCAGCAGGCCGCCGCCTCGTTCCTCACCGACGTTGACGGACGCTTCAGCCATCAGGTCAGCGGGCGCGGACAGTACGACATCATCTTCAGCAGCGTGGGCAAGGAGGAGCTGCGCCGCAGCATTGAGCTGACGGGCAGCGGCACGCTGAACCTGGACACATTATATATAAAGGAGAGCGCCACCGCCCTGCAGGGCGTTGAGGTGGTGGCCCAGAAGCCGCTGGTGAAGATGGAGGTGGACAAGATGAGCTATAACGTGGCCGAGGACGACGACGCCAAGGCATCGACGGTGCTCGACATGCTGCGCAAGGTGCCCATGGTCACCGTCGACGGCCAGGACAACATCAGCGTCAACGGCTCCGGCTCGTTCAAGGTCTATGTGGACGGCAAGCCCAACGTGATGTTCTCCAGCAATCCCTCGATGGTCTTCAAGAGCATGCCCGCCACGGCGGTGAAGAGCATCGAGGTGGTGACCAACCCTGGTGCGAAGTACGACGCCGAGGGCGCCACGGGCGTGCTCAACATCGTGCTCAACAAGGAGGCCTTCGGCGGCGGTGCTGCCGGTGGCGGCGCTGCCAGCATGGACGGCTATAATGCCACGCTGCGCGCTGCCGTGGGCACGAATGCCATCGGTGGCGGAGCCTTCCTCAACGGGCAGCAGGGCCGGCTGAGCTACAGCGCAACGGCCATGCACCAGCGCATGACGCCCAACACCACGAAGGTGAGCAGCGACATGGAGCAGGCACTGATGACACAACTCTCAGAGAGCCGCACCAAGACACGCATACCCTTCACCATGGGCAGCCTGTCGCTGGGCTACGACCTCGACTCGGTGAGCACCGTGAGCCTCTCTGCCCAGGTGACCAGCATGAACATGAAGAACACCGGCCGCACCGTGACCACCCTTTCCAACACGGCCTCCAGCGTGGCGCCGTCGTTCACCTACGGCAGCGACCTCTGGCTGAAGAACGGGCGCACCAGCTTCAGCGGCTCGGCCGACTATCAGCGCTTCCTCAACCGCGACCGCACCAGCTGGTTCTCGGTGGTCTATCAGCTCAGCTATGCTCCCAACCACAATGAGACGCGCAACGACTTCGACGCGGTCGATGGTTTACCCATCGACATCACCGACCGCCGCAGCGACAACCACGAGAAGACCACCGAGCACACCCTGCAGGCCGACTTCACCACGCCGCTCTCAGCCGGGCAGACCCTCAACCTGGGCGCCAAGGCCATGCTGCGACGTGCCAGCAGCGACGCCAGCTACTATCTGGCTGAGGTCTATGCACCGCTGCTCAGCACCGACTATGTACACAAGAACCGCATCGGCGCCGCATACGCCGAGTACGAGGGCAAGTGGGGCAGCTTAGGGGCTAAGGTAGGCCTGCGCTACGAGCACACCTGGCAGGATGTGGAGTACCGCCTGGGCCAGACGTCCGACTTCTCCACCGACTACGGCAACCTGGTGCCCTCGGCCAGTCTCAGCTACAGCCTGGCGCCCACCATGAACCTGGGCCTGACCTACAACCTGCGCATCTCGCGACCGGGCATCACCTACCTCAACCCCTACGTGGACCGCTCGAACCCCACGGCGCTCACCTACGGCAACAGCTCGCTCGACGTGGAGAAGACCCACAACGTGGGCCTCGTCTTCAACAGCTTCAGCCAGAAGCTGATGCTCAACCTGAACCTGAGCCATAACTTCACCGACAACGCCATTGAGCAGTACAGCTTCGACGACGGCCAGTACCTGAACACCACCTACGGCAACATCAGCAAGCGCCACCAGACGGCCCTCAACGGCTATGTGAACTGGCTGCTGCACAAGAACACCCGCCTCTTCGTGAACGGCGGCGTCAGCTACGTCGACCTGCGCTCCACCACCCTCGATGCCAAGAACAACGGCTGGCAGTACAACCTGATGGGCGGCCTGCAGCAGACGCTGCCCGCCAAGATTACCCTGGGCGCCTATCTCGTCAGCCAGAGCAAGACCTACACCCTGCAGGGCTGGAACGGCGGCATGAACATGCTCATCGGCATGCTGTCGAAAAGCCTGTTCAACGACAAGCTCAGCATAGGCCTGCAGGGCCTGACGGGCCTGAACAAGGGCGGCTGCATACTCATGGAGACCATGAGCAGCGGCAAGGATTTCGTCAACCACCAGAAGATTCGCGTGCCGATGTACAGCGTGGCGCTCAACATCAGCTACACCTTCGGCAACACCAAGCACCAGTTCCAGCAGCAGCAGCGCCAGACGCGCATCGAAAACGACTTCATAGAGCAGAAGTCGCAGGGCGAGATGATTCAGGGTGCAGGAAACATAGGCAACTGATATGAAAGCACCAAGCAAACAAGACAGGATAGTCTTCGGCATACAAGTCGGGGCATGGGCGGTAGTGATCCTGCTGCCCGTGCTCACGTCGTGGCTCATCACCCGTGACTGGGAGTACGCCAAGGAGACGGCCATGATGGCCGGTAACATGCTGCAGTCGCCCATGGTGGTGTACTTCGCCAACTTCTACATCTTCGACCACTGGCTGTTCCAGCGCCGCCGCTATGGGTGGTTCGCCGTGGCTAACCTGGCCCTCATGCTGGGCCTGAACTGGGGACTCTTCTTCATCGGCGACTATGCCCCTGACATGCCCGAAATGGCGTGGCTCGGAATGTTCATCGGCTTCTTCATCTATTTCCTCATGAACTGCGCCATGGTGCTGCTCGCCATCGGCATCCGCCACTTCATGCGCGTGCGGCGCATACGCCAGCAGCTGGCCGAGGAGAAGGCACGCCACACCGAGGCCGAGCTGGCATGGCTGAAGAACCAGATAAACCCGCACTTCCTCTTTAACACGCTGAACAACATATCGTCGCTGGCCGCCATCGACGGCGAGGCCACCCAGGAGGCCATCGCCCAGCTGAGCGACCTGCTGCGCTACGCCATGTACGAGACCAACAAGCGGGTGGTGCCCTTGGAGGGCGAGGTGGAGTTCATGCGCAACTACATCAGCCTGATGAAGCTGCGCGTGGGCAGCAACACGGTGGTCAGCACGCAGTTCGACGTGGCCAACCGCAATGCCGAGATAGCCCCGCTGCTCTTCATCTCCATCATCGAGAATGCCTTCAAGCACGGCGTCAGCAGCAACCGCCCGTCGTATATCATCATTCGCCTGCGGCAGGAGGACGGGGTGCTCAGCTTCGAGTGCCGCAACAGCAACTTCCCCAAGACGGCCACCGACCGCAGCGGATCGGGCATCGGCATTGAGAACACCCGCCGACGCCTGGACCTGCTCTACGGCGACAGCTACACCTGGGACATGGGGCTCTGCGACAACTCCGAGACCTACTTCTCGCATGTCACCATCAGGAAACTGAAGTGAGAATAAGAATAAGAAGCAAATAGTCTATCGTCCTTTAACTCCCCTATAACTCCCCTTTAACTCCCCTTTAACTCCCCCAAACTATGACATGTATTATTGTTGACGACGAGCCGCTGGCCGTTAGGCTGCTGGAATCGTTTGTGGAAAAGACCCCCGACCTGGAGCTGCTCTCCTCCTACACCGACTCGGTGGAGGCTGCCGCCGCCATCAAGGAGGGTCGGGCGCAGCTGCTGTTTCTTGACATACAGATGCCCGACCTCGACGGCATGGAGCTGGCGCGCATCGTGCCGCCGCAGACACGCATCATCTTCACCACCGCCTTCAAGGAGTACGCCTTCGAGAGCTACGAGGTCTTCGCCCTCGACTTCCTGCTGAAGCCCATCCGCTATTCTAAGTTCCTGGCCGCCGTGGAGAAGGCGCGCCAGTGGTTCGGGACAGCCCCCTCCGCCCTCCACCCGTCACCCTCCACCCCGTCACCCACCTCCGTCTTCATCCGCGTCGACGGCGAGCTGCGCCAGCTGCCGATAGAGCAGATAGTCTGCGTGAGCGGCATGAAGGACTACGTCATGTTCTACATCGAGGGCGAGCGCCGCCCGCTCATTACCCACATGACGATGAAGGCCGTAGAAGAGATGCTGCCCTCCGACCGATTCATGCGCGTCAGCCGCAGCCACATCGTGGCCCTGGAGCACATACGCAAGGTGGACCGCAACGACTGCATCTATCTTGACGGCGAGAGCCAGCGGCAGGGCGTGACAGACGCCGACTTGGTCATCCACGTCACCGAGGCCTATCTGCCTGCCTTCAGGGCCTACCTGGCACAGAGAATGAAATAGCGACAGGCGCAAACACCCCTTACTCACGTAAGGAAAAAGCCCCACCGTCTCCTATGCCGCAACATCGTTGCGGCAAATCCTTACGCGCGCGCGAAGGAAAAGACGCTACACTCGCTACACCGAAAAAATCTTTACGCTACACTTCCTACACCTGGACTCATTATCAGGAGGTTATGTATCGTTTACATCTACTTTTAGTGAATAAAAGTGAACAATAGCCCCGCGTCGGAAAATGGAGGCCGCTTTTTTGAAAATGGAGGCCGCTTTTTGAAAAAAGGAGGCCGCTTTTTTGAAAAAGCGGTTCGCTTTTTTTTCTGTGCGACCCGTTCAGAAATGTCCCAGGCCCTGGGACATTTTTATTTAGGTGTAGGATGTGCAGCATAGTTACTCTCGCGCGCGCGTTTCGCGCGCATACGCGATAGTGCAGAAAATAAAACGGGTACTGCAAGATTTTGTGTGGGTTGTGCTTTTATATAAGTTACTGACCCCACCCCCAACCCCTCCCCTACAAGGGACTACNNGGGTTGGGGGTGGGGTCAGTAAATACCCACACGAAATCTTTTAGAACCATAAAACGGAATCCATTCCGTTGTATCGCTAAAGTCGCCCCGGCATCCCATTTGCGTGTCAGTACCATAGAGGTGACTTGATACGGCAGCAGGCGAATGAAGCGGTTACCGTACAGTCCGGCGGGAGTTAAAAAAGCTTAAGCAGGAACAAATAACTCCCTGTATCTCGCCACTAACTCCTAACTCTTTTGTAACTTTGCACCCAAATGCGCTAATCGTAACGTAATGGCAGTAGCAAAACTCATCAATGAACCCCGCCAGGAGCGGCAGTTCTCCTTCGAGGTGCTGCCCCCGCTGAAGGGGACAGGCACCGACGTGCTGTTTCGCGACATCGAGAAGCTGTGCGCCCTGCATCCCGCTTTCATCAACATCACCACGCACCACTCCGAGTACGTCTACCGCGAGCTGCCTGGTGGCCACTTCGAGCGCCTGCGCCTGCGCCGCCGCCCCGGCACCATCGCCGTGGCAGCCGCCATACAGCAGCACTTCGGGGTGACGGTGCAGCCCCATGTCATCTGCAGCGGAGCCACCGTGGAGGACATAGAGTACGAGCTGCTCGACCTGCAGTTCCTGGGCATCACCGACCTGCTGCTGCTGCGTGGCGACAAGGCCCGCGACGACCGCACCTTCCAGCCCACGCCGGGCGGGCACAGCCACACCACCGACCTGCTGCGGCAGGTGCAGCGCTTCAATGACGGATTCTTCGCCGACGGCACACCCATCAAGTGCCCTGGGCCGAAGTTCGACATCGGCGTGGCCTGCTACCCCGAGAAGCACGAGGAGGCTCCCAACATGGAGAGCGACATGCGCTGGCTGCTGGAGAAACAGCGGCTGGGGGCACAGTATGCCGTCACGCAGCTGTTCTTCGACAACCAGAAGTACTTCTCGTTTGTGGAGCGCGCCCGGCAGATGGGCATCACCATACCCATCATACCCGGCATCAAGCCCCTGGCCAAGCTGTCGCAGCTCACCGTGGTGCCACGCACCTTCCACTGCGACATTCCCGAGCCGCTGGCCGAGCAGATAGCCCGCTGCCAGACCGACGACGATGCCTGCAGGCTGGGCATAGAGTGGACGGTGCAGCAGTGCCGTGAACTCTACGACCACGGCATCAACGACATACACTTCTACACCATGGGAGCCGTCGACTCCGTGGCAGAGATAACCAGGCAGCTGCGATGACATTTAACGAGGTGATAGGACAGGACGACGTGAAGGCACGTCTGCTGCAGATGGAGCGTGAAGGCCGTCTGCCGCATGCCATCATGTTCTGTGGCCCCCCGGGGGTAGGCAAGCTGGCGCTGGCCGTCGCCTTTGCCAGCCATCTGCTGGGCGAGGACAACGCCATGGTCAGGAAGCTGGAGCACCCCGACCTGCACTTCACCTTTCCCACCATCAAGCTGCCGTCGATGGGCGCCGACCACAAGCCCGTGAGCGACGACTTCGCCCGCGAATGGCACGAGCTGATCATGCAGGGCCCCTATTTCTCCATGGACCAGTGGCTGGCCGCCATCGGTGCGGAGAACCAGCAGGCCATCATCACCGCCGGCGAGAGCGACGAGCTGGTGCGCAAGCTCAGCCTCAAGTCCAGCCAGGGCGGCTACAAGGTGAGCATCA
>DGHX01000091.1:11706-11891 GCA_002392835.1 Prevotella sp. UBA3837 | reverse complement strand
GAAGCCTATCTGCCCCTTGCGCACCGCCGTGCGCTGGCTCTCGCGGAGCTTGCCCACCTCCTGTCCGTCGAGCCAATACCGGCCGCCGGTGGGATTGTCGAGCAGGCCCAGTATATTTAATAATGTGGACTTGCCACAGCCCGACGGCCCCATGATGGCCACGAACTCACCTTTCTTCACTTCGA
>DGHX01000091.1:0-11608 GCA_002392835.1 Prevotella sp. UBA3837 | reverse complement strand
ACACCTTCTGAATGTTTTCTAACTTGATCATAATCAAGAGACCCACCCCCAGCCCCTCCCTTGTAGGGAGGGGAGTGAATAGTTCAGCTGGCAGGCTTACAGGGTCATTTTTCTAAATTGTTTATATTGATGTTATAGTCTTGTAAGGTAACCACTCCCCTCCCTCACAGGGAGGGGCAAGGGGGTGGGTCTTTTACTCTGTCTTGAGATAATTGACTGGATTGCTGGTTGCCACGCGGTAGCAGCCGATGCTCACTACCGACAGGATGACGACGATGACCAACAGGGCGCAACCTGCGAAGAGCAAGGGCGACAAGGGAGCCTTCTCGCTGAACTGCTCCAGCCACAGGCGGGCGACATACCAGGCCCCGACGGCTCCGACAAGGACTGCTGGCAGGGCCACGCGGAGAATGTCGGTGAAGAACAGGTGCAACACGTCGCGCGTCCGTGCTCCGTTCACCTTACGGATGGCTATCTCCTTCTGGCGGCGGGCTATCTCGCCTGCCAGATAGCCGATGAGTCCGATGAGAGCGATGAGCAGGGCCACCAGTCCGCCTATCATCACCGTCGTGCGGAAGCGGTGGGCGTCGGTGTAGAGTTCGGTCATCATCTGACTGTAGGGCGTGACGGCAATGTCGGGATTATCGGTCATCAGCCCCTTCACCAGTTTGTTGGCTTCCTCCAGGCCGTCCATCGAGTGGAAGCGGATGTAGATATAGTGCATCTGGTCGGGCTTGCGACTGTAATAGCAGAGGCTGGGGCGAGTGTCCGGGTCGGTGATGCTGCCGATGCGGGTGTCCTCATACACGCCAATGATGGTGTAAGGTCCCTCGAATGAGGTGCAGATGATCTGCTTGCCAACAGCGCGGTCCCAACCGGCGATCTGCTGCATGCGCTCTTCAAACTGTCGGCTCACCATCACCTCGCGCAGCGTGTCCGCCTGCTCCGTGAATGTGCGGCCGGAGACGATGGGAATACCCATCACGTCGAAATAGCCGTCGCCCACGTAGTAGAGGTCAGCGATGTTCATGTTCTCCTTCTCGCTGCCAGGCAGATAGATGTTGTCGCCGCTTTGGTGCTCCGTTAGGTTGGCGTAGGCCATCGTGACACCCTTCACACTTGACAGTTTGCGCAGCTCCTCCATCGCCAGCAGGCATTGTTCGCTGCTGACACCGTCTTTCAGCACCGCGCCAAGCGTGGCGTAGTCGTAGCCGGGATCATCGTTGACCATCATCCGATACTGGCGCCCCACGACGGAGAGCAGTACGATGAGGAATGTAGCCGAGGCGAACTGCAGACCTAACAGCAGCAGTTTCCACAGACGGTGGCTCTGGCTGTAGTTCTTGAACGCCGCCGACACAGGCACGTGGGTGTAGATATAGCCCGGCACCAAGCCCGTGACAAGCAGCACGACGATGCAAGTCGCGACGATCATCCACACGTTGCTGCCCGTAGTCAGCAGCACCGCCAGGGGTGCACCGACCAGTTCCTCTACTGTATCCTTAGTCAGGAGCAGCAACAGGGCTGCCAGTGCCAACGACAGCAGCAGATGGACGGTGCTCTCGGCAACCACCTTCTTATATATATGGCGGGATTCGGCGCCATAGCACATGTGGACGGCCATCTCGCGTGCCCTGCGACTGATGCCGCCAATGACGAGCAGCAGATAGTTGAGCACAGCACAGCTGATGAGCACGACGGCCAACAGCGAGAGAATCCACGTCATGCGGCGCGTGCCTTCGTCGTTCTTATGGTAATCGCGCAGCGGGCGGACTGAGAAGCCGAGGTCCACGCCTGCCTTCCTCAGCATATCCTCAGGCAGGTTTTCGCGTTGCATCTTCTCTATCTGAGGTTTCAGGTCGTCGGCACCGATGCCCTCAGCCAGACGGACATAGGCATGGTAGCGGTCGTTACCCACCCAGTTGTCGCGACCGTCGTACATCAGTTCTGTTATCGTGGGCATCGACACCATCACCTCCAGCCCATGCAGCTTCGAGTTCAGGGGTATGTCTTCATAAATACCGCCAACAGTCAGTGCCCAACCGCCTCGCTTGTTGTAAAAAACCTTCTTCCCGACTATCTCGAGGGGATTGTCTGTCCCCACTAATTTCTCGGCCAGCGAGAGGGGGATCATGCAGCACTCCACCTGGCTGAGCGTTTTCTTCGGATGGCCTGCCAGCACCTTGAAGGGGAATACATCGAAGAAGCAACTGTCCACGAGGGCAAAGTTGGTACGCACGCGCTTGTCGTCGTCCGTTATCAGGGGCATGTCCCACGCGAAGGTTGTATAGCGCGTGGCAGCCTCCACCTGCGGACAGTAGCGTTTCAGCCCCGGTGCTACGGCCCCAGGCGTCTGCGAGTAGTGCAGGTATTCGCCATCGCGGATAACATCTTCATAGACCACGTAGATACGTTCGCTCGTCGGGAAGAAATTATCCCACGACTGCTCGAAGCCTGCTTTTCCCAGCAGCACCACGCCAGCAGCCAGTCCGACGGCAAGACAGACAATCTTTGTCCAGTTGTGCTGGCCTCGATTGTTTAGTGTCTTGATTGCATTAATCATATTTGTATCCTTTTTGTTGCTAATTTCATTTGCAAAGTTACGCCAATAAAACGAATCCGCCAAGGTTTTTAGCCCTGGCGGATGCTGATTGTCTAAAAATTAGACAGTAAGTTGTATGATTCTTAGACACTCTTGCCAGAGAATCGGGGCGAGAGGCTGCGATACAGGTCGTAGCCGCCAGTATCGGAGGGATAGATGATGGTATCGATGAAATAGTAGTTGCCGTCGCCACCTACCAATACGTTGCCGGCAACAGCGTCAAAGATGTCGTGCTGACCGTTGGTATAGTATTCGCCGTTGTCCTCGGGATGGAAACCTAAACGGAGGAACTCGTCGTGGATTTCCGCTTTCGTGGCTAAGCGGGCATTAGCAATAAAAGGTTGTTCCAATACGGCACAAACTTGCCCGTCGCGATTCTCTGCTAAGCCAAGCATATTGTATGGACAACCATCAAAGTATTTGTTGTGGGCTTTGATACGCTCAAAGAATGGTGTCAGATTGTCATCTGAGTAACGGAAATCATTCAACTTGATGATGTTCTTCCTATCTACAGACAAATACGTTTCATTCTCTGACCCTCGGTCAAAGAAATCGCCGAAAAGGCTGCGG
Organism: Prevotella sp. UBA3837; assembly: GCA_002392835.1. GTDB lineage: Bacteria > Bacteroidota > Bacteroidia > Bacteroidales > Bacteroidaceae > Prevotella. The sequence goes on along the minus strand of DGHX01000091.1, from coordinate 8,436 downwards.
TCTTCAAACCAGCAGCCTTGTTCCTGTGCCCATTGGCACAGTCTTACCAGTTGGACAGACTTGCAAGCCGTTGTTCCCGCAAGTTTTTCAATTGCCTCAAGCACTCCTCGCGCGAAAGCGGATGCGCTTGCCAATATGCTACACTTGCCCTCATCTCGGCATTCACCTTCTTGTGATAGTCGTTCAGTTTGATCTCCATTCATTCTTCCTTTTATATGTTCGTGGTGCAAAGATACAATAATTGTTTGAAATGAACAAGCAATACGGGCGAAATCTATCCTAAGTAAGTGAAGAGTGAAGACTTTGCTGTCGCCGTAACAATTGCAAATGGGAGTCCGGTAGGAAATTCTTCACTCTTCACTCTTCACTTACTCCGTCTTGATATTGTTGACGGGATTCTCTGTCGCTGCACGCCAGCTTTGGACGACGGCTGTCAGCAGATTGACGGCGAGCACGATGACAAGGGAGAGCAACAGGGGCATCAGCTCCATGCGGATGGTCAGGCCCGAGATGCTGCTCACCATCGGGGCCAGCCAATAGGAGAGGGGAATGGCGATGACCATGGCGACGAGCGACTGGATGACGACAGTCAGGAGCAGGCGCAGGGTGACGCTGCTGATCTCTGCCCCAAAGACGCGGCGGATGGCAATCTCGCGGCGGCGCTGACTGATGAAATAGCTGTTCATCGCCATCAGGCCGAGCACGGCAATCAGCAGGGCAACGGCCGTAAAGACCATCAGGACGCTGAGGAACCGCTTGTAGTCCTTGTACCAATCCTCGTGGCTCTGGCTGAGCTCGTAAACGTCGCCAGCCTCTTGGCCTGTAATCGCGCTGATTTGCCGCTTGATGGCATCCTCCACTTTCTGGCGATTGCCATGATATTTAACCAATGCTTGGCGGGGCTTGCCGTAACTCCTGTTCACATAGTTATTGAATTTGTCAGTTATATCGGCTTCGTCACGGAACTCTCCTACATTGAGGATTAAGAACGGTGTGGGGTGCTCCTCTTCGCGCATCACATTCTGATAGACCATATCAGGATAGACAGCGCCCACTTCAAAGTTCTGTGTCCCGTCAGCCGTGACGATTCTCCTTTCATCATCGTTCTTGCCGAACTGACGCAGCAATTGGTGGTTCACCCCCCAGCCATCCTCGCTGTACGTTTTCTCAGGGTGGATGTTCAAGGTGTTGAAGAAGCAACTGTCGCCTATCAGCAATCGCTGACTTATCACTGCCCCGTCAGCCGAGATAGTCCAGTTCTCCAGTCCCTCAAGGGGTGTGCCATAGCCGAAGCCCACAGCCTCCACTTCCGGCAGCGCCAGCAGTTTGCTGCGGAACGTCTGCCGCTGACTTTCGCTGAAGCCGGACACGCCCCAGGTCTTGAGGATGTTCTCGATGTCGTAGCCCAGCGGGTGGTTCATGCGCTCGCGGATGCCGCTGCCCAGCAGCAACGTGATGGTCAGCATGACGATGGCGAAGACGGCCTGGATGACCATCAGCGCGTGGCTCCAGCGCTGGCGTACACGGCGGCGGAAGGTGCCGCGCACGATGTCGATAGGCTCGTAGCCGCTGAGCACCATGGCGGGCACGAAGCCTGCCAATGAGCCCACGAGGATGATGCCCGCCAGGAAGGCAACGGCAGTGCCAAGGCCCGTGTCCTTCAGCAGGTCCAGCGGACAGGCGGCCATCTCCGTCGCCTTGTCCTGTAGGGCGAGGGCTGTCAGATATCCAACAGCGAAGGCAATGGCAGTAAAGAGAATGCTCTCACCCATCAGACGGCCAAAGACCTGCAGGCGCGACAGGCCCAGCAGCCGACGGGTGGCCATCTCCTTCGACCGCTCGCTGGTGAGCGACACGCTCAGGTTTACGTAGTTGAAGATGGCGAACACCAGTACCAGCAGGGCAACAACTACATAGAGGTGTGCCATCTCCCGACTGCCGTGATTGATGTCTTCCTGACCCAGCGAACACTCCATCGCATCGTAATAGATCGTGGAGAACGGCGTGAGCGTCAGTTCCTTTGCAGCCTCCATCTGGTAAAGCCAGAAGAAAGTCTTCAGATAGTCGCGCATGTCGCCAGTTTTGCTTCGCAGGTCGCAGCCCTCGCGCTGCATCAAAAAGAGCACGCAGCACGATGCGTTGTTCATCTCTTCGCTCCAAGCCGAATAGTGGAAGTGGCGCAGGTTCTCAACGTTGAACACGCATTCATAGCCGTCGGGGATGATGGAACGGTCGAAGTCGTCCATGATGCCACTGACGGTGTAGGTGATATGACCTTTCCCGTCGTTCGCATCGCCTAACTCCATTTCGTCATCACCCAGCACCATCTCCTTGCCGATAGGACTCTCGTCGGGCCAATAGCGCTGTGCGAACGACTTGCTCACCACAATCTGATTGGGCGCACTGAGCACCTTCCGCCGGTCGCCCGTCAGGAGCGTATAGTCGAAGAATGTGAAGAAGTTCTTTCCTGTCACCAGCACCTTGGTGTCGACCTTCTGCCCATCAATGTTAAATGTCATGCCGTAGCCGGCCATCGAGCACCAGTCTTCCACCTCTGGGAAACGCTCTTTCAGGCGCTCGCCCACACGGAAGTTCGACATCATGCACATCTCGTTACCCACGACGAACGTGCGGTCGGCGCGTGTCTGGTAGTTCTCCACCGTCGTCTGTCGGTAGATGAGGTCGCCCAACAGCAGCAGGAATGCCATCGAGAGGCACAGCCCCACGATGTTGATAAAGGTAAACAGCCGGTGGCGGCTCAGGAATCTGAAATAGCCCTTCATACGCATAGTTACTTTTGTTGCTGCAAAGGTACGCCAATAAACCGAACCTACCAAGGGCCGGGGCCCCTGCGGAAGCAGATTGTCTAAAAATTAGACAGTAAGTTGTATGATTCTTATACACTCCCGCCCCTTTCCTGCCAAGAAATTTGGCCGTTTCAGCAAAAAAACGTATTTTTGCTGGCCATGGCATGCAGTCTTTCCGTGCTTTTCAGGACATAAGAGATATAGACGTCATGTTCCCGATGGAAGTTACACGGCTGATAGAACGGTGCAGGCAGGGCGATGCTGATGCGCTCGGCGAACTGTACAAGGCATACGCCCAGAAGATGAAGGGCGTATGCCGCCGCTACGTCAGCGACGAGCAGACGGTGGACGATGTGCTGCACGACGCCTTCGTCATCATCTTCACCTCGTTCCACCTGCTGCGCGACAGCCGGAAGGCCGAGGCGTGGATGATGTCCATAACAAGGAACGTAGCGTCGAAATACAAGGACCATCAGAGGAGCCTCTCCTTCGTTCCGCTGGAGACGGCGGAGTCCTGCCTGCTGGGGCAGGCGGCCCTCAGGGCCGACCGGGCGGACGACGGCGAAGGGGCTACGGTGAAGGGTGTACCCCTGGACGAGGTGATGAGGCTGATAGACCAGTTGCCGGAAGGATACGGCAAGGTGTTCCGGCTGTCGGTCTTTGAAGGCATGTCGCACAAGGAGATTGCCGACATGCTGGGCATTGAGCCGCATTCGTCATCGTCGCAGCTGGCAAGGGCGAAGAAAATGCTGCGCAGGATGATGCAGCACTATTGGGCCGCCGTGCTCCTGCTGTTGCTGGCCCCCATTACGTTCTACCTGTTCCGGAAAGAAGAACCTGCCGCCAAGGATGCAGTCGGCGGTGAGCAGCCGTCGCCTGTCGTGGCGAAACAGCAGGATACGCCGGACGAATCGCCGGAAGAGGCTCTGACGGCAGACGATGGTGAGCACCCATCGTCGCCACAAGCGCCTGTGATGTCGCTAACCGCTCAGACTGCGGATACCATTATGGCTGACACCTTAGCCAACATCGTTGCTCAGGAACAGACGACAACTGACACGGTATCAGGCGGCACGACGAAGACTCTGCACGAAGTAGGGCTGCCACAGTATGATATAGCCGACTTGTTCCCCGGGAAACCAGCCGTCGGCACCAATAGCGAAAAGAAATGGTCGCTGCAGCTGGCATACGCAGGACAGCTTGACGAGCAGGACCGCTATAGCCAGCCGTTCAGCTATAAGTCCGCGCCGTCAGAAGCACATTCCCAGATTGATCCATTACCAAGTCCGGTTAGCCCGAGCAACATCGACAACTGGTCAGACTATGCCGTCTATCTGGCAAATAACCCCTATGCCGTGAGCGACAAGACCCGCAGCGTCGTCATGCGCATCGCCCTGAACAATGCCAACCGCCCTGGCGATGACAAGATTCTGCGAACGAGTCACCACCTGATGCCCGTCACATGGTCGCTGGCGTTCAAGTACAGGCTGAACCATCGCTTCGGGCTGGAGTCCGGACTGAGCTACAGCCGTCTGAAGTCAGACTTCGAGATGGGTGCAGATGGTAATACCATCCGCGAGCAGCAGACCATCCACTACCTCGGTATCCCCATGAAGGGTATATACACTATGTATGGCGGACGGCGCTGGGGCGTCTATGGCAGCTTCGGAGTGACAACCGAAATGCCTGTCCGCTCTGCCCTCTGCACAGACTTCTACGTGAACGGCCAGTATGAGGCCAGCGACGCGACTGCCATTCGCGCGCCGTGGCAGTTCTCAGCCACCCTCGGTCTCGGTCTGCAGCTCCACCTGACGCCCAACATCGGGCTCTTCGCAGAGCCAAGCCTGCAATACTTTATCCCCGTGCACAGCGACGTCGAGACCTACCGCACGGACCATCCGTTCACCTTCTCTTTGCCACTGGGCATCAGATTTACGTGGTGATTTCGCACTTTTATCATCGTAATACGCAATTATTCAAAAAGAATTTGTAATTTTGCAGCAAACTTTTCGAATCGCCGAAAGCAAACACGAATAATAACAATACAGACCCCACCCCCAACCCCTCCCCTTGAAGGGAGGGGAATGCCTACGGGCATCGAAGGCGGAGCCGCTCCCCTCCCTTGTAGGGGAGGGGCCGGGGGTGGGGTCAGTGAATATTATGTTTCGTGCAGTCTTTTCACCGATTTGGGGACTATATAAATAGAGACAACCCTTAAAACGCAAATGATCATGAAGTACTACAAAACCCTTGCCTGGTTGATGGCGACAGCCATTGCCACGCTCTCACTGCCGCTGACGGCTTGCAGCAATGATGTCGACGCGCCCAATGCCGAGAAAGAGAAACAGCCTGAATCGGCGGCGAAACTCTGCGCCTACGGTTACAGCGAGGAGCATACAGGGACCAGAGGCTCCGCTGATGCCGTGTTCACCGACGACGACATCGAGTGGTTCGACCTGAACACCCGCGAACTGCACTTCCGCGACACGATGGAGCCACTGCGCGAAAAGATGCCCCTCCTGGCTGGTGTCGACTTCTATCTCGACGGCGAATACCTCTTTCCAAGCGGGGCTACGTTCGTCGGCCTCATCTGCAGCCAAGTGTTCGACGACCTCGTGCTCTGCTGCGGCAAGATCGACGGCGAGGTCATTGACGACGGCTGCTACTATCTCTACGACTGCTATCCACCCCAGTTCGCCGGCGACGAGCGCGTGCAGGCCAACCGCCTCCGCCGCGCCCCGCAATGGGAGGCCTTCCTGAAGTACCTGGACAGCAGGGGAAAGCTGAGAAAATAAACTGCCGTCCCTGTGCAGTCATTCGTTGCAGTTTCAGACTTTATAAGTAGAAATTGCAACGATTTTTTATGTATTCAATTAATGATTACGCCTACAACGGGCTACTCTATCTGAACAACACTATGCGGCCGCGGCACAAGCGGCTGTCGCAACTGATGATTTACTCGACCACGGCCTGCCAGTCGCGCTGCAAGCACTGCAACATCTGGCAGAAGAAGGTGGAGCATCTGTCACTCGAAGACATCCAGCGAATCATGCAAAGCCGATGTGTGACCAAGCGGACCACCGTGGGACTGGAGGGCGGCGAGTTCATCCTTCATCCTCAGGCTGAGGACATCATGGCGTGGTTCCGCGAGCATCATCCCAACTACACGCTGCTGTCGAATTGTCTCGCGCCCCGCCGGATTATAGATGCCGTCCGCCGTCATCAGCCGCGGCACCTGTACGTCTCTCTCGACGGCGGGCGCGAGACTTACCAGCGGATGCGGGGCCGCGACGGCTACGACCGCGTGATAGAGGTGGTGGAGGCCCTCAAGGAAGAGGTGCCCCTGTCGCTGATGTTCTGCCTGTCGCCCTGGAACTCATCCGACGATATGGCGTATGTCATCGACGTTGCCAAGCATTACAGCGTGGACGTCCGCATCGGCATCTACGGAACGATGGCGTACATGAAAGCCCCCCTTTCGTCCCCCGAGGGGGACACTAATGTCTCGTCTTCATTGAAAAAGAGTATTGAAGTCCCCTCGGGGGCCGTATGGGGGGCTCTTTCGCAGACACAGGAGAACTTCGACTTCGTGGCCCTTTATGACGAATGGCGTAGCGGGCATCTTCGACTGCGCTGCCAGAGCATCATGAGCTGCCTGGTGGTGCACAGCAATGGTGACGTGCCGCTCTGCCAGAACCTTGACGTGGTGCTCGGCAACATCCATGACCAAACGCTCGACGAGATCTTCAACGGCTCAGCAGCCCGCCAGACGCAGTGCCGCTACTCCCGCCAGTGCAACGACTGCTGGATTAACTTCCACCGCAAGTACGACATCATCCTGGTGCGCAACCTTGAGCGGCTGCTGCCCAAGTGGCTCATTGAGAAATTCTACGGTCAGTATCAATGGACGGCTGACCCCAAGCAGACCTATCGTAAACATCTGAACGAAATACAATGATACAGGAAATTATCAACCGCTATAAGCGGATGCGCACGGAGCACTTCCTGCGCCAAACGTACCAATATTCTTATGCCTTCGTGGGCATGGGGCAGCACTCGCTGGCCAATCTCTATCCTGTGCTTCACTATCTCGGCGTGCCGCTGAAATACATCTGCGTTACGTCAGAGCGAAAGGCACGGCTGATAGGGCAGAAGTTCCCGGGCGTAACAGCCACGGCCTCGCTCGACGCGATGCTGAACGACGAAGCCATCAGGGGCGTCTTCGTCTCAGCCTCGCCGTCGGCCCATTTCTCGATTGCCTCGCAAGTCCTCAAGAGCGGCAAGTCGCTCTTCATAGAGAAACCACCCTGCCAGACATTGGAAGAGCTCGACACGCTCATAGCTTTGCAGCAGCACGGCATTCCCGAACATCGCTCGCCCGCCCGGACTTGCTCGCCTGCCTCAGCAAGACCCCGCAGCCTTTCGCCCGTGGCAATGGTAGGGCTGCAGAAGCGCTATGCCCCTGCCATACAGCTCCTGAGGCAGCGCCTCGGCAAGGAGCACCTCGTCAGCTACGACCTGCACTACCTCACAGGACCATACCCGGAAGGTGACGCCCTGCTCAACCTGTATGTCCACCCCCTCGACCTCGTCTGTTTCCTGTTTGGAAAGCCTGTCATCCTCGCCACGCAGCGGGTAGCCAAGGACTCATACCTCCTCATGCTCCGTCATCAGCATGTCGTCGGCACGCTGGAGCTGTCTGCCGCCTACACATGGACTGCCGCGGAAGAATCGCTGAAGGTCTGCACACGTGCCGGCGTCTACCGGCTCCGCCAGACGGAGGAGCTGACCTTCGAGCCCGGCCACCCCACGCTGTTTGGCATACCGACAGAGAAAATACGCACGATGAGGCAGACGACGGAGCACCTCTTTCAGCGCAGCCAGTTTGCTCCCGTGCTGACGGGTAACCAAGTCTATACCCAGGGCTTCTACGGCGAGATAGCATCTTTCGTCAGTCAGGTGGAGAGTGGGAAGCGCGAAGATGCCGCCTCGCTAAAGTCGGTAAGAGACACATACGAATTGATCTTTGACATCCTTCAGAAATGATGCGTCTTTGCTTTTCGCGCACGAGGACAAATACCTTGCGGGGAAACCGCAAGGCACAGTGACGGAGGGTTTTTGCTTTACGCGCGCGCGAGGAAAAATACGCTGCACTCCCTACACCTGAAAAATCTTTACGCTACACTTCCTACACCTAAGCTCATTATCAGAGAGTTATGGGGAAATTGAGAAATAGAGAGATTGAGAGATTGAGAGATTGAGAGATTGAGAAATTTCGCATCGCTCAGAAAAATATGCGGGCCGCAAAAAAACGTCCCAGGGCCTGGGACGTTTCTGTGCGGGCCTCTCGTGAAAAAAAGCGGCCCTCTCATGAAAAAAAGCGGGCCTCTCGTGAAAAAAAGCGGGCCGCATTTTTAGCAAAACAACTTGTTTTGCTTTTCACCACATTTCATTCTTCATTTTTCACTTTTCATTCTTCACTTTTCACTTTTCATTTTTCATTTTCTTCGTTTCCGTCCAGGTGTAGGGAGTGTAGCGTCCTCTTCCTCGCGCGCGCGTAAAGCCAGCACCGCTCTCACTCCGTCTTGATGTTCTTCACGGGGCTTTCAGAAGCAGCGCGCCAGCTCTG
>DGHX01000050.1:4831-34464 GCA_002392835.1 Prevotella sp. UBA3837 | reverse complement strand
GATGAAAAGGGCATCGTCTCGTCCGAGATTTACCAAAAACTGCTCTTTGGAAAGCTAGAGGTGAACGAGGGAATGCTCATTGAGAATATCGTGGCCCAGATGCTGACAGCCAGCGGTAACAAGCTCTTTTTCTATAGTAAGTCATCAGAAGAAGCCGTGGAACGAATGGAATTAGACTTCTTGCTTCAAAAGGACAAAGTGACCAGTCGTCACAATATCCGTCCGATAGAAGTCAAAAGCGGCAAGAACTACACATTATCTTCCCTAAAGAAGTGTATGAATAAGTTTGGAGAGTATATGACCACTCCTACTGTTTTGCATGCAGCTGACTATAAAGTAGAGGATGGTATCACCTATCTTCCGCTTTACATGTCACCTTTATTGTAAGTACAAGGAACATAAGTCTCGTATTGGCACCTTTAGCTTGATGATAGTATGTCCTCACAACGGTATCAGGAATTCATAGCAGAACGTACACGACTGCTTGAACGCATCAGAGAGTTGGAAACCGAGAACGCTGAGCTTAGGAAAAGGCTTGGCGAACCTGTTACACCTATGCCCCCAGCCTCTAGTGCCATGCAGAATCTCTCACTACAAGAGAAGATTGATTTGTTCTGCAGTTTGTTTAAGGGACGTGATGATGTGTTTGCGAGAAGATGGTACAGTAAGACAAGTGGGAAAGCCGGCTATCAGCCAGTGTGCCAAAATGAATGGACTCCGCTATGTGATAAACGCAAGTACAAGTGTGCAGACTGCCCCAATCGTCAGTTTTCACCATTAACATACAACGACTACTATAGACATTTGGAGGGAAAGGATTCGGATGGCAGAGATGTTATCGGTCTTTATGTACTTAACGAAGACAATACGTGTCATCTTCTTTGTACTGATTTCGACGATAAGAACTGTGAGCATGGCTATCAGGATGATGTATTGGCTTTTGTCGATGTGTGTAGGAGTTGGAATGTGCCATACTCCATAGAGCGGTCCCGTTCTGGTAATGGTGCACATGTTTGGATATTCTTTGATAATCCAGTACTTGCCGTTAAAGCTCGCAAACTGGGTAATGCAATCCTGACTGAAGCCATGAACAGAGACGGAAAGATAGGATTCAAGTCCTACGACCGCTTCTTTCCAAATCAAGATACATTACCCGAAGGAGGACTAGGCAACTTGGTAGCACTTCCTCTGCAGGGTAATGCCCGAAAGAATGGCAATAGTGTATTTGTGAATGAGTTCTTTGAGCCATATCCAGACCAATGGCAGTATCTACTTAATGTGGATAAGCTTTCTGAGCAAGCTCTTGAAGAACTTTTGAAGCAGAATGCGAATACAATACCACTCGGAGATTTGTCAAAGACCAGTGAGAGCAAACCGTGGGAAGTGCCCGTTGCGAACAAAATTGAACGAACCGACTTTGCTTCAGAGATTGTCATCACAAGGTCAAACATGCTTTACATCCCATTGAGTCAACTTTCATCAAAAGTGCTCAACCATCTAAGACGCATTGCCTCGTTCCGAAATCCTGAGTTCTATAGTAAACAGGCATTGCGTCTGTCAACATATTCCACGCCGAGAATCATCTCATGCGCAGAACTGACGGAAGAATATCTGGCGTTACCTCGTGGGTGCGAGGATGCAGTTGTCGCATTCCTTAAAGAAAAAAGTGTAGCATTTCGTTTTGATGATGAAACAAATCATGGCAAGAGTATTTCCGTACACTTCAATGGAGAGCTGCGCAAAGACCAACAAGAGTCTGTCGAGGCTTTGGCTTCCAGCAATACTGGCGTTCTTTCAGCGACAACGGCTTTTGGTAAAACGGTTGCTGCCATTGGTTTGATAGCCAAGCATGGTGTCAACACGCTGATTCTTGTACATACCAAGGCATTGCTCGACCAATGGATTAAGAGGTTGGAGCAGTTCTTGGTTATCAATGAGGTTCCAGAAGTTGAAGAGGGTAAGCGCAGACGAAAGAAAAGTCTTTCACCCATTGGCACACTTTCTTCAACGGGAAACAAACTGCATAGCATCATCGACATCGCACTGATGCAGTCATGTATTTCTGATAATGAGGTAAAGACTTTCGTCAAAGACTATGGAATGGTCATTGCCGATGAGTGCCATCATGTCTCAGCGGTAAACTTTGAACAGGAATAACAGTCCGTCTGCTCCCTGGATGTCACAATGTATCTGGTCACTGTTGGAAGTGACTGTCAGGTTCCTGAGTGTGCTTACGATAATGTGATACGAGAGTACTTGGTTATGTTTGAGAAAGAGCCTTCACACCATTTGTAGGTGCTCTCGTCGAAGGTGGTTTTGCCGTCGTTGTAGCCCGTCGTCTCGCCCCATGCGAAATAGTCACCGTACTCTTCGGGGCTTGTGGCACCGACATTGCAGGTGGCCCAAAGCGTGCCGCTGGGCAGGCCAAGGTCAACGTAAGTATTTGGATTGACAATGCAAATAGTGCATGTTGCTTTTGTACCACTACCATCAGCAGCCTCGCAGGTAATCGTGGCAGTGCCGTAGCCGTAGGCATCTACGCGACCGTTTCTTACTGGAGCAACATCTTCGTTGCTGCTACTCCATGTGACATTCTTGTTAGCGGCATTCTCAGGCAAAACGGTAGCGGTGAGGCGTACGAATTCGTCGAGGCCCAATACTGCTGTAGTCTGTGATAGTACGATGCTGGTTACCATCTGCGTGACGCTAACGTTGCAAGTAGCCGTCTTGTTGCTGCCACTCGTCTTGGCGGTGATGGTGCAGGTGCCTCCTGCTACACCAGTAACCAGTCCATTCTGGTCGACCGTGGCCACACTCTCGTCGCTGCTCGTCCACGTGATGCTGGTAAAGGCATCGGCAGGCGTGATGCTGGCAGTGAGCTGGGCGGTGGTGCCGCTGTTGATGGAGAGCGAAGTCTGGTCGAGGATGATGCCCGAAGCCAGCGAGGTGGACTTGGTGTAATAGGTGTAGGCATGCGTGGCATAGTCGATGGCCAACAGATAGGATGATTCCACCTCGTTCAGCACGATTGTCTTGATTGGTTGTCCAGAGTTGTTATAAAACATCAGCGTGCCCTGATAGGGCCGGAACTTGTAGGTGGAAGCCCCAGGAAAGTTTGTGGTGCCATCTTCTTTTAGCGTGAACGACCAGCCTTCCGGGGCATACCAAGTGCCTGCGATTGACTCGTTGTCTACGCCGTAGGGGGTTAGCTTTCCTTCAATCACTCCGCTCAGATAGTCACCAAGATCGATCACTTGCATAGGTGTCTTTCCCAAGATAACGTCAACAACACTTACAGCATCGGAAATGGTTAGCTTGTTGTCGCCGTTCATGTCGCCTTTCACGATAATCTGAGGGGCGTCAGCAGCGTTTTCATTATCACCACCATCAATCATGAAGTAATAAAAGTCGATGCCGCCCTCTGGAGTGAGGGTGAAGGTCACGTCAACACTGTCTGTCGCTTCTGTCTCCACCTTCCACTTGAAGGTGTAGGTCGTAGCTTCCCCATAATAGATGGAGGGATTAGTTTCATCGTGACCTAAAAAAATGCAATTCCCATCGGTCTGTGGCGAACTTTCCTCGGCCAGAAACTTCAGGTAGTTCTGCACTGGTGCAATGCCTCGGTTAGTGGCAGCCCTGTTGGCCGAGCGCCCCTGTATGGTGATGGTTTGTCCGTTAGCCAACTTGGGGAAATGAATTTTTGTGTCTTTTCGGGTCAAACGCATTTTTCCGACGGTGCCGTTGGCACGCACATCCTGTAAGTGAATGGAGTTGTCCTTGTTCGAGCCGATGTCAATGCGCAGTCCTCGCAGCTCCTCTATGACCTGTCCATTGGCTGTCAAGTAGCCATCGGCGCTCTGCTTCACTACATTCTTCCAGTTGTAAGTGGTACCGTCCTCCTCTTGTGCGTTGCTACCCCAGTTGTCGGTATCGGCATTGAGGTTGGCAATAGTCTCAAAGCTCAGGCCTTTATAGAAGTTCCATGATTTTCTCTGTTGTGCACTTGTGGTCATTGCAAAAGTAACGAGCAGTATGCTCCATGTGATTCTAGGTTTCATAAGCATATTTTTCTTTTGCCTACCTGCTCTCCCTGCCTCGGCTGGTTAAACTTTTAGCTCATGGAAACAAAAAAGGCATGGGAGAAACCACTCTCGCCCATCCCTGCTATCAGGCCTTCGCATTGCCCCGTGTCAAGGATAAGCAACGCAGCCAGCCCACGCCAAGTGAATTATATATACCATAGCGAGCTATACTATTATATATAGCTACCATGGGGATATAAATCACCCACGCAGACGCTTTCCGTTGCATTACCTCTGTGACACGATTCAAAGTTGCGAAGTTTGATAGCACAGAATGGTAACGTTCGTAAACGCCTTTCCGAGACCCGCCCTACAACAGCTGAGGCCTCATTCCATCGATGTCTTTGACCCGCCCAGCCTCCTGGGGCTGGCTTAGTCGGGTACAAAGTTACGAACTTTTCCTGATACGACCAAAGAAAACAGAAGAAAAGTGGAAGGGGAAAAGGAGAAATAAAGGGAAGAGAAGATATAGGATGTATAGCAAAAGCGGTTAAGTTGACCAACAAGTACAGCATGGTCTTGATGTTCATGTCTGAAGTCTATTATTGTTAACTTATTCAGTACTGTCTTACCTTCATTTCTCTTTGTTAATTGCCCAGTGTCCGGTCTTATTGCTTCCAACACGAATGATAGCGCCCTCTTTTTTCAATTCTCCGAGGCGGCGTTTTATTGTCGCTTCTGAAGCTCCTACGATAGCAGCGTATTCTGCATAGTTGAGGGTTCCATCCTGTAAAACGGCTTGATAGAGCCGCTCTTTTATCGGGTCAGTAAATGATTATATCGGGTCAGAGAATTGTTTTATCGGGTCAGAGAATTGTTTTATCGGGTCATCCTCTTGTGATTTCTTGTAGGCTTCTATCTCCTTGCTGATATTTCGGATGTGTTCTACCATCATAAACTCGCGGAAGGGCTCCAGCGAATCCTGTTCCCTGGAGTCAACCAAGGCCTGGATATATTCGGCTTTATCTTTCTTGACGATTTTTACAGGTATTAGAAGCCGAGAATGCCAAGCCTTTTCAAAGGGCGTGAGGATGTGTCACCCATAAGGGCCAAGGCAAGGAGCGGACCAGCGCCACACTTTATCCCTTGCAGCTCTACGCGCGCGCGTGACACGCGCGTGAGTAATTTTTTGGCTGCACCGGATTTTGGTAAAGGGTGAGTGGAGAACACCTGACCAAAACAAGCCGTTTTGCTGAAAAAGCGGGCCGCAAATTTTTCTGTGCGGCCCGCTTTTTTTCACGAGCGGCCCGCTCAGAAACGTCCCAGGCCCTGGGACGTTTTTGAACCGCATGCATTTCTCCATTTATCATTTCCTCCATTTCTCATTTCCTCCATTTCCCCATTTCCCTGGTGCAATATAGATATTTTGTGACCATATTTATAAATCAGCCAAGCTAACTACCTGATAATCAATTCTGGTGCAACCAAAAATATCGTCGGTGCAATCAAGATGCTTTTCGCCGGTGCAACCAAAATATTGCTCACGCGCGTACGCGCGCACGAAAAGCATGCAAGCCGACTCCAAAAGTAAAAAGTCCCGGCTACGGCAGGCTTACGCGCTAACCGCACCGGGACGATATTTTAGAATTAAAACGCTCTTGTCTTTTTCTTGTGTTTCTTACTCTTCGTTATCCCATGAAGAATTAGTACTGCGCGAATCAGCAGGCTGGTCGGGTTGACCTGTACCGATTGGTGAGCCTTCCAGTAAGTGATTGCTCATCTTCACTAAAACGACCTCAGTCATCGGATGCACATAGTTTTTCTTTTCCATTTTTCTTAAAAACAATCTAATTGATAATAAGTAATTACTTGAAAGATACTTTCTTCGTTACGCCGTTTGCAAATCGCTTGATATAGATGCCCTTTGCAGGAGCCTGGACCTGAATGCCATCAAGCGTATAGTAAGTAGCACTTTCCTCACCAGCCTTGATTTCAGCTAAGCCAGTGGCGTCTTTGCCATCTTCTTCAATGAAGCCAATGCCTCGTGCATAGCTGTCTCCGCTCTTGCCCACCATGCGCAAATACCATCTGTAGGAACCAAGGGAAATGTTCTTTGAAACAGGGTAGCTCAGCTCACCACCACTCATATAGTAGTCACGATAGCTGTCGGACGGCGTTAGCGTTGTCGGTTCATAATTACCATAGAAGGTATAGGTGGCCTCAGATGTAGACATATCCAGCACAGCGCCGTTTGCTCTCGCTTTTAAAGTGGCGCCTTGTGAGGTAAATTCATAGTCAGCGACGGTAGTTTTGGGCTTAAATACATACGGTTTGTTGGCATGAAGCATATCACCAGCTTTCAACGTTGTGACAAAAAGCCAAACGTCTTCTGTATCAGTAGCTTCTCCAGCCTTTTCAGCATTGGCAACCATGTTTAGTTTATAGAACGAGAACTTTGCGAGATCCTCCTCGGTAATGGTGTAGTCAAACGGAACAAACCAAGGCTGATATTTACCCACTTGAGTATCTTTGACTGTACGCATATAGGTAGCGCTGCCCACCTGGGTGTCAGTGGTGATGGTGTATGCCTCGCCATCCTTCAGCACGATGTCCATATCGGTGGTCTGCAACTCAGCCACGGTGTAGGTGTAACCATTGTCCGTGGCCGTCTCCACAATCTTGAAGCCTTCGGCAGCAGGGGCGAAGATATCAGTTTGTTTGTCGGTTACAACGCTCACGCCCTCGTTCAGCTTGACACTGAAGTCACCCTTAGTAATGGTGTATTCGCCCTGGGTCAAAGTGAACGAGCCACTTGTCAGCTGACAGGCGATGTTATCGGCCAGCGTGATGTTCTTTTTCAGACGGAGGAATTCACCATCGGCCAACCAGCCTTTCACGAAGGGATCTGCAAAGTCGTAATTGCCACCTTCTTCCACGCCATTAGCTATCCAATAATAGTAGACCTCTGCAATATATGTGATTCCGAAAAGGCCATTCTCGTCAGCCGTCTCGCTGACATCAGCTTTTTTAATGAGCGAAGCCAGGTTGGCCTTAGCCGTGGCATCCATCAGCACGGTATTGGTCTCAAGGGCAGCTTCGTTGGCGAACAAACCGCCACGCTCTACAGAGTTGCAGGTGTAGGTAGTGTTGCCCATTATCTTCATCGTGGCACCCGAGCCGCGCAGGTCAACCATCTGCTGCGTTGCGCTTGAGCCCTCAGTATTCATGGCTGCATCGCTCAGTGTGGCAACAAAAGTTAACCCATTGATGTTGTAGGTATTATTCGTAGCGCCCTGATTTTCCACGATGCATGCAAAGGCTTCGGATGGACCGGTCTGGTTGTTCAGCCCATGCACCTCTACACCATCGAGGGTAAACACATTGTTGCTGCCCCAAACATTGAGGGCGGCACGGCCGTAGGTCTTGCCACCAGTCATGGTGACGTTCAGGTTGCTACCCGATGATGTTGAGTTGATGACATAAGAGAATCCCTTCAGCTCAGAATTAACTATTGTAACTGTATAGCCTTTGCCATCGGCAGCACCTAGACTCAATGCCATGGCATCATTGCCAACGGTGTAGGCTGTGGTCGGGTCGGATACGTTGCTCTGTATAACCGAGCCGTTGACGGCAATGCCGAAGCCTGTATTCTCACTGTATACGCGTATGCCGCGTTTTGCCACAGTAAGCGTTGTACCGCTTAGTGTGAGTTGCCCTGCATAGCTATTATTGTCATCACCAGCCTGAATACCATGGCCTTTAGAAGACACAACAGACACATCCTTAAAGTTCACAGCACCGGTACCCGACAGCAGGACAGCCTGTGCAGCACTGCTGGTGATGGTATGGTTAGCGCCGTCGATAGTCATAGCCTTGTCAATTACCAGCGAAGTTGTAGACATGTCTACATCAGCAATAAGACAAACCGTCTCGCCATCCTGGGCGGCAGCGAAGGCTTCTGCCAGCGTCTCGTACTTCACGGTGCCAATCTGAGCAACATATTCACAAGCTACCAGCGTGCTGGTGCCATCTTCGTTACTCTGCCACTTGTAGCCCTCGGGAGCATTCTGCGTAAAGCTGTCGCTCTTGGTGACGGTTGCCTTCTCAGGAGTTGCTTCCATAGCAGCGGCGGCAGAGGGATCAACAACAATATTACCCTTAAGCTCGCCGCTGGTCAGCTTCAGGCTGAAACCATCCTTGGCATCACTGCCCGAGGCAGAAATCTCAACGTTGCCGTTGATGACGCTCGCGCCCTTCACCTCAACATTCACAGAAGGATAGCTGGCGTAGCGGCAAACATCGAAGGCAAAGCCACCACCAGTGTTGGCGGTAATCGTTGTGCCGTCGATAGCAATATTGCCATTATTGTTGGACAAGGTGTAGGCAGAGGCATAGCTGCTGTTGGTCATAGTCAGCGTCATGCCCTCAAGCGTCAGGTTGCTGTAGTTCTGGATAAGAATCTTTGCCTTCGCAGAGGTGATGGTGCCGTTCTTGAACGTAATAGTATTATCCTTCAGCAGCTGGAAACCATTCGTCTCAGTGCCAGTGGAACCGACCGTCGCACCGTCAACCGTGTAGGTGTGATTATCAAAGTCAACGGTCAGGCCGTTGGCAAACTTGCCCTGGGGAGCTTTGATGCCGTTGCCCGAGCAGTCGGCAAGCAGGGTGATGGTCTGACCATCCTGGGCGGCAGCGAAGGCTTCTGCCAGCGTCTCGTACTTCACGGTGCCAATCTGAGCAACATATTCACAAGCTACCAGCGTGCTGTTGCCGTTACCGTCACTCTGCCACTTGTAGCCCTCGGGAGCATTCTGGCTAAAGTTCTCGCTCTTGGTAACGGTAGCCTTCTCAGGAGTTGCGGCCATAGCAGTTGCGGCAGAGGGATCAATAACAATATTACCCTTAAGCTCGCCGCTGGTCAGCTTCAGGCTGAAGCCATCCTTGGCATCACTGCCCGAGGCGGAAATCTCGACGTTGCCGTTGATGACGCTCTCGCCCTTCACCTCAACATTCACAGAAGGATAGCTGGCGTAGCGGCAGACATCGAAGGCAAAGCCACCGGCAGGGTTAGCGTTAATCGTTGTGCCGTCGATAGCAATATTGCCATTATTGTTGGACAAGGTGTAGGCAGAGGTATAGGTGCTGTTGTTCATAGTCAGCGTCATGCCCTCAAGCGTCAGGTTGCTGTAGTTCTGGATAAGAATCTTTGCCTTCGCAGAGGTGATGGTGCCGTTCTTGAACGTAATAGTATTATCCTTCAGCAGCTGGAAACCATTCGTCTCAGTGCCAGTGGAACCGACCGTTGCACCGTCAACCGTATAGGTGTGACCATTAAAGTCAACGGTCAGACCAGTGGAATACTTACCCTGGGAAGCCTTGATGCCGTTGCCCGAGCAGTCGGCAAGGAGGGCGATGGTCTCGCCATCCTTAGCGGCAGCAAAGGCTTCTGCCAGCGTCTCGTACTTCACAGTGCCAATCTGAGCAACATATTCACAAGCTACCAGCGTGCTGGTGCCGTTGCCGTCGCTCTGCCACTTGTACCCCTCGGGGGCCTCCTGGCTAAAGTTCTCGCTCTTGGTAACGGTTGCCTTCTCAGGAGTTGCTTCCATAGCAGCGGCGGCAGAGGCAGCAACAACAATATTACCAGTAAGCTCGCCGCTGGTCAGCTTCAGGCTGAAACCATCCTTGGCATCACTGCCCGAGGCGGAAATCTCGACGTTGCCGTTGATGACGCTCGCGCCCTTCACCTCAACATTCACAGAAGGATAGGTGGAGTAGCGGCAGACATCGAAGGCAAAGCCACCACCAGTGTTGGCAGTAATCGTTGTGCCGTCGATAGCAATATTGCCATTATTGTTAGACAAGGTGTAGGCAGAGGCATAGCTGCTG
Organism: Prevotella sp. UBA3837; assembly: GCA_002392835.1. Lineage (GTDB taxonomy): Bacteria > Bacteroidota > Bacteroidia > Bacteroidales > Bacteroidaceae > Prevotella. Next base: position 24,553 of record DGHX01000050.1, on the reverse strand, counting down.
TTGGTCATAGTCAGCGTCATGCCCTCAAGCGTCAGGTTGCTGTAGTTCTGGATAAGAATCTTTGCCTTCGCAGAGGTGATGGTGCCGTTCTTGAACGTAATAGTATTATCCTTCAGCAGCTGGAAACCATTCGTCTCAGTGCCAGTGGAACCGACAGTCGCGCCATCAACCGTATAGGTATGACCATTAAAGTCAACGGTCAGGCCATTGGTTTTATACTTGCCCTGAGCAGCTACTATGCCGTTGCCCGAGCAGTCGGCAAGCAGGGTGATGGTCTGACCATCCTGGGCGGCAGCAAAGGCTTCTGCCAGCGTCTCGTACTCCGTTTCCCCGATTTTAGCCACGTTGTCAGCCCATGCAGCTGCGAGCGGTAGCATGGTAGCGAAGATGGCCATAAGGAATTGTCTCATTCGTTTCATAAGCTTTATGTTTTTATAGTTTAAATAATGTGTGAACTGTACTACAGCTATAACTGCACTCCGTGGAGCTGTCCCTGAGCGTACACATTATTATAAATGGACACTAAAAGAAACGTGGAATTGCAGATTTCACGACTTCTTCCTTAAGTGAGGTCCTAGGATAACCTTGAATGAAAAAGAAATAGTGCAACAATCCCACGCTATCGCGTGGAGATTCACTATGCCTCTTGTCATTCAAATGAAATTTCCTAGGTTTCACTTAACAAGTTCAGCATAACGCCTCTCGGTCGTTTCCAACGAAAATGCGGAGCATACATGCCTCTACACAACTACTCCGCTGCAAAATTACGAAGTTTCAACGAAACGGCCAATTTTTTTACTGAAAATCTGCTATATGCGCCCAAAATATCACTGGAACCATTGGCGAAGACATCATTAAAGGGCATACCACACTAAAGCCGCCCAGACGTGGGTGTCTGAGCGGCTTCGGTGTGAGATGGTGCTGCGGAGGGATTACCTCCGGCACCATGGTTTACCTGCGGGTTCGGTTACTTCGCCACGAAGTTGTAGCCTCCGGTGATGTCGTTGAAGACGACGACATAGCTGCCTGCCTCTACGGGGATGTTGGCACCGTCCTTGACGCCCATGCCCGAGGGGAACTGGGCGAGTCCCCAGTTCATGGCCCATCCGTCGATGAGGAACTTCAGGCCGGTGCTGACGTCGAAGGTGAGGTCGGCGCGCCAGAGGTGCTCGCTGCCGGGGCAGAGGGTGATGGCCTGGAAGGCCCAGCCGTTGAAGTCGCCGGCCACGCCCACGGCATAGCTCTCGGGGGTGATGTCAGCGGGCACGATGGTCAGCTCGTCGGTGGCGGTGTTCAGCGTCACGGTGTAGTAGCCTGCTGCGGGCACGGTGATGTTACCCGATCCGCCGTCGTTCTTCACATAGCCGTCGGCACCCTGGCCCCACTGGTCGTCCCATGAGCCGGGAGTCTTGATGAGCTTGAAGCCGTCGGTGGTGAAGTAGCCGGTGTAGGCGATGGTGGTGCCGCCGGCATTGGCTAAGGGGAAGAGCGATGTGCCCACATTGTCGACTCCGTTGTTGACCCATGAGCCGTCGCCGATGCAGCTGCCTATGAGATACCACGTCTCGGGCTTAGCCACGGGCTCTACTGGCTCGTCGCTGCCGGTGCTGATGAAGTTATAGCCGCCGGTGATGTCGTTGAAGATGACGATGTAGCTGCCGCCGGCCACGGGGATGTTAGGCCCGCCCTGCGTGCCGATGCCGGTGGGGAAGCGGTCGCTGCCCCAGTTCACGCTCCAGCCGTCGATGAGGAACTTAGCCTCCTGTGCGCCCTCGGCCTTCATCTCGGCGCGCCAGAGGTGCTCGCTGCCCGGGCAGAGGGTCATGGCCTGGAAGGCCCATCCGTTGAAGGAGCCAGCCATGCCCACCTCGTAGGTCTCGGGGGTGATGTCGGCGGGGGTGATGGTCAGCTCGTCGGTCATGGTGTTCAGCGTCACGGTGTAGTAGCCTGCTGCGGGCACGGTGATGTTACCCGATCCGCCGTCGTTCTTCACATAGCCGTTGGCGCCCTGTCCCCACTGGTCGTCCCACGAGCCGGGGGTCTTGATGAGCTTGAAGCCGTCGGTGGTGAAGTAGCCGGTGTAGGCGATGGTGGTGCCGCCGATGCTGGCCAGCGGGAAGAGCGACGTGCCCACGTTGTCGAGGCCGCCGTTGCCCCACGAGCCGTCGCCGATGCAGCTGCCCACGAGGTACCATGTCTCGGGCGTGGGGAAGGTGGCGGTGGCTGAGTAGGTGAGCTCGAGCATGTTGAAGGTGACGATGTAGAAGGCAGCGCCCTCCACGGCCGTGATCTTCAGGTTGCCGCCGTCGCCGCCGTTGTTGTAGGCGAACTTGCCCTCGCCGTTGCTGGCCAGACAGCTGTTCCAGTCGCCGGTGCCTATCTTCGAGGCGGGCGTCATCTTGAATTCAATGTCGCTGCCGTCCTCAGGGGCGGGCAGGCGCATGGTGAACACGGGGTTCTCGTAGGGGTCCATGCCGCCGTTGCTCAGCTCATAGTCGGTATTGCCGTTGTCCCATCCGTTCAGCGTGCCGGTGAGATAGTACTTCTCCTCGATGACGGGAGCCTGGGGCACCGCCTGTATGGTGATGTCGCCGGCATTGATCTTCACGGCAGCTCCGTTCTGCACGGCATAGAGGAGCACGGTGCCATAGAGTGTGCGTGCCTCGGGGCGGGGGCCGTAGATGGAGGCTACGTACTGGTGGAGTGCGTCGCTGGAGACGAGGCCGTCGGCAGTGGCGGGTATGACGGTGCCGTCGACGAAGGCGATCTCAGCCTTCTTGAGCTCTACGCCCTCGGGCAGTGCGGCCTGTGCCAGTGTGAAGGCCTGCACGTCCATGTCCTGGCTCAGCTCCACCTGGTTGAGGTCGATGGTGGCAGCCGGCCCGGCGCTGAAGCCCGGCAGCACGATGGCGTCCTCGGCCACTGCCGTCTTCAGACTGGCGAACTCGTTATCTTCGGGGCCGCAGGCGGCCAGCAGGGCCGTTACTGCGAGCATCAAATATGTTGATAACCTTTTCATTGTTCTGTTCGTTTTTAATAGGATGAATAATGACTTACTGAGCAACGGGCACTACCAGCATCTTGCCGGTGATGTCGTTGATGTAGAAGCGATAGGTGCCCTTGGCGCACTTGATGTTGTCGCCGCCGTTGACGCCCTGTGCTGCGAAGACGTCGCTGCTGACGGTCCAGGCGGCACCCCAGTTGACGTCCCAGGCGTGGTTGGCGCGGAACTTGAACTCCACGTCGTCGGCGTCGAAGGTGTGCTGCACGTACCAGTTGTGCGGTGTCACCTGCGTCAGCTCCACGTCGCCGGCCCAGTCGTTGAAGTTGCCGATGAGCGAGATGGACTCATACTCGGCGGGAGCCTGGTCGTCGAGCTTCACCCACTCGTAGCTCATGTGCTTCTTGTCGAAGGTGAAGGTGTAGAACTCGGCCGTGGGCGCTTTGATGGCACCTGCACTGCTGCCGCGGACGATGGCACCCTTCAGGTCCTGTGAACCGTCGGTCTCGCATCCGTAGGCATTGTCCCATACACCCAGGTCTTCCTCAGCCCAGATCTTCAGGTTGCCGTCGCCTTCGAAGCATGTGGTGAAGGTATAGACGTCGGCGCCCTCAGGATAGAACAATGTGGTCACGGCATTGTCAGGATTCCATCCGTTAGCAGCACCGATGAAGTAGAGATGCTCCAGCGGCGACGGCGGCAGCACGTAGGACGTGGTGGCACGGAAGGTCGCCTCGGTGGAGTAGATGGAAGTGGTATCGGGGAGCACGGAGAGGAAGGCGTGTACACGGGCCTTCACCTGTGCGTCGAGGGGGAAGTCGGCCTCCTCGCGTCCCAGCTCTACGAGTCCCAGCGTGACGGCTGAGGCAATCTCGCTGGTGGGCACGGTGATGGCCAGGGGATTTTCGTTGCTGGTCTGCGTAGCCTGCCACGACGACCAGGTGCTGCCGTCCTCAGAGGCGGCGAACTCCATCATGTACGTGATGTGGGCCGTATAGCCATAGTTTGGCTGGTCGGCCTGGAAGGTGAGGCTGCTCGAGTTGTCCAGGTCAATGGTGTTGCTGGCAGCCATGCCGGGCGCATAGAGTGCGAAACTGCCGGTAGCCGGTATCGACAGCACGGGGTTGTCGTCGCGGTCGGTAGAGCAGGCCGTGAAAGCCGTCAGAGCAGCGAGCACGCATGCTGATATGCTGATTTTTTTCATTGTAGTAACTGTTTAAAGGTTCTTTTAAACGATGCTTAGTAACCCGGATTCTGCTTCAGGTTCTTGTTGGCAGTGAGGTCACTGCTGGGCAGGGGGAACAGGCTGCGATAGGCCGAGAGGGTTCCGCCGGCAGCAGTGCCGCCAATCCAGATGCGGCGCACGCCGGTGAAGTTGCCGAAGCGCACCATGTCCATGCGGCGGCGGCCCTCGAAGCCGAACTCACGGCTCCACTCGTCCTCGATGTCCTGCAGCGAGAACTGGCTGATGTTGGTGTTGGCATGTGCGCGCTGGCGCAGGTCCTTGATGTACTCCAGTCCCGTAGCGCTGACGTTGCCACTGTTGAGGCGGGCGTCGGCCTCGGCATAGGTGAGGTAGGCCTCAGCCAGGCGGAAGAGCGGGAAGTCGTAGTCGGTGTGCTCGGCGTTGTGCGTCTGCGTGCCGTCGGCATGGGTGTTCAGGAACTTCACGTAGCCGTAGCCCTCCTCGAACTTATCCTCGGTGTTGATCTCCAGCTCGTGGCCCTGGGTCATGAACAGGCAGCGGTCGTCGGCGCCGGCCTTGATGAGGTCGGCAGGCGTTCCCTCGGGGACGTTGAAGGTGGGGAACCACTTCTCGACGAAGTACTTCTTGGCACGTATGCCGCCCCAGTTGGCGGGAATGCCGGTGGGATAGGCAGCCATGTCGGCAGCGTTCTCCATGCCGGCGGTGAGGAACACGCCGCCCCAGCTCTGCGTCAACTCGCCGTCGAAGAGCACGGGGAATACAATCTCCTTCTGTGCGCCGTTGGTGTCGTTGTCGCCCATGAAGAGCAGCTGGTAGGCGTTGTAGCCGTTCATCGGCGTGGTGTTCAGCTCGTAGTCAGAGTCGATGGCACGCTTGGCGTAGGTGCGGGCGTCGTCCCAGCGGGCCTGTCCGGTGTACACCTCGGCGTTGAGGTACATGCGGCTGAGCAGCATGTAGGCGGCCACCTTGTCCACGCGCCCGTACTTCACGCGCTTGTCGGCCAGCTGTGCGCTGCCACCGTCGCCCTCACCGATGATGTCCTTCAGCTCGCTCTCGATGTAGCTGAAGATTTCCTGGCGCGAGGCCTGTGTGGGAGCCTCTGACGAGACGCGTGTGATGAAGGGCGGGTTGCCGAACATGTCCATCATATAATAATAGTACAGCGCGCGCATGAAGCGCACCTCGGCCACCTTGTAGCTGTACTCGTCGAGCGACGAGGGTGCGGTGTCGAGGAAGTAGTTGCACATGGTGATGCCGAACATACAGCGGTAGTAGAATCCGCGCAGCAGGGCGTGGTTGTCGCCCCATGTGCCGCGGTTGAACTCGGGAACGCCGGCATCGCTGAGCCATGCGCAGAGCACCTCGTCAGAGGGCAGCTCGTTGGCGTACCACATCACGCGCACGAAGACCGACATGCCCTCGTCAATGTCGCTGGGCAGGTCGCTCGAGCCGTGAGGGCCGGTGAGGCCGGTGAGTGCCAGGTTGCCGTATATCTTGTTCAGGATGCCGTCGTAGTCGGCCTGCGAGGTCTGCTGCGGGTTGGGGTTGTCGGGATGCAGCGAGCCACCCAGCAGCGTGGCATCGTCGGCACAGGCCGTGAAGCACAGCGCAGCAAGGCCGACCAGGGCCACGGAAACATTGTTTTTAATATCCTTGATATTCATAGCGTTTATTCCTTATCAGTTGGTTGTTGTATACGGTTAGAAGTTCAGGTTCACACCGAGGATGGTGGTGAACGGACGCGGATAGATGCTGCTCTCAATGCCGCCCTGGCTCTCGGGGTCGAGGCCATCGTAGTCGGTGATGGTCAGCAGGTTCTGTGCCGTGGCGTAGACGCGGCCGCTGATGTTGGCACCGAAGAGCTTCTGGAAGGAGTAGCCCACGGTGACGTTGTCGAGCTTGAAGAACGAGGCATTCTGAATCCAGCAGTCAGAGGCGGGCTGGGCCTCGGAGGCATCCTTCAGGCCGTACTTCAGCGCCAACGTGGGAATGTTGTGCATGAAGTTGAGTGTGGAGCCCAGGCCCTGGCCGCTGAGGTATACGCCGTTGATGTTGGCGTTGAACACGTGGTTGCCGAAGTTGGCACGCGAGTTGAAGCTGAAGTCCCAGTTCTTCCAGGTCACCTTCGAGCCCAAGCCCATGGTGACGTCGGGGTCGGCATGGTAATAGAAGTAGCGGTCGTTGCTGTCGAGGATGCCGTTGCCGTTGCGGTCGACGAAGGTATGTGGCACGATGTTGCCGTTGGCGTCGTACACCTGGCGATAGACGTAGAATGCACTCGACGAGTGGTCGGTCATGTAGGCCATGCCGTTCTTCGACAGGCCGATGCCGCCATGCTCGATGAGGTCAGAGGCCAGGTCGTCGATGTTGTTCTTGTTGTAGGTCACGTTGTAGGTGATTTCCCAGTTCAGGTCGTTGGTGGCGATGGGGCGCACCGTTGCCATGAACTCAACGCCGGTGTTGTGCAGCTCGCCGATGTTGCCCACCATCTGTGCGCCGAAGTTGGCACCTGCGGGCACGTAGATGTTGTTGATGAGGTCGGTGGTCTTGCGGTAGTACCAGTCGCCGGTCAGCGTCAGGCGGTTGTTCCACAGGGCCAGGTCGAAGCCGGCGTCGTAGGTGGTGGTCTTCTCCCACGTCAGGTCGGGGTTATAGACGCCGGGGCGCACCGTCTTGCCCTCGCCGAAGAGGGGATAGTAGGCGTGGTCGTAGTTGGCGGTGAAGGCGGGCACGGAGTAGAAGTCGTAGCCGATGTTCTGCTGGCCGGTCTTACCGTAGGTGAGGCGCAGCTTCAGGTCGCTGACGGCGTCGACGTTCTGCAGGAAGGGCTCGTCCTTCACACGCCATGCGAAGGCGGCAGCGGGGAAGTAGCCCCACTCGTTGCCCTTGGCGAAGCGCGACGAACCGTCGGCACGCATGGTGAAGGTGAAGAGGTAGCGGCCCAGCAGCGTGTAGTTCACGCGGCCTATCCACGAGCGCAGGCGGTTCTCCGACTCCCACTCGGTGATGCCGGTGGGCTCGTTGTACTTATCGCCGGCACCCACGCTGGCCGTCTGTGGGATGGTGCCATGGCCGTAGTTGTCGCTCCAGGCGTGGTAGCGCTGCCACTCGTAGCCCACCTGGGCATCAAGGTTGTGAGCGTCGTTGAACTCCTTGGTGTACTGCAGGAAGATGTTGAAGATGTTGTTGTAGTTCTCGCTCTTGCTCCAGCCGTTCCAGCCGTAGTAGTAGCTCGACGTGGTGTAGGGGCTGTTGTCGGTGTCCTGCTTGCCCTTGGTGAAGTTTCCGGCCAGGTTGGCCAGCACGTGCAGGTCCTCCAGTCCGTGTATGGAGTAGTCTACGGCGATGTTGCCCTGCAGGGTGAGTGCATTCGACTTGGTGCCGTTGTTCTCAACCAGGGCCACGGGGTTGGCGGTGGCGTTGCCGTCGAAGGCGTAGGCCCACTGCGTGTCGTTGGGGAATCCGGCAGCCTTGGACCACTGGTAGTAGCCTCCGAAGTAGTCGTTATACAGGGGCTGGTTCAGGCGTATGGGCTTCGTGGGATCCATGGAGGCAGCAGCGCCGATGGAGCCGTTGTCCCACTTGCGCTGGGCGGTCATGGCCTTACCCGAGATGTTCAGGCGCAGGTGGTCGTTGAGCAGCGTGGGCGAGAGGTTGAAGCTGCCCGTGTAGCGGCGGAAGAAGGTCGACTTCACGATACCGGGCTGGTTGGTGAAGCCCACGCTGACGCGGTAGGGCATGTTCTTCGTGCCGCCGGTGACGGTGACATTGTGGTCGGTGGAGATGGCGGTGCGGTAGATCTCGCCCTGCCAGTCGGTGTTGGCATACTGCTTCTGGCCGCTGGCGTCGGTGTAGCCTAAGAGTGCATACTCGGGGCTGTCCTCGCCGAAGGTGTCGATGACGAACTTCTGGAAGCCGGGGCCGTCGAAGACGTCGAGGGTGTTCTTCTTCACCGACATCGACACATTGCCGTTGTACGACACCTTGGCCTTCTGTCCGGCGCGGCCCTTCTTCGTGGTGATGATGATCACACCATTCGAGGCACGGCTGCCGTAGATGGCGGTGGCCGATGCGTCCTTCAGCACGGTGAAGCTCTCAATGTCGTTGGGGTTGATGCTGGCCAGCGGGTTCATGCCCGAGATGCCGGCCGGGTCGAGCTGCAGTCCGTCGACGACGTAGAGGGGGTCGTTGCTGGCTGAGAGCGACGAGCCGCCACGGATGCGGATCTTGGAACCGGCACCCGGTGCACCGCCCTCGTTGATGATGCTCAGACCGGCCACCTTGCCGCTCAGCATGTCGTCGGCGCTGGTCTGCAGGCCGTGGCTCAGCTCATCGGGCTTGATGGCGGTCACTGATCCAGTGAGGTCGGTCTTCTTGGCACGGCCGTAGCCGATGACCACCACCTGCTCCAGCGTGGCTGCGTCTTCCTGCAGCGTAATCACCACAGTAGGAGCTGCCACCGCAGAGGCAGGCTGATAGCCCACATAGGTCACATTGAGGGTCTGGCCTTGGCTGGCCTGAATCTGAAAGTTGCCATCGAAGTCGCTCACGGTGCCCGTCTGGCTGCCGGCGACACGCACGGTGGCTCCGATGATGGGTTCACCAGTAGCATCTTTCACATGGCCCCGCACAGTAATCTGCTGCGCAAAGGCCCCTACCGTAAGGAAGAGTCCCAACAGAAGGGACAGCGTCCTCAGCGGTAATTGAAATCGGCAAAGCTGTCGCACTTGCCGAAAAATGTTTACCTGCTTCATCATTACATTTTGAGTTAGTTAATATTAGTTGTTAATCTCAGTCGTTCCAGGCTTTTGTGTGCAAAGATAGGTGATTTTCGCATTCCAATGACCGATTTTTGCCCTTTTTCTTGCCCTGTGCAAATGCAAACGTTTGCGGTAACGACGTGTAAACGTTTGCGCTCATTAGGATAAATAAATATAGTATCGCGCGCACACGCACGAAATATTTGCACTATCTTTGCAAAACGAAAAGCGAAAACACGGAAGCAGAAACTGCCTAAACAAAAAAACAGAAGCACCATGATGACGATGAAAGACATAGCCGAGGCACTGGGCGTGAGCGTGGCCACGGTGTCGCGGGCGTTGAGCGACTCGCCCCGCATCAGCGAGGCACAGCGCAAGCGCATACAGCAATATGCGCGTGAACACAACTTCAGCCCCAACGTGCTGGCCGAGAGCCTGCGCCACTCGAAGGTGAAGCCGGTGAAGATTATCGGCGTCATCGTGCCCGAGCTGGTGCACTACTACTTCTCGACCATACTGAAAGGCATAGAGGAGGAGGCCGACGCCCACGGCTACCGCATCATGGTGGCACAGAGCGGCGAACGCTACGAGCGCGAGGTGCGCCTCTGCCAGTCGTTCTACGAGAACAAGGTGTGCGGCGTCATCGTCAGCCAGGCCAAGGACACCAAGCGCTACGAGCACTTCCAGCGACTCATCGACGCCGGCATGCCGCTGGTGTTCTACGACCGCATCTGCACCGGCGTCAACGCCAGCCGCGTCGTCGTCGACGACTACATGGGGGCCTACAACGCCGTGACCCACCTCATAGAGACGGGCTGCCGCCGCATAGCCTACTTCGGCTCGCCCATGACGCTGGAGATAGCCAAGAACCGCTTCAACGGCTACAAGGATGCGCTGCTGCGCCACGGCCTGCCCTTCAACGAGCGGATGACGCGCATCTGCGACACGCGCCAGGACGCCGAGGTCATCACCCCCGACCTCTTCGACGGCGACACCTACCCCGACGCCTTCTTCGCCGTGAACGACGACACCGCCATCGGCATCCTCTACACCGTGAAGCGCATGGGGCTGCGCGTGCCCGAGGACATCAGCATCTGCGGCTTCACCAACGGCGAGCGCGCCATCTCATGCGACCCCATGCTCACCACCGTGGAGCAGCGCGGCATGCGGGTGGGCGAGGAGGCCGCCAACGTGCTCATAGGCCACGTAGAGGGCCGCCTGCCACTGGACCACGCCGAGAAGCGCATCGTGCGCACACGGCTCATCATCAGAGGAACAACCAGATAATGCATTATTAATATGAAGCCTGATTTATCTTTTTGGAAGCTCTGGAACCTCAGTTTCGGCTTCTTCGGCGTGCAGATAGCCTACGCCCTGCAGAGTGCCAACATCTCTCGCATCTTCCGCACCCTGGGTGCCGACCCCCACTCGCTCAGTTTCTTCTGGATCCTGCCACCGCTGATGGGCATGCTCGTACAGCCCATCGTGGGCACGCTGAGCGACCGCACGTGGAACCGCTTCGGCCGCCGCATTCCCTACCTCTTCATCGGAGCCTTTGCCGCCGTGGCGGTGATGTGCCTGCTGCCTAACGCCGGCAGCTTCGGCATGAGCGTCAGCGTGGCCCTCATCTTCGGACTCTTCGCACTGATGCTGCTCGACACCAGCATCAACATGGCCATGCAGCCATTCAAGATGCTCGTGGGCGACATGGTGAACGAGCGCCAGAAGGGCAAGGCCTACAGCATACAGTCGTTCCTGTGCAGCGCCGGCAGCGTGGTGGGCTTCCTCTTCCCCTTCGTCTTCACCTGGATAGGACTGAAGAACGTGGCCCCCGAGGGCGTGGTGCCCGACTCCGTCATCTGGTCGTTCTACATCGGCGCCCTCATCCTCATCCTCTGCGTGCTCTACACCACGGCGAAGGTGAAGGAGTGGCCGCCGGAGCAGTATGCCCAGTACAACCCCCAACCCGAGGAGAGCAAGCATAAGGCCGGGTGGGTGACGCTGCTGCGCAAGGCGCCACAGGACTTCTGGCGCGTCAGCCTGGTGCAGTTCTTCTGCTGGGCTGCCTTCCTCTACATGTGGACCTACGTCGTCGACGCCGTGTCGCTCACCGTGTGGAACACCGCCGACTCGGCCACTGCCGCCTACCAGGATGCCGGCAACTGGACCGGCGTGCTCTATGCCATACAGGCCATGGGCAGCGTCTGCTGGGCCATGGTCATACCCCGCTTCCCCAACATGAAGCAGGCCTACAGCATCAGCTTGCTGCTGGGCGGACTGGGCTTCGCCCTCATCCCCTTCTGCCACGACCAGTACCTGCAGATAGTGCCCTTCCTGCTCATCGGCTGCGCCTGGGCCGCCATGCTCGCCTGCCCCTTCACCTTCGTCACCAACGCCCTGCAGGGCTACGGCCACCTGGGCACCTACCTCGGGCTGTTCAACTGCGCCATCTGCCTGCCGCAGATAGTGGCAGCAGCCTGCGGCGGACTGGTGTTCCGGCTGGTGGGCAGCACGCAGACGTCGATGATGTACGTCGCCGCACTGCTGCTCGCCATAGGCTCGGCCTGCGTCTTCGCCATCAAGGGCGGCAGTAAGTGAGATTACCCACACGAAATCTTGCAGAACCCATAAACTAAAACTGGAGGGGGCTTCACAGCCGCCTCCAGTTTTTCCCGGGTCAAACAATAATTTACTACTTATATTAGCTTATAACTTTCCTACTATTTCACCACCACGCGGGGGTGGTACTCGAAGAGCCGCTGGTTGCGGCGCAGCTGCTCCACGTCGAGGTTGCTCTCCACCGTACCGCTCCAGTTGGCGCCCCAGGCCTTGAAGGGCTCGCCCTCGGGAACGATGTAGTTGATGGTGCGCACGCCCGGTGCCAGTGGCTCGTACACCTTCACGAAGGCTATCCAGTCGCCCGTGTTGCCGCTCACCCAGAAGAGGTTGCCATTGGGATAGTCCTGCACCTCCTTCAGGCGGTACTGCTTGCCGTTGTTGTCGATGAGCAGGTCGTTGGGACCCTCGCCAAAGTATTCGCGTGTCCAGTTCTGCTCGCGGGCCACGGCTATGTAGGTGGCATCGGCCGTGCGCCAGAGGGCCATGGTGTTGTGCTTCAGCGGTCTGATGAGGTGGGCGTCGGTGTATTCGGCCCACGAGCCGCTGTTGTCCTTGTCGTAGTTGCGGGCCTCGCGCACCAGTCGTGGCTTATGGAACTCAGGCGGTGCATCGTAGGGCGAAATCGTGGCGTGATACATATTTGGCCTGCTGATTTTGATGGCACTGTAGCCGTTCAGCCCAAAGTTGGGCACACCATATATATATACGGAGCTGGTCTCAGGGGGCAGCGGCGGGAAGTAGATGCGCAGGTCGACGATGCTGTCCTTCATGGCGCGGAAGCGGAAATACTGGCCCCAGTTGTCGGGCTCGGAGCGGCGTGCACGGTACTGCACGCCCGTCTCGCTGTCTACGAGGGCTGTCTCGTCGGAGGCGAGCCAGAAGTTGGTGACCACGTCGGCGGGCATCTTCATGTAGCAGTGGAGCACCGTCTCGCCATCCTCCTCTATGAGTTCCCATCCGCAGGGGACAAGGGGTGACGTCGCCTTGACGTATGGGAAAGTAGCGTCGCGCTCAAAACTGCCAGTGGACGTGCGGCTCGTCATGATGACGCTCTTGGCCCACTGGCCGTCGCGCCCCTCTACGTGGCGGTTCTCGGTGTTCTGCCACTTCACGGTGCTCAGCCCCGTCGCCGCGTCAGTGACAGGTTCCTCGGATGCAAACCATGTGATGCGCCCTTCGTTCAGCACGTTCGATACGGTTATCTTGTTTTTCATTACCGGCATATCGACGCCCGCCCGTGGCTTTTGTGCCCCGATGGTGGCGGTCGTGGCTACCATGAGGGCTGTAAGAATCAGTCTGTTGTGGTGTTTCATAATTCTGTTGTTTGATTTGTATGAGTTGTTCTTTCGCGAAATTCTTGGTATGCTTCCGACGAGACGGTGGCGCCGATGGGAGCGTGGGTAGCGTAGAGGATGATCCTGCCGCCGCCGATGCGCTCGGCCAGCCAGAGGTATCGGCGGCTGAGCCGCGTGTCCTCAAGGGTGAACAGCAGCTGCTGCTGTGAGATGGTCATCTGATAGCCAGGGCTGTCATAGCGGTAGGAGCTGGCCACCTGCAGGAAGCGGTCGAAGAGTCTCACCTTGTCATTGTCGGGGAAGACGTAGGCCATGCTCCGGGCGATGCTGTCGCTGAGCACCTCGGCCTTGACATGGTGATAGGAGGCCAGCTTACTGATGAACTCATCCATGAGGGCGGGGGACAGGTAGTTTACCGTGTCCTGGGCCTCTGTGTAGGCGGCGTAGTGTAAAGCCCCCCCTACGGCCCCCGAGGGGGCTTCTATAGTTTTACTATCAGTGGAAGAGGCTATCGTAGTCCCCGAGAGGGCTTCTATAGTTTTGCTATCAGTGGAAGAGGCTATCGTAGTCCCAGAGGGGGCTTCAACAGTTTTGCTACCAGGGAAAGATACTATCGTAGCCCCCTCGGGGGCAGAAGGGGGGGCTTTCACTTCGGGGGCAGAAGGGGGGGCCTTTGGGGCAGAAGGGGGGGCTTTCACCGGCTCCTGCTTACCGATTCCCTTTTGCGGGGCTTCGGCGAGCAATTCACGGGTTGGTTCCTCCTTCCGCAGGGTCGCCATGCCGATGCCGATGAGCAGCAGCACGCAGGCCGCAGCGGCGACGGCATAGAGCCATGTGCGGCGGGGCCTGGGCTTCTGCTCCGGTTCGCCGATGCGCTGCATCAGCCGGTCGGTGAAGCCGTCAGGCAACTGTGGCGTGTGAGCTTGCCTGCGCCGCAGGGCCTCGCGGAGGTCGGTATCGTTATGCGTTGTCATATTGTTTCAGTCGTTTATAGAGTTTCAGTCGGATGCGGTAGAGGCGGTTGGCCAAAGCATGAGCGGTGGTGTCCATGATGAACGCGCAGTCCTGCAGCGGACGGTTCTCGAAGTAGTGGAGTGTGAGCAGCAGGCGCTCGTCAGGGGGCAGGTCGTCCATCAACAGCATGAGCCGATCTATGCGTTCCTCGCTGCCGGTGGAGAGCCCGGCCTCCAGCTGCTCATCGCTGACATCCGTCTGCCACACCGCCGTCTCCTCCATTGAGACGATGACCGGCCGACGCCGTTTCAGGAAGTCGAGCGCCAGGCGGTAGGCGATGCGACAGAGCCACGTGCCCAGTGATGCTTGCTTCGGGTCGTAGCTGCCTATGTGGCTGAAGGCCCGCAGGAAGGTGTCCTGCGCCAGCTCCTCGGCATCGCGTGCGTCGTCCACCATACGCGCTATGGTGGCGAACACCTGCTGTGCGTAGCGGTCGGCCATCAGGCGTTGCCCCTGGCTCCTGCCGCCCTTCACGGCCTCAACTATCTCTTGGTCTGTCTTCACGTCGTTCTTTCTACAGAGTGCTCGTTCTATTTATATATACGGTGGTTCCTGCGAAATATCCCGCTGCTGTCCCCACTTTTTTTCAGCACGTTCCACCTAACCGAAGCGGGCGAGGATGAACCTGTTTTCACCCTCGCCCGTCTCACAAGTTTTCTGTAAACACTTTTACGCAGCCTTGCCAAGTTCATAAAGTCGTTCAGGAGCGAAGTCCACGCCATTGTACCACTCAAGGGTCCAATCAGTAAGTGCAAATTGTACGAATTTGTCATGGTCAAGCAGCTGTTCACGCAGTTTACCCTTAAGCAAGGGCTTAAAGTCGACTATACGTCGTTCGCCATTACTAAACTCCAATTCCATTGTGTAGTCGTGCAGGTAATCCACATCGACCACTCTAAGCAATTCATGATTATCCATACTTCTTTATTTTAAAGGGTCAATGGGCAATGCTTCTTCTCCATCCTGCAGGCGTGCCCAATTCGCCATCAGTTCATCATAGTGTTCATCCATCCATTCAAAAACCTTATTTAATACCTTGCGAGGCAACTGTCCCTTCACCACCCCTTTATTGATAGTTACAGTACAGCGAAAGTCGCCATATCTCACATGGAAATGAGGCGGGTTATGGTCATCGCCAAACATCGCAATGATAATACCGAAAAATCTGCTTATTTCTGGCATATAGTATTATTGTTTTCGTTTACGCCGACAAAGATACGAAAAAATTCCAATACTTGGAGCGATTTGGCTGTTAAAAGTGCGAAAAAGGCATGGAGCGCATTCGCTGCGCCCCATACATGTTCCTGGGCACATGCCCTCCAACACACGAACGCGTAGTTAATTTCTAACAATGGGCGGCGCATTACTAAAAATGAAAGTTAAATAACGGCCGCTGCGCCGCTTTTTCCCGCTACTAAGCTTTTAGTATTCTAAAACTTTAGTAATTTTGCAGACAGAGAACCAAAGCACAGCCATTATGAAGACAACGACACTGACCAAAGCCGAGACACAGGTGATGAACATCCTGTGGGACATAGGGCACAGCGCCTGCGTGTCCGACCTGCTGGAGCGCTACCCCGAGCCGCACCCCGCCTACACCACCGTGGCCACCTTCCTGAAGATACTGGAGCAGAAGGGATACGTGGAGCGGCGCAAGGGACAAGGGAAGCTGCTCTACTACGAGCCGCTGCTCAGCCGCGAGCGCTACCGCCGCCAGGCCCTCAACGACGTGAAGGACTCACTCTTCGGTGGGTCAGCAGCATCGCTTGTTTCGTTCTTCGCCCAGAACGAACAGCTGAGCGACGACGACATCAGCGAACTGCTCGACATCATCCGCGAGAAACGCGACCGCTGAGACAACGATTATCGGGGAACCACAGATTGCACAGATTACACAGATTATACCTATTATATATATGTACGCGATAGAAACCGGACTCTTCCCCTTTGCCGCCCTTGTGGTGGGCGGCGTGCTCTATGCCGTTTGCCGCTGGGTGCTACGGCTGCGGTGCAACAGCCGCTGGGTACAGGCCTACATCGCCGTGGCCGTGGTGCTGACCACGCTTACGTCGTTTCTCACGCCGGTGAAGGTCATTGAACAGGCAGCCGAGACAGCCACCGCAGCCGAGGCTGACATGCCCCTGCCCGCCCACACGCCGCCTGCCTACGCCGAGGTGCATGGCAGCGCACCGGTCACCCAGGCCGACAGGGCAGCGGCCGCACAGGCCATACCGTTCAGCCCCACGGTCGTGCCCACTGCCGCCGACGCCACCCCCACCCCACCCCGCTGGCACAGCCTGATGGCCGACGCATGGCCCGTGGCAGGAAGGCTCTACCTTATCGGTCTCATCGGCGTGCTGCTGTGGCTCATGGCACAGCTGCTGTGGCTCGCCAGCCTGCGCCGACGCTACCGCTGCACCGACTGCACCGACGGCATGCGTATCTACCACACCGACCGTCCCGCACCCTTCTCCTTCTTCCGCAGCATCTTCATCTCCGATGCCCTCACCGGCAACATGCGGCGCTTCGTGCTGCTGCACGAGCAGTCGCACATCAGCCACCGCCACACGCTGAAACTCTGCCTCATGCAGCTGTTCACCGCCCTGAACTGGTGGAACCCCTTCGTATGGCTCCTGGCCGCCGAGATGCGCCTGCAGCAGGAGCTGGAGGTCGACGACGACGTGCTGCGCCAGGGCATCGACCGCGAGCAGTACCAGCTGTCGCTGCTGCAGGTATGCACGCAGGAGGGCAAGTGGATCGTCATGCGAACCGCCTATAACATAAAACCCCTAAAACAACGTCTCATCTTTATGAACAAACAGCTCACCCCTCAGGGCATACGCCACCAGAAGTGGCTCGCCCTCAGCTGCCTGGCACTCACGGTGGCGGCCGCCGTCACCGTGGCATGCCAGACCCACCAGAAACCGGCCGACGCCGACGATGCTGCGGCCGACGTGCGCCACCACCCCATGGCGGGCTGCTGGACCATGGACTGGATCAGCAACACTGGCTCGGGCATTGAGAACCACCCGCCTGCTATGCACTACGGCTTCTACAACGACAGCACCTTCCTCTGCTTCAGCTACTGGGCAAAGCGGGGCGTGAACATCGCCTTCAGCATGTCGGGCGAAGGCTACACATGGCAGGGCGACACGCTGGTCGACGCCGAGGGCCACCCCACCAGCTATACCTTCTCCAATGACGGACGCACCGTGGTGTCGCGCTGGCTGAAGGACTCGCTGCAGAACGCCTACGTCAGCGGACCCGACATCAGCGAGCAGTGGAGCCGCATAGAGCCCGACCGCGACATCGTCAGCGTCTTCACCGCCATGCACAGCTTAGGCCAGCAGCAGGCGTCCAAGGGCATCAACGGCGCATGGCGGGAGGAGGACAACGACAACAGCTACCTGCTCATCAGCGACACGCTGCTCATGGTCGTCAACTGGTACCCCAGCAAGATTGCCCGTGGCTTCCGCTACGGAGCCGGCGGATTCTGTGGCAGCATCAAGCAGCAGACTGACGGCAGCTACCTGCTCTTCGGGCGCGACACTGCACACATCAGCCAGCCCGACGCCGACCACCTCAGCATCGACGGCGACATCAACGGCGGGGGACTGCCGTCGCCACTCATACGCACACAGCTGCCCTCATTCCTGCAGCGGGCCTTCAGTCCCGTAGTGAGCGTGGCAGCCGCAGAAGGACAGAAGCAAGCTACTGAATAGCATACCTATAAAGTTAGTAAATTTTTAGAAGGCGCCAATCAACGGGGCCGCACCGCTCGGGAGAGCAGTGCGGTCATTTTTTTGTTTTCAGTCCAAATGAATGCAAACGTTTTCTCTTTTCTTTCTGCCAATAGGCATGCGGCAATCGGGCTCCATTGCAGAATAATCACTAACTTTGCGGTAAACTAAGACAAACTATAACTGATTATGAAGCTCATTTTCAACTTGGAGTATAGGACCTCCTTCGGCGAACAGCTGGTGCTGAACATCACAACGGCCTGCGGACAGGTGGCTGCACAACACGACATGACGACCACCGACGGTGAGCACTGGACATGCGAAGTGCAGTTCAGTGCTACCAATGAACCCGCCTGCGACTACTACTATAGCGTGCGCCGCGACAACACGGTGGTGCGCAGCGAGTGGCAGGTGGTGCCCCACCGGCTGCAGCTCACCACCGCCGAAACGCCGCGACAGGTGGTGTACGACCACTGGATAGACATACCCGAGGACAGCTACCTCTACTCCTCGGCCTTCACCGAGTGCGTCCGCAGGCGCCAGCCCGAGGCAGAGCCCGTGAGCCGGCAGCCGCGCATCGTCAGGCTGAAGGTGCGTGTGCCGCAGCTCAGCGGCAACCAGCGGCTGGCCATCGTGGGAGCACCCCTCTACCTGGGCGGATGGAATGCCGAGAAGGCGCTGCCCATGTACGAGGTGAACACCAACGAGTGGGCCGTGAACCTCGACGCCGACCGGCTGCCGGGGCGCTTCGAGTTCAAGTTCGTGGCCACCGACGGCGACAACGCCATCTGGGAGAACGGCGACAACCGTTTCGTGGTGCTGCCCGAGGTTGGGCTGCAGCAGAGCGACATGCTCGTCTACGAGCTGCCGCAGGCATACTTCCACATGCACCAGTGGAAGGGAGCCGGAACGGTCATACCCGTCTTCTCGCTCCGCTCAGAGGGCAGCTTCGGCGTGGGCGACTTCGGCGACCTGAAGCTGATGGTGGACTGGTGTGCCAAGACCGGACAGCGCATCCTGCAGATACTGCCCATCAACGACACCAACACCACGGGCACCTGGCAGGACAGCTACCCCTACAACGCCATCAGCGTCTATGCCCTGCACCCGCAGTACATGGACCTGCGGCAGCTGCCCCCGCTGAAGGACGAGCAGCGCCGCCAGCACTACGAGCAGCTGCGGCAGGAGCTGAACGCGCTGCCGCAGATAGACTATGAGCGCATGTTCAGCACCAAGATGGAGTACCTGCGCGAGCTCTACGCACAGGAGGGCGCCCGCACGCGCCGCACCAAGGCCTACAAGACCTTCGTGGAGCAGAACAAGGAGTGGTTGGAGCCATACGCCCGCTTCTGCAGCCACGACGGCGACGATGCCGCATTCTGGCACTACGTGCAGTTCCACCTGGACCAGCAGATGCACGCCGCCCACGAGCACGCCCGGCAGCAGCATGTCATACTGAAGGGCGACATACCCATCGGCGTGAACCGCGACGGCGTGGACGTGCTGGCCGAGCCACGCTACTTCAACATGAACGGACAGGCCGGAGCACCCCCCGACGCCTTCAGCGAGGACGGACAGAACTGGGGATTCCCCACCTACAACTGGGACGAGATGCTCAGCGACGGCTGCCAGTGGTGGGTGCGCCGTTTCCGCAAGATGGCCGAGTACTTCGACGCCTACCGCATAGACCACGTGCTGGGCTTCTTCCGCATCTGGGAGATTCCCATGCCCGAGAAGAGCGGACTCTACGGACAGTTCCAGCCCTCGCTGCCCATGTCGCGAGAGGAGGTGGAAGCCTATGGTGTGCCCTTCCACGAGGAGTTCTTCCTCAAGGACCATAAGGCCCCCTCGGGGGCCGTAGGGGGGGCTTCTGCCATCTGGCACCCGCGCATCAACGCCACGAAGCTGCCCGAATTCCAGACGCTGCTCAACGAAGACGAGCGCCAGCGCTTCTGGCAGCTCTACAACGACTACTTCTACCGCCGCAACAACCAGTACTGGTACCAGGAGGCCATGAAGAAGCTGCCCCGGCTGACACAGGCCACACGCATGCTCTGCTGCGCCGAGGACCTGGGCATGGTGCCCG
>DGHX01000050.1:0-4752 GCA_002392835.1 Prevotella sp. UBA3837 | reverse complement strand
CGAGCTGCGCATCCTGTCGCTCGAGATTCAGTCCATGCCCAAGGACCCCGCCGTGCGCTTCGGACACCTCAGCCGCAACCCCTACCGATCAGTGGCCACCATCAGCACCCACGACATGGCCACCCTGCGACAGTGGTGGGACGAGGACTACGAGCGCACGCAGGACTACTACACCACCATGCTCTACCGCAGCGACGCCGCACCCCACCCGCTGCCCGGCTGGCTGGCCAAGGACATCGTCAGCCGTCACCTCACCTGCCCCAGCATGCTCTGCCTGCTGTCGCTGCAGGACTGGCTGAGCATCAGCGAGCGCCTGCGGCTGCCCGATGCCGACGCAGAGCGCATCAACATTCCCGCTAACCCGCGCCACTACTGGCGGTACCGCATGCACCTCACCATAGAGCAGCTCATAAACGAGGATGCCCTGAACGAGGAGATAAAGGACCTCATAGAGAGCAGCGGAAGAGACTGAAGAGTGGAAAGAGGAGAGAGGAGATGGAGAGTGGAAAGAGGAAAGTGGAAAGAGGAAAGAGGAAAGAGGAAAGAGGAGAGTGGAAAGAGGAAAGTGGAAAGAGGAAAGAGAACAGCCCCGAAGGGGCGACAGAACACAGGGAGGGGTGAAACCCCTTCGTAGTGCAACCAAAATTGATAGCAGCCCCGAAGGGGCGACGGAACACAGGAAGGGGTGAAACCCCTTCGCAAACCACTTCGCGACAGAATATCATTTAGCAACAGAAGACATGAGAACCAAACTGCTTATACTTATGACCATCATAGCCTCGCTGGCCGGCTGCAAGAGCAAGGAGCCGACCGGCAAAGCCGACGGCGCCGCCACCCAGGCTGCCGTTCCGGCTGCCATGCCCCAGGGGCGCCTGAACTATGTGGAGCACAGCTACCACGCCATGTACATGGCCCCCTTCAGCAACTTCGAGCTGAAGCGCATCGACGACAGCGACAGCTGCGAATTCAAGTTCTACCACTACAGCCAAGAGGAGACGCACACCGTGAGCGACACCCTGCTCGATGCCGCACGCCGCATCATCAGCGAGGAGAAGATGTACGAATATGCCAAGGCATACATCAACCCCATGGCCGACCAGATTCTCGACGGCTACAACTGGAGCTTCCTCGCCATCTTCGACGGCAAGGAGCACATCAGCTCACACGGCCGACAGGCATCGGCACCGGGCAACGGCATCCGCCTGCTGGGAGAGATGCTCAGCAACGCCGCTGAGCAAGTGGCCGACAAAATAGAATAACAGCAACAACAAACACATATTCATCACTACACCATGAAAAGATTCAACCTACTGGCAGCAGCGATGCTTGCAGCAGCAGCGGCCACGGCCGGCGAGGTCAGCTCGCCCAACGGCAACATTAAAGTGAAGGTTTATACCGACGACCAGGGGCGCCCCATGTACGAGATGAGCTACAAGGACCGCCCCGTGGTGCTGCCCTCGCACCTGGGGCTGGAGCTGGCTCGCGACAAGCACGCATCGAAGGGCATGGACGAGCACGACCTGATGGACGGCTTCACCATCACCAACGAGCAGACCACCACCTTCGACGAGACCTGGCAGCCCGTGTGGGGCGAGACGCGCGACATACGCAACCACTACAACGAGCTGTGCGTCAACCTGACGCAGCAGTGGAAGACCGAGCACCGCGTTGACCCCAGCCGGGGCCGAGGCATGTGGGTGGAGGACCACCAGCGGCTGATGACGCTGCGCTTCCGCGTTTACGATGACGGCATAGGCCTGCGCTACGAGTTCCCACAGCAGCGGGAGCTGACCTATTTCCTCATACAGGACGAGCGCACCGAGTTCCGCATGGCCGGCGACCACACCGCCTGGTGGCTGCCCGGCGACTACGACTCGCAGGAGCAGGAGACGCAGCAGACACGCCTGTCGGAGATTCGCGGCAGACTGCACGACGCCGTGAACTGGGGCAACTCGTCGGTGGCACCCTTCAGCGACACCGGCGTGCAGACCTCGCTGCAGATGAAGAGCCAGGACGGGCTGTACATCAACATTCACGAGGCTGCCTGCGCCGACTATGCCACCATGCACCTGGAGCTGGTGGATGACCAGACAAAGGCCCTCACCACCAAGCTCATGGGCAGCAGCAACGCCTATACACCCAACCCGCAGCCATCGCGGTTCCCGCTGCCGCAGCCCCTCACCTTCGTCAGCCACCTCACACCCGACGCCACAGGACTGAAGGGCTGCATGCAGACACCCTGCGCCACGCCCTGGCGAACCGTCATGGTCAGCGACGACGCACGCGACATGCTCTCGTCGAACCTCATACTGAACCTGAACGAGCCGTGCGCCATCGACGACACATCGTGGATTCACCCCACGAAGTACTGCGGCGTGTGGTGGGAGATGATCGTGGGAAAGAGCTCGTGGAACTACACCGACGAGTTCCCCAGCATACAGCTCGACAACATCGACTGGCAGCGTGTGAAGCCCAACGGCCGACACGCCGCCAACAACCAGAAGGTGATGCGATACATCGACTTCGCTGCCAAGAACGGCCTCGACGAGGTGCTCGTGGAAGGCTGGAACGTGGGCTGGGAAGACTGGGCCAACATGTGGAAGCGCGACGTCTTCGACTTCCAGACCCCCTACCCCGACTTCGACCTGAAGATGCTGAACGACTATGCCCACCAGAAGGGTGTGAAGCTGCTCATGCACCACGAGACGTCGTCGAGCACGCAGAACTATGAGCGTCACCTGGAGAAGGCCTTCCAGCTGATGAACCAGTACGGCTACGACGCCGTTAAGACGGGCTACGTGGGCGACATCATACCCCGCGGCGACCACCACTACTCGCAGTCGATGAACAACCACTACCTACACGTGGTGAAGGAGGCCGCACGCCACCACATCATGGTGAACGCCCACGAGGCCACACGCCCCACCGGACTGTGCCGCACATGGCCCAACATGGTGGGTAACGAGAGCGCACGCGGCACGGAGTACGAGGCCTTCGGAGGCTCGCGACCCGACCACACCTGCATACTGCCCTTCACACGACTGCAGGGCGGACCCATGGACTACACGCCGGGCATCTTCGTCACGCAGCTGAACAAGTGGAGCAACAACCAGTCGTGGGCACGCATCACCCTATGCGGTTCGCTGGCTCTATACCTCACCATGTACTCGCCGCTGCAGATGGCTGCCGACCTGCCTGAACACTACGAGCGCTTCGACGATGCCTTCCAGTTCATACGCGACGTGGCCTGCGACTGGGACGAGAGCATCTACCTGGAGGCCGAGCCCGCCGACTACATCACCGTGGCACGCAAGGCGAAGGGCACCGACAAATGGTTCATAGGCGGCAAGTGCGACGAGCAGGGGCACGAGGCCGTGGTGAAGCTCGACTTCCTGGACAAGGGACGGAAGTATGAGTGCACCATCTATCAGGATGCCAAGGACGCCCACTACGAGACGAACCCGCAGGCCTACGTCATCACGAAGAAGACGGTGAAGGCCGGCCAGACGCTGAAGATCAAGGAGGCCCCCGGCGGCGGCTTCGCCGTGTCGCTCTTCCCCCTGTAGCCACCACGGCCCACGGCACATTTCAGCCACGGCCCTCCCCCTCCGCCACGGCCGCAGTGCCCGGCGCGTCAGCGACGGTCCGCCCCCTCCTTTACGCGCGCGCGAGGACAAACACGCTACACTCCCTACACCTAAAAACGGAGCAACGAGTGGTAAGCAGAAAGAGCAAAACAACTTGTTTTACCGAAAAAGCGGGCCGCTCGTGAAAAAAAGCGGCCCGCTTTTTTTCATAAACGGCCCACTTTTTTTCATAAACGGCCCGCTTTTTTCAGCAGGCGATAGTTGTAAAATATTTTTTACAACACACGTTCCCATTTCCATTTATAACCCCTTGGCAGTGAACATAGGTGCAGGAAGTGTAGCGTAAATGATTTTTCAGGTGCAGGGAGTGCTGCGTACTTTTCCTCGCGCGCGCGTAAGGGGGTTTCTTCTTCGTGTTCCAGGCGATGCCATCGCCGCCACGTGCTCCCCCCGCGCGGAAAGGGATCGCCCTCCCCTTTAAAACCACAGGTTACACAGACTGCACAGATTGGTGTCGCGCCGAAACGGCGCAGAAGCAATCTGTGCAGTCTGTGTAACCTGCGGCAGGGAGACAGACCGGGAAAAGAGCTCAGGTGCCGGCCCTCAGGCCCACTTGCTCAGGTCCTGCTCGGCAATGAACTTCAGGTTGTTCAGGATGATGGTCTCGCGAGCCTTCTCGCGGTTGTTGGTGCGGAACACCATGATGCCCTTGCCACGCAACAGGAAGGTGTACATGTAGGCGATGCTGATGCCGGCATCGCTGAACAGCTTCACGGCATCGGCGCAACGGCCCGGCTCGTCGTCAAGCTCCAGGGCCAGCACGTCGCTCAGCGCCACGGCCACGCCGGCCTTCTTCAGCTCCTCGTAGGCACGCAGCGGCTCGGAGCAGATGAGGCGGTAGATGCCATACTCGGCCGTGTCGGCAATGGTGGATGCCACGATTTGGATGTTTTGCTCCTTGAGCACTTCGAGCACCTTGATGAGGGTGCCGCTGCGGTTCTCGATGAAAATGGATAACTGGTGTATGGTCATAGCTGTATAGGGGTTAGAACAGTTTTCGCAGGTCTTTCACGCGCACGGCCTTCTTCTCGTCGCTCACGGCCAGCGTGCCCTTAGGCACCAGGCGCACCTTCGGCGTGATGAGTATCTCGTCCTTCAGCAGGCG
>DGHX01000135.1 GCA_002392835.1 Prevotella sp. UBA3837 | reverse complement strand
CCATCATGCTCAGCAATAGCATGCTCAATAGTTTCTTCATACTTCTTTACAAATTAGTCTTCACTGCTCCAGTTGCCATTCTGCTCGCGGGCTTGGCTAGGGCCAGGATCGCCTTGTGGCTCACTGTCTTCTAACAGATGCCCTTGATACTGAATCTCCACTACCTGCATAACAGGTTTCTTGTAATTGTTCTTCTTGCTTTCCATTGTTGTGATTTATTTGTTGAATTGTATCTTTCCGTTCTCTATATACAGACCCTTGGCGGGACGCTGGCGCAGCTGGCGACCCTGCATGTCGTAGTAGCGGTGGGTGCCGTCGCTGTCGATGGTGTGGATGGTTTCGATAGCGGTCGTTGGCTCGTCAGTGTAGTCATTGTCGCCCTCGAAGCTGCCAGCAGGGAAGTCCTGTGTTTCCGTGTCTTCCTCGCCGTTTTCCTGGTAGACGAACTTTGTCGTGAAGGCATAGTAGCCGTCGCTCTCGTAGGGCATGAAGAAGGCGCGGAAGGTACCGATGTAGGCGTTCTGATAGCCTTCTTTGTTGCTGATGCGGCGGAACTTGCCGTCTTTCGACAGTGTGTGAGCCTTCAGCTCGGCTGCCACGTCGTTGCTGATATTGCTGAAGGTGCCGCGCCAGAGTCCCACCTCCTGGCCGCTGACTGCCGGGTCGTCGCTCCACTCAAACACCTGGTAGCCGTCGGAGGGATTGCTATGCACCACCACATTGCTTGCATCGAGCTTCAGCTCGCCCTCATCGACCACTACGAGGTAGGGCACGCCTGCTGCCAGGTATCCAAATTCGTTGGTAAAGACATACTCCCTGTCCTTCACATACGCCAGGCGATATGCTCTGGCAAGGAGATTTCCCGGTATCTTCGAGAGGTCGAGGTCGTAGGGCAGGCACAAGGTGTAGGCTCGGCTGGTCCACGAGCCATTGCTGTTCTGAGTGGCGCTCAGTGTGCGGTCGTAGGTCACGTTGGCCAGCATGCCGTCGGCCTCGGCCAATGCCAGACCGTTGTCGGCCAGGTCGGTGAGTGCCAGTTCCAAGACGCCCATAAAGTAGCCGCAGACGCACTTGCCCTCGCCCTCTCCGTTGTCGTAGTGGCTGCCCACAAGGGTGAAGTTGCAGTTGCGGCAGGAACCGGTGTGGGTTTCCGCGTTGAAGGTATAGCTCATGTTGGCGTGACGGGCATCGTCATCAATGACCTCAACCTGTGCATATCGGTTGCGGCAGGCTGCCACGCGGTGGTCGGTACCCGTCAGGAGAGCCGTTTTTGCATCGTCGCCCGCTGTGACGTGGGTGAAACCAGCGAGGTCCAGCGCGCCGTGATCGGCACCGTGTGCTCCTGCGCCAATGGCAGAGGGATAGTAGATGTTTAGGCCGTTCTGCACGGAAGGTCCTCCGGTGGCAATGACCGTTCCGCCAGTGATGTTCAGTGTGCTAAAGCCATATCCGGTAGGGTGAGATGCCTTATTTGCAGAGCCGCCGCCAATGCCGGCACCACCATTACCACCCGTGGCTGTGACAGTACCGCCACTGATAGTGAGCGTTCCGCCTGAAAAGTTAGCTCCACCGCCACCGATGCCGGCACCACCATCACCGCCCTGGACTGTGACGATACCGCCTTTGATTTCGATGTCAGCCATGTTAGTATAATATGCGCCGCCGATGCCTGCCGCTGCGTCACCTCCCTCGGCGTAGACGGTGCCACCGCTGATGTAGGTGTTGCCACCATGTGATGACGTTTCAGTAATATATCCGCTGTAATGGCTCGACGCGCCGATGCCGGCCCCCTGCTTGCCACCCTTGGCCGTCACATCGCCGCCATAGATGTAGGTGTTGCCGCCATTGCCATAGGTAGCACCGCCGATGCCGGCGCTAAAGTCGCCGCCTTTGGCATTCACCTTACCGCCGTAGATATAGGTGGTGCCGCCGTTGCCTCCGTCGCCGCCGCCTATGCCGGCGCCGAACTCCGAGCCGCCATAAGCCGTCACGTCGCCACCATATATATAGGTGGTGCCGCCGTTGCCTTTCGTGTCGCCGCCGCCGATGCCAGCCGCGTCGGTGCCACCGTATGCCTGGACCGAGCCACCATAGATGGTGACTGTTCCTCCGTCGGCCTCGTCACCGCCTCCGATACCCGCACCATAGCTGCCACCAATGCCCTTTATATCGCCACCGTGGATGACGATGTTGCCGCAGGGAGCACCTTCATAGCTGCCAATGCCTGCATAGTTGTTCTTGGTGCCGATTGCCGACATGCCGCCAGTTCTGTTGCTGTAGGACGTGGAATGAAAGTGAAGCGTGGTGCCGCTGACCACTCTGATACCCTTATGAAACATCACGCCGCAGTCATCGCGTAGGATAAGATGCACTTCAGGGCCTAGACAGGTAATCAGCTCGTGGATGTCGGCACTGCCTTTTGCATAGTACCAGTGGTCACTGTCCATATAGCCGCCATTGATGTAGGCTCCTGAGGTGATGTCAACGAGGGGCTTGTCGGTAGGCACAGCCTTGGCCGTGCGCACCACCTCGCTGCCATTCCAGTGACATTCATAATAACCCATGGTCATGTAGCCCTCGCCACTATCGTTGAGGCACATCCTGTCTGCTGTGCCGCTGGGGAAGAAGTGCATGGTGCGCTCGTTGTTGGCCTTGTAGCCGCTGGTGAACACGCCCGGATTGTCCATCTTCACACCAATGACGCTTTCCTTGTCGGCAAAGGGTCCGGTGCAGGTGATCTTGCCACTGCTGAGGTAGATGTCGTCGCGGGTGTTGTCCTTCACGGTGACGTCGCCTTTCATCTTCAGCGTGCCGTTGTTCCAGATGCCGCTACCGTTGGACCTGGCGGTGTTGCCGGTGACAGTGATGCCGTCGATGTCGAGCGTGCCGTAGTTGGTGATGCCGCCACCCCCGTGAAGCGTTGAAATGTTGCCCGTGATTTCGGGGGCGTAGAAGATGATGTTAGCCGTCTGTTCCACATAGAGGGCACCGCCGTCGAGTGCGCTATTGCTTGTGATGACGGTGCTGTTGATGTCGCCCTTGCTGCCGTTGTCATAGTAGATGGCACCGCCAGCCTCCTTGGCCTGGTTGCCCACGATGGTGGCAGTGCCGAGGTATAGCTCGCCGCTGGTCCAGATGGCACCACCGCGCGTTGTGGCTTGATTGTTGTGGATGGTGCAGCCACTGATGAAGGCTTCGCCATAATTCACCAGACCGCCGCCACCGGCATTGCTGGTGTTGCCGCTGATGACACCGCCGCTAATGCCGACGCTGCTACCCCTGTAGTTATAGATGCCGCCTCCGTCAGCACCCCAGTTACCGAGGATGACACCCCCTTGCATGTCGAACTGGGCAGGTGTTCCGCCCACCGTAGAAGGAGCGTTGTACACACCGCCGCCAGCGCCGGTGGCCAGGTTGCTGGAGATGGTTCCGCCCATGAGGGTAAGCGAGCCGTGGTTGCTGATGCCGCCGCCGTAGGTGGAACGTCCGCCGGTAATCGTGCCGCTGTTGTCACCGCTGCTGTCCTCGATGGTCAGCTTGCTTCCAGTGCTCACGCGGATGACACTACCATAGTCATTGGCTCCGCTGAGGTTGCGCTTCAGCGTGTGGCCGTTGAGGTCGAGTGTCACGTTCTTCCCGTTGGTGATGCCCAGATAGTTGCTGAGCGTGATGTCGGCTCCCAGCTTGACATCAATATCAACGTCAAAGACATTCAGGGCATCATTCAGCTCGGCCTCCGTCGTCACGGTCTCCGACCATGCGCTTGTTGCAGCCATCATGGTGACTACGGCCAATAACAAATACTTCTTTATGTACATTTATTTATTAGTTAATATAACAAAGTTTTCTTCGTGTTATATAGTTTGTTGCGTATTATTTGTTGAATTGTATCTTTCCGTTCTCTATATACAGACCCTTAGCGGGACGCTGGCGCAGCTGGCGGCCCTGCATGTCGTAGTAGCGGTGGGTGCCGTCGCTGTCGATGGTGTGGATGGTGCTGATGCCGGTGGTCGCGTCCGTATAGTCGTTGTCGCCCTCGAAGCTGTCAGCAGGGAAGTCCTGTATTTCCGAGTCTTCCTCGCCGTTTTCCTGGTAGACGAACTTTGTTGTGAAGGCATAGTAGCCGTCGCTCCACTCAAACACCTGGTAGCCGTCGGAGGGATTGCTATGCACCACCACATTGCTTGCATCGAGCTTCAGCTCGCCCTCATCGACCACGGCGAGCACGGCGATGATGACCACGAGCGGGATGAGGATTGATGGGGTCATAAGCATTTAAGGATGATTATGGCTGCAAAAATACAGAAAAAACAACGTCCGGGCAATAGCTCGGACGAATTGGTGATAGGTTTTGGACGAATTGGTGAACCGCGGAGGGGCGAAAGGGCGAAGGGTTGAACGTTTTCTGTAACAGGTCTACCCCATCTCCTGGCGCTGCTCCCGATACTGCGAGGGGGTGAGGGTGAACTTGCGCTTGAAGTTGCGGCCGAAGGTGTTGACGCTGGCAAAGCCGCTGGCGGCAGACACTTCGCCGATGGTCATGTCGGGGCGCGTGGAGAGGAGCTTGGCACTATAGTCGAGACGGCAGTCGTTGAGGAAGTCGATGAGCGACTCGAACTCGCTGCCCTGCTTGAAGGCTGCGCCGATGCGGTCCTTCGAGAGGTGGTAGGTGTCCATCAGCTGCTGGCGGTCGAACAATGGGTTGAGGAACAGCTCATCGCGCAGGATGGCCTCGCGGAGGAACCGGAACAGCTGGGCATCGGACCCGTCCCCCAGAAGACCCTCCCCCTGCCCCTCACTGGAGGTAGGGGTGTATATAGACTTGCCACTGAGGGCTTCGGCTGCTTCATTTGCAGGGGTTCCCACTTCCCTCCCTTCAGGAAGGGGCAGGGGGAGTGTCTTCTGGGAGAGGGTCTTCCTATACTTCTCCTTGTATTCTACCGACTCGGCAATCTCACGTGCCAGCACGCGGTTCTTGCGCCTGATGATACGCTGGTAGCTCAACAGGATGCCGACGAGCATCAGCAGCAGGCCGGCGACGATACCCAGCACCAGGGCCACCTGCCGGGTGTGCGCCGCGTCGGCCCTCTGCCGCTCTATCTCCGTCCGCTGCTGGTAGGAGCGGAAGCGGGCCGTGGCCAGGTCTTCGTAAATGGCCGCCATCTTCCCGGTCTCGCCCAGCAGCGCCCACGTCGGGGCTATCATCTCCCGCCCGGCGAGCGTCTGGCCATAGGCACTCTGCTCATAAAGGTCGAGATAATGTCTGGCACTGTCAAGGGCTGAGCTTCTCGCGTATGCCTCGGCGATATATCCGTATGCCTGAGCGCGATAGAAGTCGATATATCCCTGTCGGTCGTCGTCGGAAGGTTCGCGGTATGAGCCGTCGTGGAAATCATCGGGATGCCGCTCGTAGTCGGTAAGGCGCTCGATGATGCGGCGGCTGGCGGGGATGATGGCGGCCTGGTTGTCGCACTCACTCAGCATCGTTACCTTACGCTTGGCGGCAATCACCCAGGCATCCAGTTCATTGAACTGCCGCACGCTGTCGAGCACGGCCATCACGCTGTCATTCTTGGCAAATGCCTCCGCCTGTCGACCCACATGGCTGAGGGCGAGGGCCATCTCCGCCTCATTGCGCATGGCGTCGGTTTCTTCTCCACTCGCTCTGCACAGGGCCACAAGCTCGGTGGTCCACTTGACAATGCGCTCATCGTCATGCTGCAGCCTGCTGGCATTCACCAGCGTCACCAAGACGTCGAACCGGTATTTCTGGTTTTCCTTCGCCACGGGCAGTGTCATCAGCCGCTCACAGATGACTATGGCCGAGTCGGGCCTGCCGCCTTCCAGCGTCGTGCTGTATACCCGTGCAAGCAGCCAGTCGGCCTCATAGCCGGGCAATCCTTCCGACCTCAGCGAGTCGATGACCTGGATGGTGCGTTCTGGATTCTCAGCCACATGGTCCATCACCAAATCGTCCACATGCTTCATGACCTCAGGCGAACACATCGTTGCGTCCTTGTCCATAAAAATGGGCGAGGCCTGGCGGTCATTTCTGGCAGTGCAACCCGTAAGGATGGCAAGGAGAAATAGTATATGTAGGTAAGGTAAATGCCTCATGACGATATTTGCTTTTGTGTAATCGGCGGCAAAGTTACGAAAAAACGAGAGAAGAACAAAACAAACTCGTTTTTTTTCTTCCGAGTGCCAAGTAAGTTCGCCATTGCTGCCGTGTCGCAGGGATGGGCGGAACCGAAGGATTTTACCAATCGCTGCTTACGGGACTTGGTCGTGCTGAGGACAAAAACGCTGATCGTCCCTGATTTGTTGCGCTTCTTTCGGATAAACATAGTGCAAAGTTAGTGCGGGTCACTCACATTTGCAACTTTTTGGCTCCCAACTGCTTGATTTTTAGGATAGTTTAATTTTAGAGGCAGAGAAGCGCGGAAAACAGGAGAAGGCGAAGAACAGCATGAAGTTGGCAGCCATCACCTTGCAGTAGTTGCGGTTCCAGAGACGTTCCTGTGGCATTGCGGTTGCAAAGGTACACATTTTTCACCGATTTTCCTTGGCTGTTTGCGAAAATATTTCTACCTTTGCAGCCACTTGACAAACTGAAACTAATCCGTTCAACCAATGAAGAAACTACTGACATCAGCATTGCTGTCCTTCTGTGTGCTGTCCTTATCAGCACAGACAGCACGTAAGTTCACTGTCAACATCACTCCCGACGGCCAGTCGAACATGGTGGCCTATCTGCCCCAGCAGCCCACGGGGCGTGCCGTGGTGGTGCTGCCCGGCGGCGGCTATCAGCACCTGGCCATGCAGCACGAGGGCCACGACTGGGCACCGTGGTTCAACGAGCAGGGCATTGCCTGCTTCGTGCTCACCTACCGCATGCCCAAGGGCGACCGCAACATTCCCCTGAGCGATGCCCGGCAGGCCATACGCACCGTGCGCGACTCGGCGCAGGCATGGGCCGTGAACCCCTTCGACGTGGGCATCATGGGCTCATCGGCCGGAGGACATCTGGCTTCGAGCGTCTCCACCCATAGCGAGTTCTGCTGCCGTCCTGACTTCAGCATCCTCTTCTATCCCGTCATCAGCATGAACCCCCGCGAGACCCACCGTGGCTCGTGCGTCAACTTCCTGGGCGAGGAGGGACTGAAAAATGAAAAGCTGGTGAAGGAGTGGAGCAACCAGAACGCCGTGCGCAGCCACCTGACGCCCCCGGCCATCATCATCACCGCACATGACGACGGCACCGTGCCCCCCGTCACCAACGGCGTGGCCTACTACAGCGCCATGCGCAACATGGGTAATCTCTGCTCACTCTACATTTACCCCTCGGGCGGCCATGGCTTCGGCTTCCGCACGTCGTGGCCCTATCACGACCAGATGCTCGCCGACCTGCGTGCCTGGCTCGGGTCGCTGCCGCAGCAGCCTGCCGATGCCATACGCGTGGCCTGCATCGGCAACAGCATCACCCACGGCTCGGGCATCGACATGCAGGAGCAGCGCGGCTATCCCGCACAGCTGCAGCAGCTGCTGGGCAACGGCTACCGCGTGAAGAACTACGGCGTGGGCGCACGCTGCATGATGAACACCAGCGACCACCCCTACATGCAGGAGCTGGCCTGGCGCGACGCCAAGGCCTTCCGCCCAGACATCGTGGTCATCAAGCTGGGCACCAACGACTCGAAGGACTACCAGTGGAACGCCGCACAGTATGAAAAGGATTATCAGGCCATGATCGACACCCTGTGCCCCCTGCAGCCCGTGCTGAACAAGAAGGGGCGCCCCACGAAGAAGATGCAGCGCCCGCAGAAGCCCGCCATCTATCTCTGCACACCCATCCGTGCCTTCCGCGACAAGTGGGGCATCACCGACTCGGTCATCGTCAACGGAGTCATACCCGTCATACGGCGTGTGGCAGAGCGCAACGGGCTGACCGTCATCGACCTGCACAGTGTCGTCACCGACCAGAAGGACATGACCGGCGACATGATTCACCCCAATGCTAACGGCGCAGGCAAGATAGCCAAGGCCGTGGCCGACGCCATCAAACCATAGGGTCTCTATATCTACTGACAACAACTACTACAACTAATACTACATTAATCTACACCGTTTAACATGACAAATATTCGTTCTTTCTTATTCATCCTGGGAATGGCGGCATGTGCCGTGGCCGCTGCCCAGACCAACAACCTGCAGGACCGTGCCCTCTGGGCCAGCGTCAACACCAAGAGCGATGCCTCACTCGGCAGCTACACCCAGCACAACGGCCGTGCCCTCGTCAGCTGGCGCATGCTGCCCGGCGATGATGAGAACACCGCCTTCGACCTCTACCGCACCCTGGGCCAGGGCACCGAGCGCCTCATCAAGGCCGGCATCAAGGGCACTACCTGCTATCAGGATGCCTCGTACAGCAAGACCACGGCCACACACTACCGGCTGACCTACGCCGGCAGCGACTCAACGCTGGCCACCTACACCCTGTCGCGCGAGCGCTGCATCAACGGCCTGCCCTACATCAGCATTCCGCTGAAGGATACCAAGGACGTCTATGCCGGCGATGACCT
Organism: Prevotella sp. UBA3837; assembly: GCA_002392835.1. Lineage (GTDB taxonomy): Bacteria > Bacteroidota > Bacteroidia > Bacteroidales > Bacteroidaceae > Prevotella. The sequence continues at coordinate 7,805 of DGHX01000135.1, read as the reverse complement.
GGAGTACCAGGCCAACGACGTCAGCGTGGGCGACCTCGACGGCGATGGCGAGTTTGAAATCATCGTCAAGCGTCTGCAGTCGCCCAAGGGCGTGCTTGACGGCGGCACCGGTGCCAGCTACAGCAGCCACAACACCATCTATGCCGTCATCTGGGATGCCTACAAGCTCGACGGCACTCTGCTCTGGCGCATCAAGGGCGGCCCCGGCATCATACTGGGCAACAGCTCGGCCTTCGCCGTGGCCGACTTCGATGGCGACGGCTGTGCCGAGATGGCCATACGCACCTGCGAAGGCACCGTCTTCGGCGACGGACAGGAGATTCCCGACACTAACGGCGACGGCAAGATAGACTACCGCACCTGGGGCAACGAGAAGAGCAGCAGTCCCGGATGGGCAGACCACTACAACGTGGCCGGACCGGAGTTTATCAGCATCATCGACGGCAAGACGGGCCGTGAGCTGGCCCGCGACAACTTCATACCCCGCGAGACCAGCTCGGCCTGGGGCGACGACTACTGGAAGCGCGCCTGCTCCTTCCGCGTCGGCGTGGGCTGCTTCGACGACACGGGCCTGCCCTCCGCCGTCTTCGGACGCGGCGTCTATGCACGCTCCGTCATCGAGGCCTGGGACTGGCGCGACGGCAAGCTCACCCGCCGCTGGCACTTCGACACCAGGGCCAGCGGCAAGGGTAAGGACGGACAGCCCAACAGCGCATACGCCGCGCAGGGCAACCACTCGTTCAACGTGGCCGACCTCGACGGCGACGGTTACGACGAGGTGATGTACGGCTCGATGGCCGTCGACCACGACGGACAGGGGCTGTGGACGACGAAGCTGGGGCATGGCGACGCCAACCACGTGGGCAAGTTCCTGCCCGGCACCGAGGGGCTGCAGGTGTGGCACTGCCTGGAGTCGACGGCCATACCCACCAATGCCGCTCTTCATCATGCCGCCACAGGGGCTGTAATATGGAAAAATGACGCCACCGTGCCCAACGACAAGGGGCAGTGGTATGACTGCGGCCGCTGCATGGTGGCCGACATCGACCCCGACTCGCCCGGCTGCGAGTTCTGGTGGGCAGGCAGCAACGCCTACTCCAGCGAGGGCAAGGACCTGGGCTACCAGCCCTCGTCGTGTAACATGGGCATCTGGTTCGACGGCACACTCACCCGCCAGCTCATCAATGCACCCAGCAAGGGCGGAGGCACCATCAGCAACGACCGCAATGGCGGACGCACCTTCACCGTCTATCGCTACAGCACACGCTTCATCAACGGCACCAAGGCCAACAGCTCGTGGTATGGCGACCTGGTGGGTGACTGGCGCGAGGAGTTCATCGTGCCTGACGGCACCCTCGTCGGCGACCTGAAGATCTTCAGCACCTGGTATCCCACCACCCACAAGTTCCCGTGGCTCATGACCGACCATACCTACTGGATGGGCGTGCTCAACGAGAACATCGGCTACAACCAGCCCCCCAACCTGGGCTACTACTTAGGAGCCGACCTGAAGAGCGACGCCGAGGCCTGGGCCGAGGCCGCCCGCATGCAGAACCGACCCGTCGTCAGCGCCATCAGCCAGCCCGAAGCCACGCTGCCCGTGGCTCAGCCTTCGGCCACCTATAACATGATGGGACAGCAGGTGAACGCCCTCAACAAGGGCGGTCTCTACATCCGCGACGGAAAGAAATACCTGAAGCGATAAGACTAATTCCCTACACACCGACACATGCTAAAGACTTTATACCAGCAGGTAGGGCAGTACCGCCGGGCCGCCGTGGCCACACCCGTGCTCACGGCGCTCGAAGTGGTGATGGATGTGCTCATACCCTACGTCACTGCCATGCTCATCGACCGTGGCATCATGGCCGGCAACATGCAGGCCGTCTACCTCTATGGACTGCTCATGGTGGGCATGGCGCTCCTCTCGCTCATGTTCGGCATCATGGCCGGCCGCGTGTCTGCCTATGCCTCAACGGGCTTTGCTGCCAACCTGCGGCGCGCCATGTATCGCAACATACAGACCTTCTCATTCGAGGACATAGACCGCTACTCCACGTCGGGCCTCGTCACCCGCATGACTACCGACGTCAACTCGCTGCAGAACGCTTTCCAGCAGATACTGCGCGTCACTGTGAGGGCACCCTTCCGCCTGCTGCTCAGCATCGTCATGTGCCTCGTCATCGACCCACGCCTCTCCCTCATCTTTATCGTGGCAATGGTGGTGCTGGGCGTCTCGCTCTATTTCATCATCTCGCGGGTAGCACGGCTGTTTAAGCAGGTGTTTGAGAAGTACGACGAGCTGAACCAGAGCGTGCAGGAGAATGTGACGGGCATACGTGTGGTGAAGGCTTTCGTGCGCGAGGACTACGAGAACCGTAAGTTCGCCCGTGCAGCTGAGGGTCTGTACCGTCTGTACACACGCGCCGAGAGCCTCATGGCCCTGAACCACCCGGTAATGAACCTCGTCGTCTACGGCTGCATCATCGCCCTGTCATGGTGGGGTGCGCACTTCATCGTGGGCGGCACGCTCACCACCGGCGAGCTCACCTCGCTCTTCACTTATGTCATGTCCATCCTCCAGGCACTGATGATGCTGTCTATGATTTTCGTCATGCTCACTCAGAGCGCTGCCTCGGCTCAACGCGTCAGTGAGGTCATCGAGCACCGTGCCTCCATCGTCAGTCCGCCCGATGCCCTGACCCAGGTCGCCGACGGCAGCGTGGAGTTCCGAAAAGTGCGGTTTGACTATAAAGACTCCAAAGCCCACAAAGCCCCCCCTTCGGCCCCCGAGGGTAAAGCCCCCCCTACGGCCCCCGAGGGGGCTACTATAGCTCATACGCCTGCCCATTCCTCTGCCTCCAAAACTATAGAAGCCCCCTCGGGGGCCGTAGGGGGGGCTTTACCCTCGGGGGCCGTAGGGGGGGCTTTTGCTTCGGGGGCTTCGCCCTCCCGCCGTTCCGCGCTGTTCAACGTCAGCTTCCGCATCGAGAGCGGTCAGACCATCGGCGTCATTGGCGGAACGGGCAGCGGAAAGTCGACACTGGTGAACCTCATCAGCCGCCTCTACGACACCACGCAGGGGCAGGTGCTGGTGGGAGGAAAGGACGTGAAGGACTATGACCTGACGGTGCTGCGCAATGCCGTGGCCGTGGTGCTGCAGAAGAACACCCTGTTCAGCGGAAGCGTACTGGACAACCTGCGCTGGGGAAAGAACGATGCCACGCTGGACGAGTGCCGACAGGCCTGCCGCATGGCACAGGCTGACGACTTCATCATGGAGATGCCGCAGCAGTATGACACGAAGATTGAGCAAGGCGGCACCAACGTCAGCGGCGGACAGAAGCAGCGTCTCTGCATAGCCCGCGCACTGCTGAAGCAGCCGCGCATACTGGTGCTCGATGACAGCACTTCGGCCTGCGACACACGCACCGACGCACTCATACAGCGGGCGTTCCGCGAGCAGCTGCCACAGATGACGAAGATCATCATTGCACAGCGCATCAGCTCGGTGCAGCACTGCGACCGCATACTGGTCATGGACAACGGCGTGGTGACGGGCTTCGACACACATGAGCACCTGCTGCGCGACAACTCGCTCTACAAGGAGATCTATGACATACAGACCAGCGACAGCGGCGACTTTGATGCAGTGAAAGGAGGTGTAGCATGAGACAGCCCAACTTTAGCCGTGGCCCGCAAGGCCCTCACGGACAGAATGCCGGTTTCCGGAAGGCTACCAAGCAGCAGAAACAGGTGATGATGCGTCTCTTCGGCTTTGTGCTGAAGCATTATAAGTTCAGCATCCTTACCGTGCTGGTCTGCATTGTGGTGAGCAGCATCACCTCGCTGTTGTCTACACTCTTCACCCGTACACTCATCGATGACTACATCACGCCGCTGACGCAGATGGCAAACCCCGAGTATGCCTCGCTGATGCAAACGCTGTTCCGCCTGGGGCTGATACTGCTTTTGGGCGTCGTGGCCAGCTATGCCTATAACCGGCTGATGATCAATGTGTCGCAAGGCACCATGCTGCGGCTGCGGAAGCAGATATTCGAGCGCATGGAGCAGCTGCCCATCAGCTATTTCGACCAGCACTCGCATGGCGAAATGATGTCGGTGTTCACCAACGACGTCGACTCGCTGCGCCAGATGATTTCGACGGCCATGGCACAGGTGTTCTCAAGCATCATCACCATTGTGGCCACGTTTACCTCGATGGTGGTACTCAGTGTGCCACTGACGCTGGTTAGCATCTTCATTGCCGTGGTGATGATGGTCGCTACGACAAAGCTGGGCAAGTGGAGCAGGGGATATTTCCGCACACAACAGGAGAGCCTGGCCAGTGTGAACGGCTTCGTGGAGGAGATGATGACGGGGCAGAAGGTGGTAAAGGTGTTCTGCCATGAGCAGCAGGCCATCGGACAGTTTGAGGACATCAATGAGCGACTGCGCTCGTCGGCCTATAATGCCAATAAGATTGCCAGCATCGTGATGCCCGTCAACGGCAATCTGGGCAACCTGGGCTATGTGCTGCTGGCCGTGGTGGGCGCGGCGCTGGCCCTCTCAGGCAGTTGGGAACTGTCGCTGGGTACGATAGTCGCTTTCCTACAGCTGAACAAGAGCTTCACACAGCCCATCAGCCATGTCAGCCAGCAAATCAACTCCGTGTTAAACGCCTCAGTGGGCGCCGAGCGCGTATTCGCCCTGGGCGATGCCGAGCCTGAGGTGGACGAAGGGAAATGGGTTGTGGCAGATGGAAAGTGGAAGGTGGAAAGTGAAGAGTGGAAAGAGGAAAGTGGAAAGAGGAGAGTGGAAAGTGGAGAGAGAAAAGTGCAAGGCGACGTCGACTTCCGTCATGTCAACTTCGGCTATACCAGCGAGAAGCAGGTGCTCTTCGACATCTGCATCAACACTCAGCCCGGGCAGAAGATTGCCTTCGTGGGAGGTACCGGTGCCGGCAAGACTACCATCATCAACCTCATCAACCGCTTCTACGACGTGCAGCAAGGCGACATCCTCTATGACGGCATTCCCATCAACGACATCAGCAAGCAGTCGCTGCGCCGTTCCATGACCATCGTTCTGCAGGAGACGCACCTCTTCACTGGCACCGTCATCGACAACATCCGCTACGGCTGTCTGAATGCAACTGATGACGACTGCATTCGTGCCGCCCAGCTGGTTGGTGCCCACGACTTCATTCGCCGTCTGGCTGATGGCTACCAGACCCTGTTGCAAGGCGACGGCGGAAACCTCTCGCAGGGTGAGCGACAGCTGCTCGCCATAGCGCGGGCTGCCGTGGCCAATCCACCGGTGCTCATCCTCGACGAGGCCACCAGCTCCATCGACACAAGGACTGAGCAGTTGGTGCAGCGTGGCATGGACACTATCATGCAGGGGCGTACCACCTTCGTCATAGCCCACAGGCTGAGTACCGTGCGCAATGCTGACCAGATCATTGTCCTCGACCACGGACGCATAGCCGAGCATGGCACGCACCAGCAGTTGCTGGAGCAGCGCGGACAGTACTATCAGCTCTACACTGGCAATCACATCGACTGAGCGCCGTTTATATTATTATATCGGTTAGAAGGAAATGGAGGCTCCGTTTGGAAAAACGGCGCCTCCATTTGTGTAAGCGGAGCCACCGTTTGAAAAAACGGAGCCTCCATTTTTTGCTCGGGGCCTCGGCGGTCAGTAGCACAGCTGGCGATAGGGGCAGTTGCGGCATCGCTGTGTGTCGGCGGTTGGGGTGAGCGGCACGTCGGGGTTGAACATGTCGCTGACCACACGTTGCAGTTGCTGCAGGAAAGGCTCCTCAACGGAGCGGATGTCGCTGATGGGCTGCTGTCCGAAGTGGAGCACAGGATTGTAGCCAGGCGCGGCGGCATGCTGTATGAAGAGCAGTGCCGGCGACACGGCCTGAGCAGGGTGCTGACGGGCCACGATGACAGAGTAGAGCATTGCCTGAAGGTAGTAGTCGGAGTGCTCTTTCAGGCTTTCCTGTCGGAACACGGCGTCGACGTCGGGCAGCGCCTTCATGCGGTGCGCACCGGTCTTGTAGTCGATGACGCGTATGGTGCTGCACCCGTCAGGGGTGCTGACGCAGTCGAGGCGGTCGATGCGGCCACCCACGTTGATGGTCAGGTCGGGACCAACGTCAAGCGGCATGCTTACTTCGTCCTCGAGGCCCATGATGTGGAAGGGCGCCAGCTGGCAGTCGCCTTCGAGCAGCGTGTGCAGGTAGTGCATGATGACCTGGCGGTTGATGATTTGCAGTCCGTTCAGGCGTGTATGGAGGGATGACGTCTGCCGTCCGGCGAAGAGCTGCTGTGCGAAAGCCTGGTCAACGGCGCGCGCTATGACGTCAGGCTGTCGCAGCAGGCTGCGTATGTGGGCTGCGGTGACGGGAGCATCGGGGCCGCCGGCCTGTTGCAGACGGGTGTAGAGCGCCTGTGCGGCATCGTGGAAGATGTTTCCGAAGAGGCGGTTGTCGATGCTGTCGTCATCGGCGGCGGGGTCGGGTTCCTGCAGTCCGCACACATAGCGGTAGTGGAACTGCAACGGACAGCGCAGGTAGCGGTTGATGGCGGTGGGGGTGAGCAACTGGGGCGGCGTGGCGTGGTTGGGCACCGGCTGGGGGCTGCGGGATGTGAGCTGCTGACCACCTTGCAGCGTGTAGTGGGTCACAGGATGGGGACTCTCGACCATGAGCTGCAGCAAGAAGCGGCTCATCTCGCCCCGCTGGCCGTCGGTGGTGGCGTTGTTCCAAACAATGGTGATGTCGGTGGCGCGCTGCAACAGGCGGTGGAAGTAATAGCTGTAGATGGCCACCTTGTGCTCGGGGGTGGTGAGGCCATAGGCACGGCGCAGGGCGTAAGGTATGAACGATGTGTCGGTGGTGCCGCGGGGCATGTTGCCCTCTTGTGCAGAGAGAATGAGCAGGTGGGTGAAGTCGAGGTTTCGGGTCTCGAGTATTCCCATAACCTGCAGCCCCTCCACAGGTTCACCGTGGAAGGGCACGGTGGTCGTCTGCATGAGCTGCGTGATGAGGTGGCCCAGGGTGATGATGTCGGTGACGAGCTCGCCAGCCTCGGCCAGGTTGAGCAGGCGGTTGAGCAGGGTGTAGGTGCGGAATACTGACTCCTGCTTCAGCGGGTCGGGCCCGGGCGTGGTGGTGCCGGTCGCTGACGGCTGCTGCGCGCGCCCTATGGTCTGTACCACCTGGCACAGCCAACTGAGGAGGGCGGCGTTCTGATGCTCGGCGGGGACGGGGGGGAAGAGCAGGGCCGCCACGTCGCCGCCCTGAGACAGAAGGTCAGGGGTGGGGTAGTAGTATCGCTGCTCCGTGAGCTCCATGGCCAGTGCTGATACCTGTGGCGACAGGGCGGCGAGGTAAGGGTGACGCAGCACGGCCAGCACCTGGCGCAGGCGGTAGTGGCCGCGCTGGTGGTCGTAGCCGTCGCGGCGAAGGGCTATGAGTTGGCTCACGAGAGTGGCTATGGGCGACTGTGCAAGCGGGTAGCCCGTGGTGATGTTGACCGACTGTACGGCGGGGGGGATGCAGTGTATGATGGTGGGCAGCAGCGCCTCGTTGCACAGCACTATAGCTGTGCGGCGGCCGTCGGCAGTGCGCTGCTCGTCCTGCTGCAGCCACTGTGCGGCATAGCGGGCCTGGATGTTCTCAGTGCTGGCGGCGACGATGTTAAGACGGCGTGGACGGCTGAAGCAGTCGTAGATGGAAGCATCGGAGGTGTCGAGTTCGTTGGGGAAAGACTGCAGGTACTGGCTGATGAAGT
>DGHX01000094.1:9474-10222 GCA_002392835.1 Prevotella sp. UBA3837 | reverse complement strand
GACAGATGGCCGACGAGATACGGCGCGAGCTGACGACGGCCGATGCGCCCACGGACGCCAGTCCTGCCCCCCAGTCCTCTGACGCGGGGAGCTTGTACCACCTCTCCGTCGCCCTGTGGAAGGAGGACGTGCGCGAGTGCAAGATCCTGGCCACGATGCTCATGCCTGCCGACGAGATGCTGCCCGAGGTGGCCGACATCTGGATGGAGCAGACCACCACCGCCGAGCTGGCCGAGCAGGCCGCCTTCAACCTGTACCAGCACACCCCCTTTGCCGCCGAGCTGGCCTTCCGGTGGCTGGCCTCTGAGCGCGACCTGGCGCAGCTGTGCGGCTACCACGTCCTCAGCCGGTTGTTCCAGCAGCGGCGGGAGCCCACGGAGCGCGCCATCAACGAGTTCCTCGACCAGGCACTGGCAGCACTGCAGAGCGCCAACCCCCTGCTGCGCAAGGCAGCCATGCAGGCCGTGGTCCACTTCGCCGACATGGGGCTCGTCTACGAGCGCATGGCACGCGGAGCCCTGAGGACCATCCACCTCGACTTCCTGTAAATCGGGCGAAAGGGAGGGGAGCGGCTACGCCTTGTCCGCCGCAAGGGACTCCGTAGGCACTCCCCTCCCATGTAGGGGAGGGGTTGGGGGTGGGGTTAGTATATATTTCTCGGCGAAAAAGTTACAGACCCCACCCCCAACCCCTCCCCTTGAAGGGAGGGGAGCGGCTACCGCCTTGTCCGCCGCAAGGGACTCCGTAG
>DGHX01000094.1:8375-9369 GCA_002392835.1 Prevotella sp. UBA3837 | reverse complement strand
ACCCACACAAAATCTTGTAGTACCTATTATTTTGTATTATTTTGTTTTAGGTAGCCTTGGTTTTATTTTGTATTATTTTGTTTTATTTTGTTTTTGAAAGCCGCCCCCGGCGTACAAGGGACACTTTGTTTTGAAAGCCGCCCTCGGCGTACAAGAGAATACTTCGTTTTGAAAGCTGCCCCCCGGCGTATGACGAAAAGCCCCCTCCTTTTTGGGGGAGGGGGGAGTGTCAGAGAGGTTGGGTGACCGTCTACGGGCGGACGTCGGGCTCGCTGCCGCTGCTGCCGCTGCCTCCGTCGTCGTCGGGGTTGCCGGTGGGCAGCTCGGCCTGGCCGTCGCGGATGGCGAGCGAGAGGTCAGTGTACTCCAGGAAGCCGTCTTTCGTCATCTCGGCGCGGCGCACGGTGCCGGTGGCCTGTGCCAGCAGCCGCACGCACTTCACGTTCTTCTTCAGGTCGTACTCGGTGGCGCTGTTGGCACCGTTGCTGGTGATCATGGCCTTGAAGATGGCCAGGTTGTCGAGCTTGATGGGCTGTCCCAGCAGGATGAGCTCGCGGATGCACGACACGGCGTCGGTGAGGATGCCCTTGATGGTTCCGGGCGAGAAGGGCGTCTGGTGTTCGGCCATGTGCTGTGCCAGGTAGTCCACGCCCTTGGGCTCGCTGTTGCTCACGCGGCCGTACACCTGGCCGTAGTTCTTCGACTTCTGGTTGTTGTTGCGGTACAGTTGAATGTTGAGTGCCATAATTGTAAGTGTTTTTCATGGTATTAGACTTCATCCGGACGGGGCTTTCCCGCCCTTCAGCAGCCAGGCTGCGCACTTCCTAACTACAATGCAAAGGTACGAAAAAATTCCGAGACTACCAAATTTTTCCGCCACTTTTTTTTCGGGTTGTAGCATTTTTTTTCCGTACTGTACGGGCGAGCTGCAGAATGACCGCTTTCAGCGTCTTTCAACCGTAAGGGTCGGGAAAATTTGCAGGCTCCGCAGGAA
>DGHX01000094.1:2258-8287 GCA_002392835.1 Prevotella sp. UBA3837 | reverse complement strand
CCGCAGGAAAATTTGCAGGCTCCGCTCGGGCGCGCGGAGGCTCCGCGTCGTGGAGCGGGGGCGGGGGAGCACGGGGGAGCGGCAGAGGCGGCATTGGCGGGTGATGATGACAAATGACAGATGACAGTTTCTGTACTGCGGGTGGGGGGCTGCTTCGTCTGCAAATGAGGTGCTGTGTCTGCAAATGGGAGCTTCGTCTGCAAATGAGTGCTGTGGCTGCAAATGGGAGCGGCGGCAGCAGGGGATGAGGTTTTTTATATAAGGGGATGAGAGTTTTTTATAAAGATGTATATTATAATTAATTATTTATACTACTTTTATTAACAAAAAGGAGTACCGACGGGGAAACGGGTAGGGGAGTGACAAGAATAGAAAACTGTCATCTGTCATCTGTCACGATGACGGGTGCGGGGGCTGACGGCTGTCACTGCTGTCACGAATGTTAATTTTTTACTAAAACGGCTGACTCTGTGCGGGTTGGCATTATTTTTGCTGGTCGCTCTGTTATAATACTATAGTATAAAACTCCTTATGAAGATTTCACCAAAAATAGGTCATTCGCATTTGGAGGAGATGGAATTGATATGCGATTTCATCTGCCATTTCGATGTAGATCGTCTTTTGTATGCCATCAACGGCAGGCATCTCGACGAGGACGAGATCCTGGACCTGTTGAGCGACGTCAGGGAATATCACGCCAAGTTGCAGCGCCAGCGCATCTATCTGCAGCGCTTCTGCCGGTCGTTTCCCCAGGAATTTGCCAGCGATGACAACCATGCCGTCGACTCGTCTGTGAAGGTGTCGTGGCGCATGCGAAGCGGGACGGGCGGTGCCAGAAAAGTGTTCAAGCGTTTCACTAAGAAGTCGAACAAACCGTTGCCGCCAGGTGTGACGGAACGTCAGGCCTGGGAGGTGTCGCTCATCAGTCAGCCCAGCTACAGCATCGACCTTTACGGCCTGTCGTCTTACCCCCAATGTGTGAAGGACTTGTTCCGGGCCATGTTCGATTTCTACCAAACTATGAATGGTTGCCTCATCGAGGGCCTGGACTGCATCAAGAAAGTCAATGCCATCAAGGGCGATGCCAAGCAGTGCCTCGACTTGCTGATGGATGCTGTGGACAAGAGCCAGAAGCACCAGAAGCACCTCATCGAGGCGATGATGGTCGACCCCTGCCTTCGGCAGGCCGTCATTGCAAACAAAGACCTCTCAGGCGACGAGGCGAACCCGGTGCTGAAGGAATATAAGCGCAACACCGACGGCAAGGAGCAGTTCGCCCAGAAGTTCTACAAGAACTGCTCGCCCGGCGACGTGAGCAAGATAACGCTGTACCGTGCATACGCTGAAGCCGAGCAAGACCCCGAGGTGACTTCTGCGCGCCTGCTCTTTGGCGAGGACGATGAGCATATCAGCCGTGTGAACTACGCGATAGAGCACTTCGACGAGCTGCTGCCCGAGAAGTGTAAGCGCAGCAAGATTCCAGCCGCGAGCCTTTATTACTTCTACCTGTGGAGCCAGTCTACGAAGGGCATGTCGACGTTTCTCAGCTATTTCAACCGGCGTTACCTGAAGTGCGGCGGTAAGTGGGAAACCATAGGCAAGTCGGCCCTCACGGGTGCCCAGAAGAAATACAGCCCGAGCGGCGCGTCAGGGAAGGAGAAACGGAAAATGGACTACAAGATTGAGAAGCTGCTCAGCGCGAGATTACCGAAGATAGAGAAAGCATCATAGAAAAGACACCCGTTTTGGTGTCTTTTTTTTTGTGCCCGTCGGCTGGCTTCGTGAACGCGGCGTCGTGGCTGGAGTTCACGTAGTGGTCATGAAAGGCCGTTTCGTGGCTGTTTCGTGAACTTCGGACCCGTTTCGTGGCCACCGTTGCAGTTCACGAAATGCACATTTCGGTCACGAACCACTATTACGTGAACAATGTGCTGCTGCGGGCGGTCACGAAAATGGTCGGTTCGTGACTTCTGTGTGTCTGTCGTCGGTTCATCAACAGCGTGAAACATAGTCACTTAACCGTTTCTCCTTCTCGTTTTTATTGCCTAATTTTGCACCCGGAAGAACGCTTCGCCGGGCAGCCTGTTGCTGTGGAGGGGGAGCAACCCTTCACCACATGACTCATGATAGTGTGGTTCACTAGATACACAAACTTTTCAAAATCCAACGATATGGAAAACGAAAAGACCACAGTCGCGACACCGACTCAAACCGTGTCACCTGTTTTCGCCGTCAATCCCCGCTGCAAGGATGCCGCGGGCCGTGTGATGGCTCAGTACTCATCGCTCAACCTCGCCGTGCCTGCCACTGCCGCCGATGTGCTGTGCATCCTTGGCCGTGCCGACGTGGCCGAGACCGTCGCTGCCCTGCGCCAGCACTTCGACGAGGGGGTGAAGCGGTGGCAGCTGCCCTACCTGTGTCCGCACTACTCGGCTTTCCGCGACGACCGTCGCTCGCAGGAGAACATCATCCCCGAGGCGTTCACCAACGAGACGTGCGTCGACATCGACGACCCCGAGAAGGCTCCGCAGGCCATAGAGCGCGCCCTGCAGCTAAACGCCGACGAGCTGAGCGAGTGGCAGGGGGCAGTGCACTACATAGAGTACTCCACGCGCAAGCCGAAGTGCCACATCTGGATACAGATGCCCGTGGGTAAGACCATTGAGGAGAGCCAGCGCATGTTCTGCCAAGACCTGGGCGACGACCTGGGCGTGGAACCCGACCCGCAGTGCTTCACCCCCGAGCGCCTCATCCTGATGACCGGCGACGCCGTCTACCGCTCTGACCAGTGGCTCAGCCCCCTCTCGCCCGAAGAGACCGAGAAGCGCCGCGAAGCCTTCCTCATGCGCGGGCTCGACGTTGACGGCCGACCCTTGGTGAAGCCTGCTGCCGCCCAGCCTGCCGCCGTTCAGCCTGCTGCCGCCCAGCCCACAGCTGCCCAGCCTGCTGTCACGCCCCGTCTGCGCTTCATCTTCGACCAGTTCGTGAAGCTGACCGGACAGCCCGAGAGCAACCTGCGCACCGAGAACTACCGCCACAACATGGTGAAGGCCGTGCTCAGCGTGGGAGCCGACCGCGTGCTCACCGAGGCCGAGCTGCGCGCCTGTCTGCTGGAGAAGATGGGAGCCTACAGCCAGCAGAGCGACATCAGCCGACTGGTGACCGACTTCTACAGCAAGTACAACGATCCGGCACAGCGCTTCAACCGCGACCAGCTGCGCATCATGGCCGAGGCCCAGAAGCGCTTCCCGCAGGGCGACGCACAGGCCCAGCAGGGCGATGCACCGACGCCTAAGCCCGGACAGGCGGCTCCCGTCTGCGGCGACAGCGCATCGCTGGCCGACATCTACGCCAGCCCCGTGCCCCCCGTGCTGTCTAAGAAGGCCATGCCTCGCTTCGTCAAGGCAGCCACGGCACCCGTGCCCTGGGAGTCGCGCGAGACGGCGGCACAGGCCATGTTCCCGCCACTGGGCATGTACTGCGACGCTCAGTTCACCTACACCGACAACACCCCGCGCGAGCTGCGCGCCTGCTGCCTCATCGTGGCAGGAACGGGCGGCGGCAAGGACAGCTCGACCAAGCACATGCTGAAGCACCTGGAGGCTCCGCAGAAGGCGAAGGACGGCCCCAACCGCATCATACTGAAGGACTGGAAGGCAAAGTGCACAGCCATGAAAGACAGTGACGATAAGCCCCAACGGCCCCCTGTCAGCGTGCGCAGCGTGGCCGCCAACATAACGCAGGCGCGACTGTCGGAACTCATGGACGACTCGCAGGGAAAAATAGTGCACACCCGCATGGTGGAGCTGGACCAGTGGTTCAGCGTTGAGGGATGGAAGCCCGGAGCCAACTGCCCCTTCACCTACATGAAGATGGCCGACGACGAGGACAACCCCTTTGGACAGGAGCGCGTGGGCAAGGACAGCATCACCTACCAGGGGCCGCTCTCCATCAACTGGAACGCATCGACCACACCCGGCAAGGCCCAGTACTACTTCAGCCGTAACATGACCGACGGCCCCATCAGCCGACTGACGCTGGCCACCGTGCCCGACCGCGGGCTGGGAGCACCCATGCCGCAGCACGGCAAGTACGATGACGACTACGACGCCGCCCTGAAGCCGTTCATCGACAACCTGCAGCAGGTGCACGGGCTCATCGACTGCAAGCAGGCACGCCACATGGCCGAGAAGCTGAAGGCAGAACTCGACGACTTCGTGGTGCAGACCGGCGACGAGGTGCTGAACAACCTGGGCCGTCGTGCACTCGTGGCCACCTTCCGAAAGGCCTGCGCACTCTACGCCGCCAACGGCATGCGCTGGGAAAAGTGCATCACAGCCTTCTGCCGCTGGAGCCTGCACTATGACCTGTGGCTGAAGCTCTATTTCTTTGGCGACCAGATTCGTAACGCCGACAAGGACGTGCACACCGCCCACCGTGGCCCGCAAAACATGCTGGCACTGCTCGGCGACACCTTCACCCTGCAGCAGCTGGCAAGCCTCAGGCAGCAGCGGGGCATGAAAGAGGAAGGCACGCGCAACCAGGTGGCGAAGTGGGTGGAGCGTGGCCTCTGCCAGGAGCAGCAGGACGGCACCTACCGCAATCTGCTCAAAGAGAAGGGCAAGGCGTGACAGATGACAGATGACAGTTTCGCTTTTTCAAGGCGTAACACTCACGGAGGCAGGGCATCGGCAGCGGTGGCCCGCCTCTTTCACTTTACTTCCACTCCTGTCACTCCTTATAAAAATCTCCTTCCACTCCTTATCTAAAACACAAATTTTTTAAAAAAAGCTCGGAAAGTTGCTGCATTGTGGAAAAAATACGCTAATTTTGCACAAGATTTAAGGTAAGCAGAAAACACCAATGAGTAAGCAGAAGAAAAAAAAGACCGTGAAAGCCGCCGAGCCACGCCCCTCGATGGTGCAGGCCATGGGGCTGGAGCGCGTGACACAGATATTCCAGAACGAGCGCCTGTGGTTCTTCACAGGCATGGTGCTCTTCGCCGTGGCATGCTGCATGGCGCTGTCGTTCATATCGTTCTTCACCACCGGGCAGCAGGACGTGAGCATCATTGAGAACCTGCGCGACGGAGAGCTGGCCAACCAGCACGGCGAGTTCCGAAACATGTGCGGCTCCATAGGGGCCTACACCGCCTACTTCTTTATGAAGCAGTGCTTCGGCATTCCCGCATTCCTCATACCCGTGTTCATACTGCTCGTCTCGCTCAGGCTGATGAAGGCCTTCAAGCCCAACCTGCTGAAGTGGTTCATGTGCCTGATGCTGGTCATGATATGGACGTCGATAGTGCTGGCGAAGTTCGTGGCACCGCTGTTCAGCGACAGCCACTTCGGCCCCGGCGGCGACCACGGCAAGCTGGTGGGCAGCTGGGTGGAGGGCTTCGTGGGGCTGCCCGGACTGGCCGCCCTGCTGGTGGTCATAGCCCTGCTGTTCCTGACCTACATCAGCTCGGAGACCTACGAGTGGGTGCGCAAGATTCTGAACCCCAAGAAGTTCTTCGACCGCGTGAAGTTCACCGTCACCGACGGCAGCGACGGCGAGGGCGAGAGCGGAGCCGGACAGAGCGAGGACGCCAGCGAGGAGGAAGATGACGACGAGGAGGAGAAGCCGATGAAGATAGTGGAAGACCCCGAGGTGTTCGACAACCCCGAGGTGCAGACCGTGGTCTTCGAGGGCGACGACCTGCAGACGTCCGCCACCACCACGCCCGCTGACGGCGGACTGGTGAGGCCCATACGCCGCGACAGCAAGAAGGCCGAGGGCGCCGAGATGGGCATGGACGTCAGCGCAGCAAAGGAGGAGGAGAAGGCTGAGGGGGCTGAGCTGGTGGCCGTGGGCGACCAGCTGCTGGAGCCCTACGACCCGAAGCGCGACCTGGAGAACTACCACTACCCGACGCTCGACCTGCTGAAGCACTACGAGGAGGACGGCAAGCCATACATCGACATGGCCGAGCAGACGAAGAACAAGAACAGCATCGTGGAGGTGCTGCGTACCTTCGGCATCGAGAT
>DGHX01000094.1:0-2028 GCA_002392835.1 Prevotella sp. UBA3837 | reverse complement strand
GAGGTGCCCAACGAGAAGAAGAGCGTGGTGTCGATGGAGTCGGTGCTCAACTCGAAGAAGTTCCAGGAGACCACCATGGAGCTGCCCTGCGCCATGGGCAAGACCATCACCAACGAGGTGTTCATGTTCGACCTGGCCAAGGCCCCACACCTGCTCGTGGCCGGTGCCACAGGTCAGGGTAAGTCCGTCGGTCTGAACGCCATCCTCACCTCGCTGCTCTACAAGAAGCACCCCGCCGAGCTGAAGATAGTGCTCGTCGACCCGAAGATGGTGGAGTTCAGCGTGTACAAGACCATCGACAAGCACTTCCTGGCCGCGCTGCCCGAGGAGGCCGAGACGCCCATCATCACCGACACGAGCAAGGTGATACGCACCCTGCAGAGCCTCTGCGTGGAGATGGACGCCCGCTACGAGCTGCTCATGAAGGCTGGCGAGCGCAACATCAAGGACTACAACAAGCGCTTCATACAGCGGCAGCTGAACCCCGAGAACGGACATAAGTACATGCCCTACATCGTGGTGGTCATCGACGAGTACGGCGACCTGATCATGACTGCCGGAAAGGAGATAGAGCTGCCCATAGCACGCATCGCGCAGAAGGCACGCGCCGTGGGCATACACATGATCATAGCCACGCAGCGACCCACCACGAACATCATCACCGGCACCATCAAGGCCAACTTCCCCGCGCGCATCGCCTTCAAGGTGAGCCAGGGCATCGACTCGAAGACCATCCTCGACCGCATGGGTGCCCAGCAGCTCATAGGCCGCGGCGACATGCTCTACCTGGCCGGAAACGACCCCATACGTGTGCAGTGCGCCTTCGTCGATACTCCCGAGGTCATCGACATCAACCGCTTCATTCAGCAGCAGCAGGGCTACCTGGAGCCCTTCGAGCTGCCCGAACCCGTGGTGGAGGGCGGCGAGATGGGTGAGAGCGGTGCCGACGACGTAGACCTGAACCACCTCGACCCGATGTTCGACGACGCAGCCCGCCTCATCGTCAGCAGCGGAAGCGGAAGCACCAGCCTCATACAGCGTAAGTTCAGCATCGGCTACAACCGCGCCGGGCGCCTGATGGACATGCTCGAGAAGGCAGGCGTGGTGGGCCAGGCACACGGCTCGAAGCCCCGCGAGGTGCTCATACAGGACGACCTCTCGCTGGAGCAGCTGCTGCAACAGCTGAAGAGCAGGTGAGGCAAGCATGGCTAGTACTATGACTAGAACCCCCTCAACAGATACCCCCATGACCAAAAAACTCCTCCTTCCCTGCCTCCTGGCATTGTCGGCCCCGCACATCGCGACGGCCCAGAGTGAACTCTATCCGCGCCACTTCGACCTGGAACAGGTGACGCTCCTCGATGGTCCCATGAAGACGGCCATGGAGAAGAACTTCGAAGTGCTGCTGCAGTACGACACCGACCGCCTGCTCACACCCTTCGTGCGCCAGGCTGGCCTCGCCGCCACCACCGACACGGCGTCGCCCTACTACCAGTGGCTGACCCGTCACCCCAACTTCAAGAACTGGGGCGGCGACGCTGGCTTCGACCTCAGCGGACACGTGGGCGGACACTACCTCTCGGCACTGGCACTGGCCTACGCCGCCTGCCACGACCAGGACATGAAGGCCCGCCTGAAGGAGCGCATGGACTACATGCTACAGGTGATGAAGGACTGCCAGGACGCCTACGACAACGACACCCGCGGCCTCTACGGCTTCATAGGCGGACAGCCCATCAACCAGTCGTGGCGCGACCTCTTCAGCGGCAACACCGCCACCATACGCGGCAACTGGGGATGGGTGCCCTTCTATGTGCAGCACAAGATTCTGGCCGGACTGCGCGACGCCTACCTCTACGGCAACAGCCAGGTGGCCAAGGAGATGTTCCGCAAGATGGCCGACTGGAGCGTGAACGTGGTGGCAAAGGTCAGCGACAGCGACATGCAGGCGTGGCTCGACTGCGAGCACGGAGGCATGAACGAGTCGATGCTCGATGCCTACCAGCTCTTCGGAGAGCAGAAATACCT
>DGHX01000017.1 GCA_002392835.1 Prevotella sp. UBA3837 | reverse complement strand
CCACGGAAGTTTTCATCTGCGCCGCTTTTTCAGCAAAACAACTTGTTTTGCCATTTTTACTCATCACTCACCACTCATCACTTCTTCCGGTGTAGGAAGTGTAGCGTCTTTTTCCTCACGCGCGCGTAACGCGCGAAGCATTTTATTTAATTCCTTCTTTCCTCTGCTTTAACATTTTTTTTGTCTCTTAGCTGTAGTATTTCCACGCTGTTGCCGTTTACCCGATAGACAATGAACCCAAACAAACACAAAAGAACATGAAGAAAGCATTTGCAAAAATGAGCATCGCAGCCCTGGCACTGCTGGCTGCAGGATGCTCTACAGGAAAGGACGGTGGCTATATGGACGGCATGTATGGCTATTATGCCGCGAACGAACCCATGGGCGGTCTCATCGGCCCCATAGGCGAGGGCAAGGGCGACCGGTTCAGCGAATATGCCGACAACCCCTTCGTGAGCACGGCACTGCAGAACACGTCGACCTTCAGCGTCGATGCCGACGGCACCAGCTACGCCATCGTGCGGCGTTACGTCAGCGAGGGGCGCACCGTGCAGCCGGCGAGCGTGCGCATAGAGGAGCTGCTGAACTACTTCACCTTCGACTATGCACAGCCCACGGACGAACACAGCGTGGCCGTCAACGCCGAGCTAGGCGCCTGCCCCTGGAACCGGGAGCACCTGCTGCTGCGCTTAGGACTGAAGGGCAAGGAGCTGACACCCGACGAGGAGCCGCTGGCCAACTACGTGTTCCTGGTAGATGTGAGCGGATCGATGGACAGCAGCGACAAGCTGGAACTGCTGAAGTCGGGACTGATGGAGCTGCTGCACCAGCTGCGCCCCCAGGACCGCATATCGCTCATCACCTACTCCGGCGAGGTGAAGAAGCTGCTGGAGTCGACACCGGTGAGCGAGACGGCCACCATAGAGGCGGCCATCAGCAAGCTGCGGGCCAGCGGCAGCACCTACGGCGAGAAGGCGCTGCAGATGGCATACGAGGAGGCGCTGACCAACTACGACCCGGCGAAGAACAACCGCGTGATACTGGGCACTGACGGCGACTTCAACGTGGGCGTCACCAGCACCGACGCGCTGGAAGAGATGGTGGAGAACTACGCCCGTCAGGGCATCTATATGACCTGCCTGGGCTTCGGCCGCGGCAACCTGAACGACGCGATGATGGAGCGGGTGTCGAATGTAGGCAACGGCACCTACTACTACATAGACAGCGAGGACGAGATGATGAAGGTCTTCGTGCACGAGCGGCAGCGCTTCGTCAGCGTGGCCAACGACGTGAAGTGCCAGCTGACCTTCGACAGCACACTCGTCAGCCAGTACCGCCTCATAGGCTATGAGAACCGCATCCTGGACAAGGAGGACTTCGAGGACGACACGAAGGATGCCGCCGAGATAGGGGCCGGACAGACCATCACCGCCCTCTACGAGCTGGTGCCCGCCACCGACGAGGCACTGGCGGGAACGGGGAATACCTTCGCCACCTTCGACGTGCGCTACAAGAAGACGCTGGGCGACAAGAGCCTGGCACTGAGCTTGCCGCTTGAGACGGGGATACAGCAGGAGACCTCGGCGAACTTCAGCCTGGCTGCGGGCGTCGCCGCCTATGGCATGCTGCTCAGGAAGTCGCCCTACAAGGGTGAGGCAACGGTGGGCATGGCCAAAGCGCTGGTAGAGGCGTCGCTCAGCTTTGACCCGCAGGGAAGGCGCGCCCAGCTGCTGAAGTTGCTCGGCCAGCTGAAGCTCGATGAATGATTTTTCTCTCTCGATAGGCGTTTTTTGCCGGAAAATGTGTATCTTTGCACCGCGCGAAGATACACTTTTTCTATGGAGCTAAATATGACAACCGACGAATTCTACATGCGACGCTGCCTGCAGCTGGCCCGCTGTGGGCGACAGAACGCCAAGCCAAACCCCATGGTGGGCGCCGTGATCGTGGTGCCGACGTCAGCCGATGCTGCCAGTCCCGACGATTTCCGCATCATCGGCGAGGGCTACCACGTGCGCTGCGGCGAGGGCCACGCCGAGGTGCAGGCCTTTGCCTCGGTGAGCGCTGAGGACGAGGCGCTGCTGCACGAGGCCACGATGTACGTATCGCTGGAGCCCTGCTCACACTACGGGAAGACGCCGCCCTGCGCCGACCTCATCGTGAGCAAGGGCGTGCGGCGTGTGGTGGTGGGCTGCATCGACGACTTTGCCCAGGTGCAGGGCAGGGGAGTGGAGCGGCTGCGCCAGGCAGGCATCAGCGTCACCGTGGGCGTGCTGGAGCAGGAGTGCCGGTGGCTGAACCGCCGGTTCTTCACCTTCCACCGCCACCACAGGCCCTACATCATCCTGAAGTGGGCACAGACGGCCAACGGCTTCATCGACGACCAGGGACGGGCCGTCAGCATATCGACACCCGCCACGCTGATGCTCAGCCACAAGCTGCGGGCCGAAGAGGACGCCATACTGGTGGGCCGCGTGACCGACGAGCGCGAGCATCCGCAGCTGAACGTGCGCCACTGGGCGGGGCCCGACCCGAAGCGACTCGTCGTGGACCGCCAGCACCCGCTGAACCTGGAGAGCCTGTACATGCACAACATACAGTCGCTCATAGTGGAAGGCGGGCGCCGCACGCTCGACTCCTTCCTGGCGCAGAACCTGTGGGACGAGATACGCGTAGAGACAAACCATGCACTGACAGTCAGCGGGGGCACGAGGGCCCCGCATCTGCCTGCCAGCGCAAGGGTAATCAGCATTCAGCGTTGTGCACAGAACACCATCGTAGGCTATTCGAACAATGAGGGGTCGGCCACGTTGATGGGCACGGTGGTGCGGTTGCCCTGAACGTTCACGCGGAAGTCCTGTGTCTTCAGCTTGTCCTTACCCTTCGCCTTTACTGCAAAGGTGTGCAGGCCGGGGGCCAGTGTGCCGCTCCAGGGAGCCCAACCCACATCCTGACCGTCGACGACGACCATTGCCTTTGAAATGTTCGACGTCACGGTGACCCGTGTCACAGTGGGCTGTGCCTGCTGTATGGGCTGCAGCCGCACGGTGGGCGTACGCTGCTGTTCAGGCTCCGGCTCGCGTTGTGCAGCCTGCTGGCGGCGCTGGGCCTCCTGCTGCTCACGTTCACGCTCAGCACGCTGGGCCTGCTGCTGTTGCTCGCGTTCACGCTGTTGGCGCTGAGCCTCCTGTTCCTGCTGCTCGCGTTCCTGCTGCTGGCGCTGAGCCTCCTCCTGCTGAACACGTTCACGCTCTATGCGCCGGGCTTCCTCCTGTTGGCGCAGGTCCTCTGCCTCCTGCTGGCGCTCGCGCTGCTGCTGGCGCTCTTCCGATGTCTCTGTCTCGCTGCGCCTGTTCTTCTTCTGTCTCTTCTGCTTACGCTGCTTCGCCACCTGCTCCTGCTCGTCGTCTTGCTGCGATTGGTTATACAGATAGTAGCCTACGCCGCCACCTGCCGCCAACAACAGCAGTACCAAGGCCAGGATGAGATAGAGCTTGCCTTTCTTCTTGGGCGCAGCTGCTGCCGAAGCAGCCGTTGTGGCACCTGCGGCTCCAATCGGGGGCTCCACCGGTGGCTCAACTGAACTGCTTTCAGCAGAATAGTCAGGGGCTGGGCCTATCGGGGCGTCGTCGTTCAATACGCCCGAGTCCGGCCCCTCAGCCTGGTTCGTCCAAGAGCTTTGCCCGCTGACTTCCGTAGGGTCGTCAGAAAGAGGAGCGCCCCCCATCTCGTCGGGTGTGTGGCGCGCTACAGTGGGTTCCTCGGTAAAGGCAGGCTGCTGTGCAGGTTCCTCGGTGAAGGCAGGTTGCTGGGCTGGCTCCTCGGTGAAGGCAGGTTGCTGGGCAGGCTGCTCAGTGACAGGCTGCTCAGTGGCTGACGGGGCTGCTACACCGCCTGACAGCGGTGTTCCGCAATGCGGACATACGGGCGATACGTCGCTCACGTAGTGGTTACAGTTGGGACATTTAATTACCATAGTTTATTCAGTTTAAGTTTTGGTTTGGTATTCGTTTATTTGGCGTAGTGAAAGGAGTGATTAGGAGTGATCTTTAAAACTCCCCAACTTGCGAAAGTGGAGTGTTTTATTTCCTTCCAAAGTCGGCAGGCACCTCGCCCCATCGGGCCGTCTCCCATTTCACCAGCGGGTTGCGAAAGTCGTGGGTGCGCAGCCAGTTCTCGGCACGGGCGATGATCTGGTAGAGCGGCTCCGTCTGCGGAGTACGCTCCAGCTTTGTCTTGCACTGTCGTTTCCTCACCCAGAGTATGGCGTTGTACGAGTCGCTGTAGATGGTCTTGGCGTGCAGGCCCTGCTGCCAGCAGAGTGCCAGTGCATGTACGATGGCCAGAAACTCGCCGATGTTGTTGGTTCCCCTGACGGGGCCGAAGTGGAACACGCGGGCGCCGGTGGCCAGGTCGATGGCCTGGTACTCCATGGGCCCGGGGTTGCCCGAGCAAGCCGCATCAACGGCCCAGGCATCGGTGGTAACCTCTGGGGGCAGCGGCAGCACCCTGTCGTGACGGTTCGAGGGGGAATTGGCAAGCATGTTCATCGGTATGCTCTATTTTAACTTGTCATACACTTCGTCGGTGACGGGTTCGAGCCACTCGTTGCTGGCACCCTCTTCCACATGCGTATGGTAGGTAAGGTGCTGGAACCAGGAATCGGCGGCAGCGCCGTGCCAGTGCTTCACCTCAGCAGGTATGCAGATGACGGTGCCGGGCGTCATGGGCACGGGCTCACAGCCCCACTGCTGATACCAGCCGCGACCGCTGACGCAGATAAGCACCTGCACCTGCTTGTGGTGTATGTGCCAGTTGTTGCGGCAGCGGGGCTCGAAGGTGACGTTGGCGGGGCCGCCATGCTCGGCATCGAGGGGTGCCAGGTAGCTGTTGCCGGTGAAGTACTGTGCGTAGGCACTGTTGGGCTGCCCCTTCGGCCATGTGCTGCGCAGGGTGTAGCCCTGGCTGTTGAGCCACGCGCACAGCTCGTCGACAGTCTGCTGGCTGTTGCCCATGTTCACAGCTCCGCGCTTGTGGGCTGCCAGCTGTGGCTCGACGCCGTCGAGTGCGCTCAGGGCAGCAACGGTCACCAGCTCGCGGTCGGCAGCCGACAGCTGGTCGCCGGCGAAGATGTCGCCGAAGAGGTGCGACTTCAGGTAGTAGTCATCCTGCGGGCAGAAGGTATAGTCGAAGGGCTGTCCGCTGAGCTGGGTCTGTACCTCGGTGCCCCGGCTGAGCGCCTGTGCGGCGTTGTCCCAGAGCTGAGGACGCACCCAGGGCTTGCCCTCCTGCCATGTGCCGTCGGGCTGGCTGCCCAGCACCTTGTTCAGCACGCCAAGCGCATTCAGCGAGCGCGGAAATCCGGTGTAGGCATAGAGCTGCGAGAAGGCCTCCTTCAGCTCGTTGATGGTGACACCGCCGTCGAGTGCACTGCGCACGGCAGGCTCTAAGCGTACTAAGTCGCCCTGAGCCATCAGGCAGGCACAGGCGGCAAGACCTTTCTGACGCTCGGTGAGCGTCGTTCCTTGTACTGTTGTCATGGTCAATACTGCTAAAAAGAAAGATAGTATGTGTTTCATGGGTGCAAAGGTATAAAAAAAAACGCAGATTTGAATATTTTTGCATCTTTTTCGCTTGTTATTTGGCTATTTATTTGTACCTTTGCACGTTGTTTGACGACAACTGGCTTTAGAAGATGACAAACAATAATAAATAACAGACTTAAAAAAGAACATGAAGACAATCTTTTCACTTGCGTTGCTCGCCATGATGGCCGTCGGCGCACAGGCACAGGAAGCCGAGCAGAAGGGCAACAAGCCCGAGTTCACCGTGATCAAGCAGAACCCCATCACGAGTGTAAAGGACCAGAACCGCAGCGGCACCTGCTGGGACTACAGCACACTGAGCTTCTTCGAGGCTGAGATACTGAAGGCAACAGGCAAGACCTACGACCTGTGCGAGAGCTTCGTGGCTAACAAGACATACATGGAGCGCGCCATACAGGTAGTGCGCTACCACGGCGACTGCCAGTTCTCGCAGGGCGGAAGCGCCGAGGACGTGCTGGCCACGCTGAAGACCCACGGCATCTGCCCCGAGGACGCCATGCCCTTCCCCGGATCGCTCTATGGCGACTCGCTGAATAACTTCAATGAGTTCTTCTCGCTCCTCGAGCCCTACGTGGCTGCCGTGGCAAAGAGCTCGGCAAAGAAAATCAGCAACCAGTGGAAGCCCGGACTGCAGGGCATACTCGATGCCTACCTGGGACAGTGCCCCGAGGAGTTCACCTACGAGGGAAAGAAATACACGCCGAAGACCTTCGTGCAGTCGCTGGGCATCAACCTCGACGACTATGTGAGCATCACCAGCTACACACACCACCCCTTCTACACCGGCTTCGCCGTGGAGGTGCAGGACAACTGGCGCTTCCCCCTGAGCTGGAACCTGCCCATGGACGAGATGATGCAGGTCATCGACAACGCCATTGAGAAGGGCTACACCATAGCCTGGGGAGGCGACGTCAGCGAAGAGGGCTTCACCCGTCAGGGCCTGGCCTACGCCATCGACGGAGAGGCTGCCAAGAGCATGGCCGGCAGCGACATGGCACGCTGGCTGAAGCTCACCGCCGCCAAGCGCAAGAACGTCATCGACTCGCTGGGCTGCAATGTGCCCGAGGTGACACCCACACAGCAGATGCGCCAGGAGCGCTTCGACAACTGGGAGCTGACCGACGACCACGGCATGCTCATCTACGGTGTGGCAAAGGACCAGAACGGCAAGGAATACTACATGGTGAAGAACTCGTGGGGCGAGACCGGCGACTACAAGGGCACCTGGTACATGACCAAGGCTTTCATCGCTGCCAACACCATGGACTTCCTGGTCAACAAGAACGCCATTCCCAAGGAAATACGTAAGAAGCTGGGATTCTAAGTGAACATACACGACCTACAGACACTCTATGAGCACTCACCACAAGTGGGTGCTCTTTCCGCCGTCATCAGCGATGACCGAAACAGGCTAATAGCCCTACAGGGACTGTTAGCCTCGTCGGTGTCTGTAGTGTTCAGCGCACTGAAGGCAAAGGCCCATACGTTCCTTTTCGTCATGCAGGACGCCGACGAGGCGGGCTACCTGTACCACGACCTGACGCAGATCATGGGCGAGGACGACGTTCTCTTCTTCCCCTCCAGCTACAAGCGCGCAGTAAAATACGGGCAGAAAGACCCCGCCAGCGAGATTCTGCGAACCGAGGTGCTGGCACGACTGGCCACACAACCGTCGTCGCTGGCCATCGTCACACACCCCGAGGCACTGGCCGAGATGGTGGTGACGCGCCGGCAGCTGGGCGACAACACGCTGACGCTGAAACAGGGACAGACGGCCCAGACCGACGCTCTGCTGCAGCAGATGCGCGACATGGGGTTCCGCGAGGTGGACTATGTCTACGAGCCGGGGCAGTTCGCCATCAGGGGCAGCATACTCGACGTCTTCAGCTACAGCTTTGAGTACCCCTACCGCATCGACTTCTTCGGCGACGACATCGACTCCATACGCACCTTCGAGGTGGAGAACCAACTGTCGAGACAGCGCTGCGAGCAAGCTGTCATCATGCCCGAGATGGGTACTGCCGAGCAGAAGGATACGCTGCTGAGCTTCTTGCCCGACGATGCGCTCCTGGTGTGGCGCAACGCAGCATTCGTACGCGAGGCGATAGAGCGCACCTACCAGGAGGGATTCTCGCAGCAGGCCATGGCCGAGCGGTTAGAGGGTGCCACCGAGATGGAGGCAAGGGTGATAGAGCGCGAGATGCACCGCGACAGCCAGCTCACCACAGGAGCACGGTTCGCCGACGAGGCCACGCACTTCAGGACCATAGAACTGGCACCGCAGCCCAACACGGCGGCCGACGCCACGGTGAAGTTCAACATCAGCTTCCAGCCGCTGTACCACAAGAACTTCGAAATGCTGGCGCAGTCGCTCGAGGACTTCCAGCTGCGCGGGTACCACCTGTACATACTGGCCGACAGCCCCAAGCAGATAGAACGCCTGAAGGACATCTTCGCAGAGAAAAAAGACATCAGCTTCCAGGGGGTGAACAAGACGCTGCACGAAGGCTTCGTCGACAATGACCTGCGCCTCTGCCTGTTCACCGACCACCAGATCTTCGACCGATTCCACAAGTACAACCTGAAGAGCG
>DGHX01000019.1 GCA_002392835.1 Prevotella sp. UBA3837 | reverse complement strand
TGCACGCTGTGCTGAGCCGTGCCAATGCCGAGCTGCGCAACACCGAGCTACAGGACGAGAACAGCCAGGAGCGGCGGCAGAAACGCCTCATCATCAGCGCTTTCCTGCTCGTAGGACTGCTGTCCATAGCCGTCATCGCGGCACTCGTCTATGCCATCCGCACCCGTAACCGCACGGTGAAGACCATCCGGCGGCTGCAGGCGGTGCGCGAGGAGTTCTTCACCAACATCACCCACGAGTTCCGCACGCCGCTGACCGTCATACGGGGCTTGGCCGAGCAGCAGGGCATAACGCCCATCGTGCGTAATGCCGACCAGCTGCTGACGCTGGTGAACCAGCTGCTTGACATCACCAAGGTGAAGGCGGCGGTGGGCGACGCCCGCTGGGAGCGCACCGACATCGTGCCCCTGCTGACGATGCTTGTGGAGAACCACCAGCAGCAGGCACGCCAGCGGGGCGTGACGCTCACCATGCAGGCCGAGCCGACGGAGATTGTCGCCGACCACGTGGCCGACTACGTGCAGAAGGTGGTCGACAACTTGCTGGGCAACGCCCTGAAATACACACCGCGCGGGGGCAACGTCGTGCTCAGCGTCCGCCAGCAGGACCGGCAGCTGAAGCTCACCGTCAGCGATACTGGCTGTGGCATACACCCCGACGACCTGCCCCATATCTTCGAGCCGTTCTATCAGAGCCGCCATGTGGCCGCCGCACCGGGCACAGGCATCGGCCTGGCCTTCTGTCGTGAGATAGCCATCGCCTCGCATGCCGACATCAGCGCCGAGAGCACCCTGGGCCAGGGCACAACATTCACCGTGACCATGCCGCTGCGCCAGCGCGGCATCTCACCTGCCTCAACTGCAGGTTCCATTAGTCCTGCTAGTATTACTAGTCGTACTAGTCCTACTAGTCCTGCTAGCTCTACTAGTCCTACTGGTTCTGCTATCCCGGGTGAAAAAGAAAAAATTACCCCTCTCCCCGTTTCCGAATCCTCGGCAGCCGAGGAGGAGGCGGCAGCTGCGGCACTGCGCGTGCTCATAGTGGAAGACAACAGCGATGTGGCAGGATATATTGGCAGTGTGCTTGATCCAGCCTATGAGGTGATCTATGCTGCCGATGGCGAGCAGGGCCTGGCGAAGGCCGAGGAGCTTGTGCCCGACGTCATCCTCACCGACGTGATGATGCCCGGCATGGACGGCCTGGAGCTGTGCCGGCGCATACGGGCCAACCTCGTCACCGACCATATACCTGTCATCGTCATCACCGCTCGCGTCACCGATGACGACCGCCTGAAGGGCATCGAGGCCGGCGCCGATGCCTATCTGACAAAGCCCTTCCGTGCTGACGAGCTGCTGCTGCGTATGGAAAAAATACTGGAGCAGAGGAAACGGCTGAAGGAAAAGCTGCAGTCGGCCCCGTCGGTCCAGGAAGCCCCCAGCCCCATTTTGCAACCCACGAAAGGCGAACAAAACGCGTCAGCCTTCCTGCAGAAGCTCGATGAAATCATCCTCCGGCAGATGTCAAAGGGTGACATCAGGACTACGGCTGTGGCAAATGAGATGTGCATGAGCCTCTCGCAGTTCGCAAGAAAGCTGAACAGCGTGGCAGCGACATCGCCTGCGGCATACATCACCAAGCGGCGACTGGAAGAAGCCTGCCGCATGCTGGAGAAGTCGCCGAAGAGAATTGCAGACGTGGCTACCAGCTGCGGCTTTGCTGACGTGTCACATTTCTCACACGCCTTCCACCGTGCCTACGGCATCAGTCCGACGCAGTACATGGAGAAATGCATAAATTCATAATGCATAATGGCTATGCCGAAGATATTATGCATTATGAATTATGCTTTATGAGTTATGCATTATTGAGGAGTATGCTCACGATACGCTCAGCTGTTCGGCCATCCCAACGGTCGGGCAGGGCGCTCTTCTTCCATTCGCCGCGCACCATGTGCCCCACTTGCTCGGCCAGAAGCTGCGGGTCGTCGCCCACCAGGACATTTGAGCCTACGGATACCGTCTCCTGGTGCTCGGCATGTTTGCTGAGCGTGATGCACGGCACGCCGTTGAAGGTGGCCTCCTCAGCTACGTTGCCGCTGTCGGTGATGATGCCGTGGGCATGGGCCGTGAGCCAGCCGAACTGCAGGTAGGGCAGGGCGGGGAGGACGGTGAGTGCTGGGTGCTGAGTGGCGAAATCGCTGACCAGCTGGTGTGCGCGGCCGCGCAGGGGGGCTATGACGGGCATGCCGTCGGCGGCAGAGACTACGGCCAGCAGCAGCTGGCGCAGGCTATCCTCGTCGGCGAGCAGGCTGCGGCGGTTCAGTGTCAGTACGAGATAGGGGCTGTCGACCTGCCCGAGGGGTGGCTTCTGCAGGCGCTGGTGGTTGTAGCGCAGCGTGTCCATCAGGATGTTGCCCACCATGTAGGTGCCCCCGTCAGCCGTCGTGGCTTCGGCGCGGTCGCCCTGTTCGCGTGTGGCCACGCTGTTGCTCTTCACCCCGGCGGTGAAGAGGTAGTCGCTCAGGGCGTCGATGACCAGGCGGTTCACCTCCTTGGGCATCGACATGTCGAAGGAGCGTGTGCCGGCCACGAGGTGGGCCAGCCGCAGGCCCCGTTTCTTGGTGACGATGGCGGCGGCCATGGTAGAGGCGAGGTCGTCGACGACGATGACCACGTCAGCGGGTTGGCGCTCGAGCAGGGCGTCGAACTCAGCCATGACGCGGCTGGTGATTTCGTTCAGGCTGGTGCTGTCCACTCCCAGGCAGACCGAGGGGGCGGGCATCTGCAGGTCGCTGAAGAGCGTAGGCTCCAGCGTGGGGTCGTCGGCACGACCGGCGTAGACCAGCTGCCAGCTGGCACCTTCAGTTTTCTCTATGGCGCGAATCAGTGGCGCTACCTTTACGAAGTTGGGGCGCGCACCGGCAAGTATGGTTATTCGTTTCATCTTAGTATCATTGAGGTTTGTGTCTGACGTCATAGCGTCTTGAGTATCTTGTCCATCTCGTCGAACTGACGCCCGAGGTTCAGGCTGAGGTATATGCGGTAGAGTACTGGAGCCCACTTGCGTTTCTCGCCGGGCATGAGCTGTCGGTAGTACTCCATGTAGGTTCGTGCTTTCTGCAGGTTGCTCAGTTGTCGTGTCCGGTCATTCTCGGCACCGGGCTGCACGGCCATGTTAAAGAATGCGGTGGCGGCGTTGAAGTAGGGCTCGGGCAGACTGTCGTTCTGCCGTATGAGGCGCTCGCTGTAGCTGACGCTCTGCTGCCAGCGCTCCATGCGCAGCAGGGTGGACGACTTGGCGAAGAGGAACAGCTCGCAGCTGTCGCAGATGGTGAGGGCGCTGTCGCAGAGCAGCAGCGCGCTGTTATATTCGCCGGCGGCCAGGCGGGCGTCGATGAGGCGTGGGAAGAAATAGCTGAACAGGGGATAGCGGCGGAACCCCTCTTCCAGGGTGCTGACGTAGTGCGCCGTGTCCTGCTGCCAGCGGTATGCCTCGGCGGTGAACTGCAGGGCGAAGTCGGCATGCACGCTGTCGCGCAGGGCCAGCGGGCTGTAATGCAGCACCTGCTGGGCGCTCTGCTGGCGGTATGCGCTGTAGACTGCCCAGTAGGCGGCCTCGCTCATGCGGGCGTCGGTGGAGGCGTAGTCGTAAGATGCAAACAGGGGCTGGCGGGCGCAGTCAAGGTAAGCGTCCAGGTAGCGGTAGGCATCGGCCCACTGCTGCTTCCTGATGTGCCATGTGCCGGCGTTGTAGAGGTTAGGACGGTAGGTGTTGAGCTGCTGGGCGTGCTTCTGTCGGTAGAGGAGGCGCACACGGCCCCGCTTGTCGGGCAGCACGTCGAGCGAGTCGAGGGTCTCGGCCACGGTGAACATGCGGTGGGCGAGGGTGAAGAAGGCAGCGGTGTCCTGGCGCTGCTTCAGGTAGAGGCGCTCGTTGGCCTGGTCGTACTGACCTTTCACGGCCTCGTAGAGCACCTGGTAGATGTCTTTGTTGGTGCGGTTGGCCGAGTCGCGCAGCAGCTGTGTCATCAGCTTGTCGGCCTGTGCGTAGTTCTTGGTGCGCGGCTTAATGAAAGCCCGTGCCTGGCTGAGCTCTTTCTTCTGAGCCACAGCCAGACACGGAATGATGAACAGTATGCAAAATAGGTATTTACGCATACGTGCGGGTGTTTAGTTCTTCAGCGAGGGGTCGATGGCCTCGAGCTCAGCCATCTTGGCCTTGTCGCCCAGTGCGTAGTAGCAACGGTAGAGGGGGTAAGCCCAGTTGGCCGTCTCGCGGTTGGGGTCGAGCTCACGAGCGCGCTCCAGGTACTTCTGCGACTGGCGGATGACGTCCTTCACCTTCTCGAGGTTGGCGGGCGAGATGTTCATGGTGTTCTTGTCCATCAGCTCGTCCTGCAGGGCGATGGCCTTCGAGTTGAGGCAGACACCGACATTGAAGACCACGGGGGTCCACTGGGGATCCAGCTCTATGGCCTTGGTGAAGGCAGCGATGGCGTCGTCCCACTTCTCGGTGTTCATGTATGCCTCACCCAGTATGGCCCATGCCATCTTGTTCTGCGGGTTCAGACCGGTCTCCTCCTTAGCCCATGCCTTGGTGGCCTCCTGGTCGCCGTTGCGGGTGTAGTACTCCTGCAGCAGGTTGAAGTACTGGTCCTTGTCGGGCTTGGCGGCGTGCAGCTCCTTCAGCTTGCTCAGGTAGGCGGTGGAGTCGGCCTTCGACTTCAGGGTCTCCTTCTGTGTGAAGAGCAGCAGGTTCATGGCATCGTCTTCCTTCTCGGGGAAGGTAGAAGCCACCTCGGCGAACTTCATGGCCGTGGCATAGTCCTTCTCCTGGTAGCTGAGCAGGGCGGTGTTGTATGCAGCATCGGCCAGCAGGGTGTCGGGACCCATCTGCATTCCCTCAAAGAGTGGCGACTTCGACGAGTCGATGTATGCTCCCCATGCCTTGATGGCTCCTGCCACGTCCTTGTCCTGATACTGCAGTATGCCTCCGTTGTAGAGCCACTGGCGCTCGTTCTTGTAGCGCTCTGAGTTGGCCTTGTGGAAGCGAATCTTCACCTTGCCCTTTGCGTTGGGCATCTGGTCATATTTGTCGCACTCCTCGGCGGCATGCAGGCCCTCGATGAGCGATGACACCATGCGGTCGGTACTGAAGGTCTTGCCAAGGGCTCGGTTCTGGAACTCCTCGTTGTAAATCTTGTACTTGATTTCGTTCATCAGGTTCCATGCGGCGGCCTTGTCAACGGTTTCAGCGCTGGTCAGGGCCGGTGCCAGTGTAGCGGCGGCCTGGTCGAGCTCGCCTGCCGAGAACTGCTTCTTTGCCTCTTTCACCAAGGCGTCCTGTGCAAAGGCGGTGGTGGCAGCTGCTGCCATCAGGGCCATGGTCAAAATCTTTTTCATGTTGTTTGGCATTAAATTAGTTGATAGATGTGTTATTCGTTAGAGTTAATAGAATCGTTGGCATCTGTGGCGTCGCTGGTGTCTATGGCGTCGATGGCTTCGGGGGTGGCAGTGTTGCCGTCCTCCTGCTGCAAGTCAGCGTCGGCCTCTGCGGCCTCTTCGGCCAGTTCCTCTTCGGTGGCTTTCTGCACCTTGCATACACTGGCTATGACGTCGTTCTTCTTGGTGAGGTTGATGAGCCTTACACCCTGTGTGGCACGGCCCATGACGCGCACCTCGCTCACGTTCAGACGGATGAGTATTCCGCTCTTGTTGATGATCATAAGGTCGTTCTCGTCGGTGACCACCTTGATGCTTACCAGCCGTCCGGTCTTCTCGGTGATGTTGAGGGTCTTCACACCCTTGGCACCGCGATTGGTCTTGCGGTAGTCCTCTATGTCGGTGCGCTTGCCGTATCCGTTCTCGCTGACCACCATGATGGTCTCGGTCTGCGGGTCGTTGACGCACACCATGCCTACCACCTCGTCGTCGCCGTCGTCAAGCCGCATGCCGATGACGCCTGTGGCCACGCGTCCCATGGTGCGCACCTGGTCCTCGTTGAAGCGTACGGCGCGTCCGTTGCGGTTGGCCAGGATAATCTCATTGTGACCGTTAGTCAGACGCACGCTGACCACCTCGTCGCCTTCCTCAATGTTGATGGCCCTGACGCCGATGGCGCGCTGGTGGCGGTAGGCATCGAGGCAGGTCTTCTTCAGCAGTCCGCGCTTGGTGGCGAAGATGACATAGTGGCTCTTCAGGAACTCCTCATCATCGAACTTCTTGATGCGCAGTACGGCGTTGATGGCGTCGTCGGGCTCGATGTTGAGCATGTTCTGTATGGCGCGTCCCTTCGAGTTCTTGTCGCCCTCGGGAACGTCGTAGCACTTCTGCCAGTAGCAGCGTCCCTTCTGGGTGAAGAAGAGCAGCGTGTTGTGCATGGTGGCAGGGTAGATGTACTCAGTGAAGTCGTTGTCGCGGTGACGTGCTCCCTTCGAGCCCTGTCCGCCACGGCCCTGTGCATGGAACTCGCTGAGCGGCGTACGCTTGATGTAGCCCATGTGCGAGATGGTGATGACGACGGGATCGTCGGGGTAGAAGTCCTCGGCATTGAACTCATGGTCGAAGGGTATGATCTTCGTGCGGCGCTCGTCACCGTATTTCTCCTTCACCTCGAGCAGATCCTGCTTCATGACCTCCTTGCACCGCTCGGGATTATTAAGAATCTCCTCGAGCTCGGCAATGAGCTTCATCAGGTCGTCGTACTCCTGGTGCAGCTGGTCGACACGCAGGCCAGTAAGTTGCGATAGACGCATGTCGACAATGGCTTTCGACTGGGGCTCGTCGAGGTTGAAGCGTGCCTCCAGGTTGCGCTGTGCGTCGGTGGGGGTCTTCGAGTTGCGTATGATGTGCACCACCTCGTCGATGTTGTTCACGGCGATGATGAGTCCTTCCAGTATGTGTGCGCGCTCCTGTGCCTTCTTCAGGTCGAAGCGTGTGCGGCGTATGGTGACCTCATGGCGGTGCTCGATGAAGTACTTGATGCACTCCTTCAGCGTGAGCAGCTTCGGGCGCAGCTTGCCGTGTGTGCCGGGTATGGGCACCAGGGCAATGCTATTGACTGAGAATGAGCTCTGTAAGGCGGTCATCTTGAAGAGTTTGTTCAAGATGACGTTGGCGTTGGCGTCGCGCTTGCAGTCGACCACGATGCGCATGCCCTGTCGTCCTGACTCATCGTTGACGTTGGCAATGCCCTCCACCTTGTGCTGATTGGCCAGGTCGGCGATATATGCCACCAGGTCGGCCTTGTTCACGCCGTAAGGAATCTCGGTGACTACAATCTTGTCGTGTGCCTCGCCGGCCTCTATCTCGGCCTTCGCCCTCATGACGATGCGTCCGCGTCCCGTCTCGTAGGCATCGCGCACACCTTGCAGTCCGTATATGTATGCGCCGGTGGGGAAGTCGGGGCCTGGAATATACTTCATCAGCCCGTCGCAGTCGATGTCGGGGTCGTCGATGTATGCGCAGCATCCGTCGATGACCTCTCCGAGGTTGTGCGTAGGCATGTTGGTGGCCATGCCGACTGCGATGCCGTTGCCGCCGTTGACGAGCAGGTTAGGCACCTTTGTAGGCATGACACTGGGTTCTTTCAGCGAGTCATCGAAGTTGGGCTCCATGTCAACGGTGTCCTTGTCCAGGTCGTCCATGATGTGCTCGCCCATCTTCGAGAG
>DGHX01000051.1 GCA_002392835.1 Prevotella sp. UBA3837 | reverse complement strand
ACATCGCCTTGCACTGGGGCCAGGCCCCGAGGTATAGTTTTGCGCTTGTTTGCGACAGGAAAAATAGCCATACCTCTACTAGCCTTTTTTCACCGAATGATTTTCTTACCCCCCATTATCATCACCTCGTGGTGTGCTTGTCCGCCATCGGCCTTACGCCCTGACAGGTCGTAGGCTGTGGTTCTGCTGTGTCCATTGCCTGTGGACCGTAGGCTGGCATCGCGTATGGCTGCAGGCTGTTTCATTGCCTTCAGCAGGATGTAGTCAATGTCTGGCATCCAGCTGGCGCTGTTTGACAGGCGCACCACGTTACGTCCCTTTTCCAGGTTCACCTTGAGCGTCCGTGTGGCCACGGTCTGCCACCCGCCGGAGTTCACGCTGACGGTGCCTACCTTCTTTCCATTGACGCTGACAGTGATGTTTCGTGTCTCGCCGCAGATGTAGCCGATGGTGAGTTCGTATTCCCCTCCCTCATTGCTGTAGACATCGCGCCACTGCAGGTCGTTCTTCTCGCTGCATCCCAGCCATCCTGCCTTGAGGCCTGCTGAGCAGAACGGTGCATACTCATAGATGCCTGTTTTCTCTGTCTGGTTGTTTTTCAGTTCCTGATAGTCGCTGATGTATGCTGTCTCTGCCTCATAGCGTGTACGTTCAAGGCGTTGCTCGGCCTCGGCCACATAGATGCGCGTGCCGTGGGCTGGGACGGTCACCTCATACTGTCCTGTGAATTCTCCCAGGTCTTTTCTCAGGAACACATCGCGCAGGCTGACCTTTCCTGTCAGGTCCAGGTCGGCAAAGACCACCTGCACCTTCTTCTGTGTGTCGGTGCTGTTGTAGACGGCAAAGGCACGTTTCGTGCCGCCCGGCTTCTCTATGTCTTTCACCAGTATGTAGCAGTCGTTGGAGCATTTGGCGATGTAGGCCTGTAGGCAGAGCGGGTCTTGGTTGAGGGCGATGAGTTCCTTGTTCTTCAGCAGGTTGAGTGTCGTTGCCTTGATGTTGCTCATGTCGCAGCCGATGAGCAGCGGGGAGGCCATGATGCACCACATCCCGAAGTGTGTCTTGTCCTCCTCTGTAGTCAGCGAGCGTCCCACTTCGAGCATGTCCATGTCGTTGTAGTGCCCGTCGTAGCAGTAGGCGCTCATGTATAGGTTCTCGGCGAGGATGCCCTTCACCGAGGCCCATGAGTTGTTGATGTCTCGGGTGGTGCGCCAGGAGAAGGCCACGTCGTGGACCCATGTCCCGGGGTAGTCCCACCGGCATACGTTCAGCCTCACGTCCGTCCGCCCTGTTCGCTTGATGGCCTCGCTGATGGCCGTGTATCGCTCCTGCGGGTCGAGTGCCAGCCTTTGTGAGTTCTGCGGGGCATCGCCGCCGCAGAAGTCCACCTTGATGAAGTCGAAGCCGCACTCTTTGAAGTAGAAGTCTGCATCGCGGTCATCATAGCGGTAGAAGCCCACGTTGACGCTCTGTGTGTCGCCGTTGTAGTAGTTGCCGCAGGTGTTGGCACCTGCGTCGCTGTATATGCCTGCCTTCAGCCCCTTTGCGTGGATGTAGTCCACCACGGGTTTCAGTCCGTTGGGGAATCGTGTGGGGTGTATGAGCAGCTCGCCCGTGGCTGTGTTGCGCCCGCCGAAGAAGCCGTCGTCGATGTTGATGTGGTCGAAGCCCACGTCTTTCAGTCCCTTCGTCACCATGGCATCAGCCTGGTGCTTAATAAGGCTCTCGTTGATGTTCACTCCATAGGTGTTCCACGAACTCCAGCCCATCGTGGGGCCGTTTTGTGCCGATGACGGGCAAAAGGCCAGAAGGGTCAGTGCTCCGCACAGCAAGGTAAAAAGACGTTTTTTCATGCTTTAAATGATTTTGTAATCGTACAGGTCGCAAAGATACGACTTTTATCTCAAACCGCCCAAATATCTGCATGTTTTTTCTCAGAATATATCCCTTTTTTTGTGCTGGCGGTATTTGCATTATTGGCTGGGCCAAAATGTGCATTTTTGGTCAAAAATGTGCCAAATTGTGCACTGCCGACGTTTATTTAATGCCTGACAAGAATGTTTTGTGGGGTTGTAATTGGTTAAAAACCAATCTTTTAGAAGCGGAGAGAGCGAGATTCGAACTCGCGAACCGGTTTTGCCGGTCACACGCTTTCCAGGCGTGCCTCTTCAGCCACTCGAGCATCTCTCCTTTTATTAGCGGGTGCAAAATTACATCTTTTCTTCGGTAATCAAGCGAAAGGGGGCGTTTTTTTAATGTTCTTTATCATTTCAGCGGATAGTTTCCTCGCTTTTGGAGCATTTTCAATGAATTGCACAGCTTCTGCAGTGCAAACTCCCCTTAACTCCCACTAAGTTCTTCGCAGGCGAAGCGAGCAAGCCCGAGCGGGGCGAAAGCGAAACTTAAAAAGGATAATAAAGCAAGAATTTCGGGTGCGACGCTATTTTTTTGTTGCAAAAAGGCGGGTATTTCATTCTTATTTTGTATCTTTGCGGCCTAATTCGCAGCAAATTGTTATTTTTACACCATATCAGATATGTCAAATACGCAGTCATTCGTAGGTGCCAAGATAAAAGGCATACGTGAGTCCAAGGGCTTGAGCATGGAGGAGATCTCCGAGCGCAGCGGCCTTTCGTTAGAGCAAATAGCGTCTGTTGAGAACGATGTGAACCTGCCCTCGCTGGGGCCGCTCATCAAGATAGCCCGTGCGCTGGGTGTGCGCCTTGGCACATTCATGGACGATAACGACGCTCTTGGACCTGTGCTGTGCCGTGCGGCCGATCGCGAGTCCGAGCACAGCATCAGCTTCAGCAACGGTACCACCGATGCCCGCAAGCACATGGAATACCATCCGCTGGCCAAGCAAAAGGCCGGGCGCCACATGGAGCCCTTCATCATAGACATCAACCCCGAGGAGCAACCTGACTTCCAGCTGTCGGCCCACGAGGGCGAGGAGTTCATCTATGTCATGCAGGGCGAGCTGGAGATAGACTACGGCAAGGAGAAATACCACCTGTCCCAGGGCGACAGCATCTACTACGACAGCATTGTGAAACACCATGTGCACGGCGCTCCCGGCAAGTCGGCCAGGATCTTGGCGCTTGTATATATTCCGTTCTGAAGAAGAAGGAAGTTTGGAAAACAGAGGATTGAAGAATGGATACAAACAACGTGAAATTAGACATGGCCGGCAGGCCCCTGCCCAATCGCACTTATCCTGCCGAGACGGGAAGCACGGGCTATACACTCTTTGAACGCACATTGGGCGAATGGCTGGAGTACTGGGCCGAGACGACGCCCGACAAAGAATATATTGTGTACAGCGACCGCGACCTGCGGTTCACATGGTCGAAGTTCAACGAGCGTGTCGACAATCTGGCGAAGGGACTGTTGGCCATCGGTGTGAAGAAGGGCTCCAACGTGGGTATCTGGGCCACCAACGTGCCCGACTGGCTGACGTTTCTCTATGCCACAGCCAAAATCGGCGCCGTGCTCGTGACGGTGAACACCAACTACAAGCAGGCCGAGCTGGAGTATCTGTGCAAGGACAGCGACATGCACACGCTGTGCATCACCGATGGCACATGGGACTGCAACTATGTGGACATGACCTACGAGATGCTGCCCGAGCTGCGCACCTCGGAGCGCGGACACCTGCAGAGCGAGCGTTTCCCTTACCTGAAGAACGTAGTGTTCATAGGCATGGAGAAGTATCGCGGCATGTTCAACACCGCCGAGCTGCTGCTGCTGGGTCAGAACATCGACGACGATGAGCTACAGGAGGCGAAACGCCTCGTCAGCTGCCACGACGTGTGCAACATGCAGTACACCAGCGGCACCACGGGCTTTCCCAAGGGCGTGATGCTTACCCACTACGGCATCAGCAACGACGGCTACTTCACCGGCGAGAACATGGGCTTCACACAGGATGACAAGCTGTGCGTCTGTGTGCCTCTGTTCCACTGCTTCGGCGTGGTGCTGGCCACGATGAACTGTCTCACGCATGGCTGTACGGAGGTGGTGGTCGAGAAGTTCGACCCACTGGTTGTGCTTGCCTCCATACATAAAGAGCGGTGCACGGCGGTGTACGGCGTGCCCACTATGTTCATTGCCGAGCTCGACCATCCCATGTTCTCCATGTTCGACCTTACCAGCCTGCGCACCGGCATCATGGCCGGCAGCCTCTGCCCGGTGGAGCTGATGAAGCGCGTTTCTGAGAAGATGTACATGACCATCACCAGCGTCTACGGCCTTACCGAGTCGTCGCCCGGTATGACGCAGACCTGCCTGAACGACACCTTCGAGCAGCGCTGCACCACCGTTGGCCGCGACTATCCCTTCGTCGAGGTGAAGGTGCTCGACCCGGAGACGGGCGAGGAGTGCCCCGTGGGCGTGCAGGGTGAGATGTGCTGTCGTGGCTTCAACGTGATGAAGGGCTACTACAAGAACCCGCAGGCCACCGCCGAAGTCATCGACAAGAACGGATTCCTGCACTCGGGCGACCTGGGCATCAAGGACGAGCAGGGCTTCTACCGCATCACGGGCCGCATCAAGGACATGATCATCCGTGGTGGCGAGAACGTCTATCCGCGCGAGATTGAGGAGTTCCTCTACCAGATGCCGGGTATCAAGGATGTGCAGGTGGCTGCCGTTCCTTCGAAGAAGTACGGCGAGGAGGTGGGCGCCTTCATCATCCTGAACGAGGGCGTGACGATGACGCGCGAGGACGTGCGTGAGTTCTGCCGGGGCAAGATAGCCCGCTACAAGACTCCGAAGTACGTATTCTTCATCGACCAGTTCCCGCTGACAGGCAGCGGTAAGATTCAGAAATTCAAGCTGAAGGAGATGAGCCTGCGCCTGTGCGAGGAGCAGGGCATCGAGGTGATATGACGCTATGACTTGGTGAGCCCCAGCGACAGCACGCTGATGTGCACGCCCGGTGCCTCAGCCAGCGTGCGTGCGCATGCAGTGATGGTGGCTCCTGTGGTTACTATGTCGTCGACCAGCAACACATGTTTGTGGGCGATGCGCCCGGCATCACGCAGCCGGAACGCATCGCTCACATTTTGTTGCCGCTCCCAGGCATGCTGGTGCGTCTGGCTCTGGCTGAAGCGAGTGCGCGTCACCACCTTGGTCCATACGGGCAGACCGCACATGCTGCTCAGCCCCTGTGCCAGCTCAGCACTCTGGTTGTAGCCGCGCTGCCACTGGCGTCGCCACGTCAGGGGGATGGGTATGATGGCGTCGATGTGGCTGAAGAAGTCGGAACTGCCCATCTGGCGTGCCATAATCTGCCCCATGGCGACGGCCACCTCCGGCCGCCCGTGGTATTTCATGTCATAGACCAGGCGGCTGGTGGGCGACTGTGGCTCGTAGAAGAACAGGGCTGCGGCCCGCTCCACCGGAAACTGCCCCCAGAAGAGCCGGGCCATGGGATTGTCGTATGCCGACTGCTCGTAGCGTGTCAGCGGCAGGTGCATGTGGCACGGGCCGCAAATCACCTGCTCGCCGGCCGTCAGCCGCCCGCCGCAGATGACACACGGGCGTGGCGCTATGAGGTCGAACAGCTCAGTCCAGAACGTCGTTTTCATCGTTCACCTCCATGCACTGCCTGATGATGTCCATGGTGAAGCCCCGGCTGAGGGCGAACCTCATCAGTTTCTGGTTCAGCTCGCACTCGTTGGCGGCCTTTGTGGTGCGCCGCTTCTGCCGTAGCAGCGGGCGCAGCGTGTCGATGTACTGCTGGTCGTCCACCTCGTCGAGCACCCGTGTGGCCGTGTCGCTGTCTATGCGCTTCATCCACAGCGCCTGCTCCACCTTGCGGCGCCCCCATTTGGCAAAGTTCACCTTGTCGCTGACGAAGGCGCGAGCGTAGCGCTCGTCGTCGACGTAGCGCTCGCTCACCATGCGCTCCATGACCAGCGCCTGCTCTTGGTCGTTCAGTCCCCACTGCCGCATCTTCGTCAGCAAGTCCTGCTGGCAGTGCTCGCCGCGGGCGCACAGCGCTGTCAGCCTCTGGTAGGCCTTCTTCACGTTATCGTTGGCGTTCAGGTTCTCGTTCAGGTTCTCGTTCATCTGCATGCGCTTATGAATCTGTCTTTTCCGTATTGGTCCTTCCTGATGCACACGTCACTGAAGCCGGCCTGCTGCAGCATGTCGGCCGTCTCATGTGCAAATCGGCAGTTCAGCTCGAAGTAGAGGCGCCCGCCGGGTCGCAGGGCCTGCAGGGCGTAGTCGGCAATGGCTCGGTAGAACAGCAACGGGTCGTCGTCGGGCACGAAGAGCGCCAGCGACGGTTCGTGGTCCAGCACGTGGCGCTCCATGTCGGCGCGCTCCTGCTGGCAGACGTATGGCGGGTTGCTCACGATGATGTCGAGGCTGCCGGGAGTGGGGTGGGGCGGTCGCAGGGCATCCACCAGCTCGAAGTTCACGCTGACGCCCAAGCGCTCGGCGTTGCCGCGGGCAATGCGCAGCGCATCGGCCGAGATGTCCCATGCCCCGACCTGTGCTTCCTTCAGCTCGGCCGCCAGCGTGCAGGCTATGCAGCCGCTGCCGGTGCCTATGTCCAGCAGCCTCTTTCCACTCTCCTCTTTCCACTCCTCCACTATCCACCGGCACAGCTCCTCGGTCTCTGGCCGGGGTATGAGCACGCCGTGCGCTGTGTGGAAGCGGTGTCCACAGAACTCTGTCTCGCCCACCACGTACTGCACGGGTTCGCCCTCCAGCAGCCGCTGTTGCAGCCCCTTCAGCTCGGCCTCGCTGATGTGCTCGGTCTCGCCCATGAGCAGGGCCGTTTGGCTGAGTCCATAGCGCAGCAGGAACACCTCGCGGCCTATCCATCTTGCCTCGTTCTCGCCGTAGATGGCTGCCAGCGGCTGCCAGAAAGCTTTGAATGTCATGATGTTGAGTGGTTGTGGCGCGAGTTTTACTTCAGTACGCC
The DNA here is from genome assembly GCA_002392835.1 of Prevotella sp. UBA3837. GTDB lineage: Bacteria > Bacteroidota > Bacteroidia > Bacteroidales > Bacteroidaceae > Prevotella. Next base: position 5,663 of record DGHX01000051.1, on the reverse strand, counting down.
CAGCTCGTGCCCCACCTTGATGAAGGCCTCGATGCACTTGTCGAGCTGTTCGCGGGTATGTCCGGCTGAAATCTGTACGCGTATGCGAGCCTGTCCCTTCGGCACCACGGGGTAGTAGAAGCCGGTGACGTAGATGCCCTCCTGCTGCATGCGTGCGGCAAAGGTCTGCGAGAGTTTGGCGTCGTAGAGCATGACGGCGCAGATGGCGCTCTGCGTGGGCTTGATGTCAAAGCCGGCCGTCATCATCTTCTCGCGGAAGTACTCAACGTTCTCTACCAGCCGGTCGTGCAGCTCGTTGCTCTCCTTCAGCATGCGGAACACCTCGAGGCTGGCCCCGATGATGGCAGGTGCCAGTGAGTTGCTGAAGAGGTAGGGCCGCGAGCGCTGGCGCAGCAGGTCGATGATTTCCTTTCGGCCTGTGGTGAAGCCGCCCAGTGCTCCGCCGAAGCTCTTACCCAGCGTGCCTGTGTAGATGTCGACGCGGCCGTAGGTGCCGTAGAACTCGCTCACGCCGTGGCCCGTCTTGCCCACAACGCCTGCCGAGTGGCTCTCGTCGACCATCACCAGGGCGTCGTACTTCTCGGCCAGGTCGCAGATTTTGTCGATGGGCGCCACATTGCCGTCCATGGAGAAGACGCCGTCGGTGACGATGATGCGGAAGCGCTGCTCCTGTGCCTGCTGCAGACACTGTTCCAGCTCCTGCATGTCGGCGTTGGCATAGCGGTAGCGTTTGGCCTTGCACAGCCGCACGCCGTCGATGATGCTGGCGTGGTTCAGTGCGTCGCTGATGATGGCATCCTCCTCGGTGAGCAACGGCTCGAAAACGCCGCCGTTGGCATCGAAGCAGGCTGCGTAGAGGATGGTGTCGTCGGTCTTGAAGTAGTCGCTGATGGCCTGCTCCAGCTCCTTGTGTATGTCCTGTGTGCCGCAGATGAAGCGCACGCTCGACATGCCGAAGCCGCGCTGCTCCATCATCTGCTTCGAGGCCTCGATGAGTCGGGGGTGGTCGCTCAGGCCCAGATAGTTGTTGGCACAGAAGTTCAGCACCTGCTGTGTGGTGCCCGTGGTGCCGTCGAGCACCTGGATGGCGGCCCGCTGGGGGCTGCAGATGAGGCGTTCCTCCTTATAGAGGCCTGCCTCGCGAATCTCGCGCAGTGTTGTGGCGAGGTGTTCTTTCATTTTTCCGTACATAGTTGTTCTTATTGATTTGAGGTTGTTAGTCGCTCTGAAGCGAATCGATGTGTTTCAGTATGCTCATTCGTGCTTCTATATAACTAAGTTACAGACCCCACCCCCAACCCCTCCCCTTGAAGGGAGGGGAGTGCCTACGGGCACCGAAGGCGGAGCCGCTCCCCTCCCTTCAAGGGGAGGGGTTGGGGGTGGGGTCTGTATTGTTATTATTCATGTTTGCTTTCGGTGATTCGAAAAGTTTGCTGCAAATATACAACTTTTTTCGCAAAGTCGGTGCTGTTTTCCATAAAAAAATGACAAAAAGAGCCAGGCCGCATGAATTGTGTATTTTCCTGCTTTTCCTGCACCTGCACTGACACTCAGTGGGTTAGCAAGAAAAAGGTGCACCTAAAGCTGCACCTTTTTCTTTCGTAGTGTAAGATAATAGCCGTGAACGCCGTTTTGCGAGCCGTCGGGTATGTGCTGGCGGTGCAGGGCTCGCCCCAGCTTGCCCAGCGTAGGCACGTCGGCAGCCATCAGGTGGCGGCGCAGCTCCTGCTGAATCTCGGTGGCGGTCATGAAGTGCTCCTTGCGGTTCTCGGCAGGCTCGAAGAGGGTGGTCAGGGCCTCTTCGGCCGAAGAGCGTGCCTGGTAGCGGCGGTTATGCTCGCTGATCTCGCGCTCGTCGTCGTTGTCGAACCAGTACTGCACGCCGTGCTCAATCTCGTACACGGCCTGGGCAAAAATCTGCCGGTGGTCGGTGGTGCCCGTCATGTCGGCCTGTCCCGTCATCTGCACACACAGGTAGCGGCGCGAGCCCGTAGGGTCGCAGAGCGGACGGCGCTCGTTGGTGGTGGCGATGAACGAGCACAGGCGCGGCGTCATGGTGTACTGGTCCGAGCGCATGCGCCGCACCTGCACGTCCTTCTCCGTCAGCAGCCGCTTGATCTTCGCCTGCTCGCGGTCGGTCTTGCTGTTGTACTCGTCGATGTTTACCAGCCACATACGTCCCAGCACACGCTCCACCTGCTCGGCGTTGTCCATCTTGATGTCGTCCATGTAGTATTCCCGCAGGGCGTAGGGCAGGATGTTCTTGCAGAAGGTCGACTTCTTCATGGCCTGCCCGCCTATGAGCAGCGGCACCATCGAGTTGCCGTAGTCGCGGCTCTTGCCCATGGCCTGCGCCACCATGGCCAGCAGCCACCGGTGGAAATAGCGGGGCCACTCGGCGTAGTCGGTCTTCAGCCTGCGCGCATACTCCTCGATGTAGTTGCGCTTCTGGTCCCACTGTCCGCAGGCTGCCAGGAACTCGTGTATGGGGTGATAGGACGGCACCATCGACGAGTGTACATACAGCTCGATGTCGACGAGCCAGCCCTGGCCGCCTTCCTGCATCTCTTCAAAGGCGATGCGATGCAGCTCGCGGTCGTCCAGCGGCCGCCACGGGTGGTACGACTGGTTGTTGGGCCGGAACTCCACCATCTGCTTCACCATGTTATAGCGCAGCTGGTAGCGACGGCGGAAGAAGTCGCGTATGGTGCGCGCTATGCGCTCCTTCTGGTTCATCTGCGACAGGGGCTTGCCGCGATAAGGGCTGGCGTAGGCCGAGCGGAAGATTTTACGCACCAGGTCCTCGCTCTGACGGAACTGCCACTGCCACAGCGTCAGGTGCACGCAGGCCTCCTCGCCCAGACGGGCCTTGCGGCAATAGCCGGCCAGCATGGCCAGTGCCTGCTCGTCGCCGTCGGTGGCCTCTTCCAGTGCATGCTGCAGACAGGTGTGATACTCCAGCTGCAGCCTCTCCTGCTCCTCCTCTTCGCTGCGATTGCTCACGTAGCCGTATCGGTCAGCCTGGCAGTCAGCATACTGCGCCAGCGCGCCCGCCGTGTTCAGCACCACGGGAAGCATCTGTGATTCAGGATGATAGACGAGCAGCGGGTCGTAGCTCAACGCACATCCCGACGACAGGGTGACCTCCTCTTGCCGAAACTCGCATCCTGCCAACGACTGATAGATGACTGACGCCTGGCGCTGGGCCTGCTGCAGCATTGCCAGATAGTCATCGGCACCGGCAGGCTCCTGCCCGTCGGCCCTGACCACCCGCACCACCACATGCAGCTCGCGGCGGTCCTGACTGCGGAAGGCCAGCAGCGTGTAGGGCACCAGCCCTGCCCCTTGCTGCCACTCGCGTATCTGGGTGGGGTCATCGCTCGCGGCCGTCAGCAGCAACAGCCCCGTCAGGTGGCGCACGTCGCTGAGGCCCCCTCGCCCAAACGTGGCGCTGAACAGCAGGCGAGGCTTCGATGCCGACGACAGCATCTTCTTCTCGCGCATCTTCTCTACTACGGCCTGCAGGTCGGTGGTCACCGGCAGCTGCCAAGCCCCTTGCTTCAAACAGATTTTTGATATCTTCATAGGTCTTTGGTATTAAAATCGCCTGCAAAGATAACAAGAATCAATGGTTCCTGCAAATGTCTACTGCGCTCACAGCCAGCGTCTTGCGTCGAAATAAACATACGCGGCCCGCGCACTCTTTGTTCGCGGGCTTGGTACTCGTTGTCCGCGGCCCGCGCACTCCGAGTACCAAGCCCAGGCACGTTTTTCTGGTACTAATATTAAAACTTCTTAAATAGAAATAAAGTTTTCCCCTTCACTCCCCCTTACTTAAGCAGTGGTGCAGGAAACGGTGCTGGAAAAAGAGCGTAAACGGCTGATAGTCAGGTCAGGTGCAGGAAAATGGGGTTCTGCTGCTATTTTTCAATGCTCGAAGTCATAGACCCGGGCATAGTGGTCGAAGGTCAGGCCGTCGGTATAGCCAAAGCGCCGGAACAGGTTGATGATCCACTCCTGCTGTTCTGTACTCAGCAGCCGTTCTCCCCTGCTATAACGGTAGTAGTTGCTGTGTCCGCCCAAGTATTGCTTCATGGCGTTGCGCAGTCCACTCACGTCCTTCTGCTTCACCTCGGCAAAGAGGGTGTTGAAGCCCCACGCCATGCGCTTGGGCTGGCCAACGGCGAAGAAGCGGCATCCCTTCTCGCCTATCTCAACATTAGGATAGATGGCCGGACCGAACACCTGCCGGGCAGGCAGGTGGTGGAAAGCCAGCTGACGGAGGCACTCGTCCTTACGCGGACACTCGCTGAGAAAGCACAGTTGCCAGCTTGCCGGCACATTCTTGAAATCAAATACAATATCTTCCATCATGTGTGCTATATTTACAAGAGGTTACTATCGTTCCCCTATCGTGCTGCAAAGTTACAAAAAAATGTTGTAGTTACGAAGCGATTTTGGAAGATTAACGCAATTCAGCCTGAAATAAAGGCAAGACGGGGAAGAATGAGGAAGTTCAAATAGGGACTAAAAGCAAATTGGGGAGAATTGGTGAAGGAGTTAGGTTTCTTATTCGTAACCCAATTTATGTCCTTGGAGCCGAGTAAAGTTATCACGCAAAATGGTGAAGAATGGTGCACCTTTCACCGCCAGTTTCTTATTCAGCAAACTGCTATATTTTGCATAGCGATGGACGCCAAAAGAAATAGTAGTTTTGCAGCCGAAATTAAAAAAGGAGTAAGAAACATGAGAAGTACTTTTAACATTCTGTTCTATGTAAACAAGAGTAAGGAGAAGGGAGGGACCACGAGACTGAGTGTCTCGGGGAGGGTACCATGGCATGGTGCCTGTGATGGGCAGGGTAACGATTAACGGAACGCAATCGCAGTTCAGTTGTAACCTTTGTCATTGCCTCTACTGGCCATCTCTTTCATCTTTGTGACGAAGTTGTTGAAGCTCGTCAGCAGTTCTTCGACGAGCGAAGCGGCAAGCCGATTACCTCGCAGGTACTGCGCTCAATTGATATAACTTCCATGTTTTATTTGGTTTTTGTAATTTGCGGGCAAAGGTACATCATGATTTCCAGGTAAGATTACTTTAAAAATTCCTTGTTGTGAAATAACAATTCAGGGAAACAAGACCCTAATGTCTGCCGAGCTTGCTCATCAGAAAGCAGACAAGCATCTTTGTGTGACACTCCACAGAAAACTGCGTATTAGGCTACACCCTTCTATGGCATTTCATGCTGTATTCTGTGCGGAATGATGTCATATTCAAGTGGAAAAGCTATCAATTATCTTAATTTATGTTCACGAATTATTGTATACACAATATTTTTGATTATATTTGCGCACAGAACGCCCAATGTTGGGCAAGAATAACTAAAAGCAAATGGAAATTCACAAATATAACAGGCTAAAGGCTGCGAGTAAGCGAGTGCAGAGTGAAGTTAGTTTCGACTCTGCCGAGTGGGAGCAGGCTCGACCGCAGGTCAAGATTGTTTTGGCTGAGAAAGAAAGAACTGGCACATGGCTCTCAGAGCAGATGGGTCACAGCATCAGTACTGTTTCACGATGGATGACCAACAAGGTGCAGCCTTCAGTGGAACAACTCTACGAGATTGCACGCCACCTCGATGTGGATGTGAAGGAATTATTGGTATC
>DGHX01000109.1 GCA_002392835.1 Prevotella sp. UBA3837 | reverse complement strand
TTTCAGCGCTGGTTCAACGGCAATGAGTTGACTGCCGATGAGACCACCAACATCGTTATGAGCATCATTCTCTTTGTGCTGCTCATCGTCACCATCGTCATGCTGGTGTACATCAGCATCCGGACCCTCTTCTGGAATCGCATCGGCTGGTTCTTTGAAGACCTGTGGCACTGGTTCAGGCGCTACACATCGCCTATTCCAAGCTCATTTTTATGCGAGGAAGACCTCAGCGAAGAGGACATTCACGAAGTCATGAACATCATCCACGATGGCAATCCGCCGGAGTATGAAATCAAGAAGACCGAGGACGGCAGGAATTACATTGAGATGGAGAATCAAAAGAAATAAAACAATGATGAACAAGGGAATCATCACCATCATTCTCACCTTTGTCGCCATTTCCGCAATGGGGCAGGGTTCAGGCGTGGTGCTGCAAGGCGGCGTGCAGGACGGCTTCCTGGAGCGCGGCCTCTTCGGCTGCAAGGTCACGCTGATGCGCGATGACAGCACGATGGTGGAGTGCTATCCGCAAGTCCATGAGATTGGAAACGATTCCATTCACGTATCCACCATATATTACATCGGCATGTCTGGAAAGCCCGGCAACTACCTGGTGCGGGTGCAGAAGGATGGCTATGAGGACGGCTGGGCGAAGATTAAAAATGAAAGAATAAAATGAAAAGAACATAGATTTGGAAATCATCACCTCATCGTTTGGGCGGTTGTTCAGTGGCCAACAAATGAATTTTAAAGGGAATACTATGATAAATAAAGCATCCATCCGTCGTTTCCTGTGGCGCCACTTCCCCGGCGTCCACCATATGTTATATACTAACGATCTCACCCAAGAAGAGATCAGGGAACTATTGGACTACGTAGACGATAAACAAAAGGCACAGAAACACTAAATCATAGAAAAGTAATGAAAAGGCAATTCATCACCATTCTCATCGCCCTTGCCGTCACTTCGGTAGGGGCTCAGACGTTCACGCTGTCAGGCTCGGTCGTTGACAGTTTCACGGGCGAGGCCGTTGACAGTTGTGTCGTGATGGTGTGGAATGCCGATAGCACCAGTCTTGTTGGCAGCACACATAACGCAGGTTGGGGCTGGCGTATCAACCTGCCCGAAGGGGGCGACTACATCGTCAGCTACGCTCATCCGCGTTATCAGCCCGTGGGTCGCCATATCCGTCTGAACTTCAGCCGCCACCGCCGCCCGCGCATCACGCTTGACCCCGTCAAATTGCGCAAGCGGCCAAAGAACATTGCCGAAGACTTCATAGAGGGCAAGATTCTGGATGAAGTGGTGGTGACGGCATCTAAAATAAAGATGGTGATGCGTGGCGACACCGTGGTCTATAATGCCGATGCCTTTGAACTAGCCAACGGTTCGATGCTCGACGCGCTGGTGCGCCAGTTGCCTGGCGTGGAACTGAAGGGCGGTCGCATCTATGTGAACGGCGAGTTTGTGGACAACCTGCTCGTCAATGGCAGGAATTTCTTCCGTGGCAATCCCAAGATTGCACTCGACAACCTGCCCGCCTACATGGTTGACAAGGTGAAGGTCTATCGCCGCGAGTCGGACAGCGACGTGGCCCTGGGCATACAGCGGCTGAACAACCGAGAGAAGGAGCTGGTGATGGACGTGGGGCTGAAGCGCATCTATTCGTTCGGCTGGTCGGTGAACGCCGACGTGGGCATGGGCACCGACAACCGCTACCGCGCCAAGCTGTTCGGCCTGCGCTTCTCCAACTACACTCGATCGGTGGCGTTTATCAACTCTAACAATATCAACGATGCCTCCACGCCCGGCACCTCGGGACAGTGGAGCAACCTGTACGAACTCACCGTTCCGTCCACCTACACGTCGGCAGGACTCATGCACACCATCGACGACCGCCAGCGCCGCTTCAACTACGAGGGCGAGGTGTCAGTGGATTATAACAACCAGGACATACGGACACGACAGTCGTCGGTGCGCTTCCTCACCACGGACGACACATACTCGCGTCTGCGTGCCCAGGACGAAGCCAGGAACACGCACGTCGTCACTCGCCACTCGCTGGAACTGAAACGTCCCGGCAGCGGATTCCATGCGATGCTGAAACCGAAAGTGGAATATACAGACAACCGCTCGGATGCCGAGTCGTGGCTGGCCGAACTCTCCGCACCCATCGACGAGCAGAACGGCTCAGTCATCGACAGCATCTTTTTCATATCCGACCGTCCCTTCAGTCAGCAGCCGCACCTCATCTCGACGCAGGCCATCCAGCGTCACATCAACGGCTATATGTGGAATGGTGGCTTGGAGGCCAGCGCCTCGTTCAAGCTGTCGGAACTGGGCGACGTGCTTCACCTCAACCTGAGTGGAAATTTCGCTGACGGACACACACGGACAACGGAGAGAAACGACGTTCGGTTCTATCAGGCATCCCAGACACCCGACATCGAGCGCCGCACATATGGCTCCGCCCCGGTGCGCAGGGCCAGCGGGTCGGCCTCAGTGGACTGTCCCGTGACGTGGAGCGACGTGGCCGGATGGATGCTCACGCTCACGCCGTCGTTCACCTTCGACATGAAGTACGACCATGCGCCCCGCCTGCTCTATTTCGTGAGCGACTCGGTGAGCCAGACCTTGCAGGTGCTCGACGCCATCAACTCCTACCATTCCACGCAGCGCACCCTGACGGGCACGCCCCGTATGGGTCTCACCCTGTTTAGACAACTTAAGTCAGGCCATCGCATCAACATTTCTGCCAACACTTTGTTGCGATTGGAGCGCCACCAGCTAGATTACGAGCGCAACATCATCGACACCTGCCTCAACAAGCGGTTCGCCTTCGTCGAACCTCAGATGCGCATCAACTACGAGCGCCCCAACGTGTGGCTGCTGCAGTTGGAGTATAACATGAAGCAGCAGGCACCCGCAATGATCGACTTCATTCCCTACCGCGACAACACCAATCCGCTCATCACCAACCTGGGCGGCAATGACGACATACGGGGCATGATGACACACAACGTGTCGCTGTTCTACCGCAACATGGATTTCCGCTCGCGCAAGATATTCCAGGCCTCTGCCGCCGTCAGCGTGCAGCCACGCCAGATAGCCCGCGCCGTGGAGTACGACTCCTCGACCGGCGTACAGACCGTGAGCCTAATGAACATGCACGGGCGCAATGCAGTGAGCGGTTCCGTCAACTACCGCACGCCCTTCACAAAGGAGCGCCGCTTCTATGCCAACGCATCGGCACAGGCCACCTATGCCACCTCCACGGAGTTCGTCAACCACAAGCGCACCGTCAGCACCTTCATGCCGGCAGCCTCGCTCCACGTGTCCTACGAGCAGGCGAAGACCCGCGTCGAGGTGGGCACCAATGCCGAGTATGCGCACATCACGTCCGACGAGGCGGGATTCCAGCCCTTCAACTGCTTCAATCTCACCTACGGAGTCGAGGGACACACCCAACTCCCTTTCAAGATAGAACTCACCGCCGATGCCAAGGTCTATACACGCCGTGGCTACAACGACCCGTCGATGAACACCGACCACCTCGTCGTCGGGGCATCGCTCTCACGCCAGTTGTTAGGCGACCGCCTGCTGCTGCGCCTCGCCGCCTATGACCTGCTGGGCCAGCTCGATGCCGTCACCCGCACCGTCAACGCCTACGGACGCACCGAGACCTGGCAGAACATCCTTGGCCGCTATGCCATGTTGAGTGTGTCGTATAAGTTCAACAAGCAACCTAAAAAAAGACAATAATAGATTCTCCGGGAAACTGAAGGACCTAATGATAGCAGAAGAATGAAAAGGCATATCATCACACTTATTCTCGCCCTCGTTCTGGGCGTAGTTACCGCACAGGCCGACATCATCAAAGGCCGTGTGGTGGATGCCGACACAGGCGAGCCGCTGCAAGGGGCGGAGGTTGTGTTCAACGAACAGTCGCTCGACATGAACAGCGTCATGCAAACGACCGTCAGAACCGACTCGGTGGGGCGGTTCCTTTTCGTCTGCCGGATGGAAATGTCGAAACTGACCATCACGGCAAGCTACTTTGGATATCATAGCCAGAAGGTGCAGCGGATGGGAAACAACGACCGCGACACCGTAACGATTGACGACTTCCGGCTGAAGATGGACGAACACCTGCTGAGCGAGGTGATGGTGGAAGGCCGTATGCGCCGTTTCTACATGAGGGGCGACACTGTGGTGTTCAACCCCGAGGCTTTCAAGACGCAGGACGGCGCACGTCTGATAGAACTGATAGAGCAGCTGCCGGGCGTGAGCATCATTGATGGCAAGTTGCTCTGGAACGGCGAGCCGTTGAAACTGATGATGAACGGACAGACAGCGTTCAGCGAGGCCATGCTGACAAACCTACTGCCCGTGGAGGCCGTGAAGGACATCAAGGCTTACGACAAGAAGAGCGA
>DGHX01000014.1:3427-5796 GCA_002392835.1 Prevotella sp. UBA3837 | reverse complement strand
ACGGCGCCGTAGGTAAGTACCGCCATGAAGGCCACTGCCCAGTGTGCGCTGTTGCGACCGCAGATGGCTATTTTGTCGCCCTTCCCCACTCCACTGTTCTCAAACAGTATGTGCAGCTTCTCAATCTTTCGCGCCACGTCTTTGAATTGCAGCGTGGCGCCCCGGTAGTCGGTGAGCGCGTCGTGGTCCCAGTTCTGGACGATGGATGTTTCTATATAGTTGTTGAAACTAGGGATTTGTTTCATTGCACAAATTTCAATTTATTGTGCAAAGGTAATATCTTATTTGCACATTAGAAAATTTTATGTGCAATTTTTTCAACTTTTCAAACGAAAAGTGCATTGTTTACAGCGTCTACCCGAAAAAACGGACAAAAAAGAGGGAGGAACGAAAAACGGACCTTTCTCCGCGAGTCTGTTCTTGTCTGCTTTACTTGTCATACTAACACACGGACTGACTCAGGATCTCTCCTGCTATGCTCGGTTCACAAAGAACGTCCAAAACAGTCCATGTTTTGTCCTTAGCTAAAAAAACTGCTAAAAAAACTACGTTTAATTGGCAAATAAACTGACTTTTTCTGCCATCTTTTTTTAAGGCACTCATCGGTCTGTTTAACTAGACAAAAAAGCCCTCTGTAAAAAACGTGCGTTGCAGGTTGAGTTTGTTGTCCACCACTCTTTACTGCGTGAGGAAGCGGCGATAGTTCTTGGCGGTGTTGGCGGAGCAGGTCATGAACACGTTGTTGGCAAAGAGGACGTCGGTGATGTGATTGTCACGAATGTATGCAGCGATGTTCTTGCGGAAATAGCGGAAATCGACGACGTGCACTTCTTCAAAGGAGTAGAACATATAGCCTGGCAGTGCGTTGCCGAAGCTGTCCTTGAGGATGAGGACGCGACGGTGGTTGTTGGTGGATGTACGCACGCAGGTAATCTTGGAGTCGCCGCCCATGAAGGTGCTGTAGGCCGCTCCGCTACCATCCTTGTAGTGCATGAAGAACTTGCCCTGTATGGGTTTGTGCTCGCCTGTGACCTGATAGTCCTTGTTGACGTCGTAGATGGTGTAGGTAGTGGTGTAGTCGACCTCCTTGGGAATGTAGTAGACGAAATCCTCGGGAGCGTTCTTGATGGAGATGTCCTTGGAGAATCCATACATGGAGCCGACGTAGTCGTGCACGACGTGCTGCTCGTAGTGTGTGAGGTCGCGGAAAGGCACTCCCGCCACGGCAGCGAACTTCTGGGCGGCATAGTAGGCGCCGAGGGGGGCCCAATGGTGGTCGGTGCGGAGGTAGATGGACTCCTCGGCGTGCTGTCCGAGGGTGGTGTAGATGTCGACGGCCTTGACCTTCGGGTCGAGGGTATGGTAGATGTTGGTGATGGTGGCGCGCTGCGACTTGGTGCTCTTGCGTGCCTTGTCGGGACAATAGAACTCGACGGCCGTGGGGATGACCATGCAGTAGACCTGCACATCGTTGCCGAGCTTCTTCTGGTATTCGTTGGCAATCTGGGCGTAGGTGTTGCCCATGGTGGGACCTCCGCCGTATGCCATGAGTGCGCGTACGTTCTTGCTGGTACCAATGACCATGATGCCGGCGTGCGAGATCTTGGAGTTGGCCTCGGCTGTCACCTTGTTCTTATACTCGGCAAGGTTCACCTCTCCCCCTTCGTCCTGCGCCTGCTCTTCCTCGACGGTACTGGTGGCGGTTTCCGGGTCGGAGGAACCGTCGGCCTCAGCGGCGTGGAAGGTGACGTTGTCCTGGTCGGAGAGAATGAGTCGCTGGTGGTCCTTGACCATCATGCTGAGGGCCATGAAGCGGTCACGATAGGGCTCGCTGTCGCTGAACCACGACGAGACGTCGCGGGTGAAGGAGCCGTCGAAGAGTCGTTGCCACGAGAACTCAGGGAAGGTGGCAAGCTCGCGCTTCTCCAGTTCTGACACAGTGCTCCGCGGAAAGGTGAGAAACACGACTGCGAAGGCAAGAAAAACGGTTGTGATGATGGCGATATATGACTTTTTCATACTTTGGAAACTGAGAACTGAAAACTGAAAACTGAAAACTGAGAGGTGCTTCACGCTCACTTATCCTGCGTAAGGTAAGCTCGGTAGGAGTCGGTGGTGGCAGGGAGGGAGGCATGGCTGACGTTGTTGGCGAAGAGTATGTCGGTAATATGGTGGTCACGGACATAGTCTACGAGGTTCTTGGTGAAATAGCGGCAGTCGACGACATGGATGTCCTGGAAACCATAGAAGAGGTAGGCGGGAAGCGCGTTGCCGAAGCTGTCCTTGAGGATGAGCAGGCGACGGTGGTTGCGTGTGGCAGTGGCGACGTGCGTCAGACGGTAGTCGCCGCCCATGAACGTGCAGTAGGC
>DGHX01000014.1:0-3358 GCA_002392835.1 Prevotella sp. UBA3837 | reverse complement strand
AGGCTGCTGCCGTCGGGATAGGGCTGGAAGAAACGTGTCTCTGAGGGTATGCTCTCGCTGATGACCTTCCGACGACTCTTGTCGAGCTGGTACTCCACGAACGACGTCTGGTAGCGAATGCCACGCGGGGTGTAGTAGACGAACTCCTCAGGATAGGCAACAACGGCTGAGTCGCGCCCCGAATAACGGAACATGCTGCCCACAAAACGACCAATGACATGGCGGTCGTAGGAACCGAGGTCGCGGAAGGGAACGCCGGCAGCACTTGCAAACGCCTGAGCGGCATAGTAGGCGCCGAGGGGCAGCCAGTGGTGGTCGGTGCGTGCATAGATGGGCTCCGACACATGGGCGGCAAGCGCCGAGCAGACGTCAATGGCAGTCACCGAGTCGCTGAGCAAACCGCAGATGTGATCGATGGTAAGACGCTCGGAATGTGTCCAGCTCTTTGCCATGTCGGGACAATAGAACTCAACAGCCGTGGGGATGACCATGCAGTAGATGCGGATGCTGTCGGCAAAGACCTGTCGGTAGTGGTTGACCACCTGGGCATAGGGCGTGGCATTCTCCACTGGTACGACGAACGTCTGGAAGGTGCGCGTATTGACAGAGTCGTCGACGATGACGATGCCGGGCTTGGGCTGTCGCGCTGACGGCTGAGCGACAGCAGGATGAACGCCGAACGACAGCAGGAACACGACATACGACATCGCGAGGATGGGCTTACGCCAGAGAGCGGACAATATGTTGGAATGCATCATGTGAGATTCTAAAAACGGGTGTAGATGAAGGCATTGTTGGTGGCTCCGACCAGTAAGGCGACGCTCAGCACAAGAATGACGATGGAGACCGCGAGCCGTGAAACGAAGACGATGGACGTGCGGAGCGAAAGAGCCGACTTGGTGAGACGGCCTATGAGCTGAGCCGTGGCCGTGCGGACGGGCATGCAGAAAACGATGGCCAGCAGCCAGAGCCAGAAATGGTCGGTAAGGGCACTCTGTGCGACGAAATCGGTAAGTTCTCCCTGCTGGGCAAAGAAAGAACGGAAGAAGACCGTCATCTTCTGGAAGTCGTCGAAATAGAAGATGCCCCACCCGATGATGACGAGCAGCAGGCTGTAAATGTGTAGAAAGACGGAGGGAATGCGGCTGTGGACCTTCAGCAACGTGTATTTCTCAATGGTCACGATGAAGCCGAAATAGACGCCCCAGATGATGAAGTTCCAGCTGGCCCCATGCCACATGCCGGTGAGAAACCACACCACGAAGATGTTGACGGCCTGATGGCGGCGGTTGCCTCCGAGCGGGATGTAGACATAGTCGCGGAAGAAGCTACCCAGCGAGATGTGCCAGCGCCGCCAGAAGTCGGTAATGCTGTTGCAGCAATAGGGGTGGCGGAAGTTCTCGTTGAAGTGGAAGCCCAGACAGCGGCCGAGACCGATGGCCATGTCGCTGTAGCCGGAAAAGTCGAAATAAATCTGGAATGTGTAGGCCACGATGCCAATCCATGCGCCAGCAGTGGAGAGAGAGGACAGGCCGTTGACCAGAAACTGGTCGGAAATCTCCGACAGCTGGTTGGCCAGGATGACCTTCTTGCCCAGTCCGATGAGGAAACGATAGATGCCGGCCGAGAGGTCATCGGTAGACACGTGGCGGTCGTGAATCTCACGTGCTACGGTGTCGTAGCGCACAATAGGTCCGGCGATGAGCTGCGGGAACATGGAGATGTAGAGCAGCAAGTCGACAAACCTGCGCTGCACAGGCGACTGACGACGGAAGACGTCGATGAGATAGGAGATGGACTGGAAGGTGTAGAAACTGATGCCGATGGGAAGGGAAATCTTGGGCGCATTGATGACGATGCCTATCTGCGCCAGCTGTTCGACAAAGAATCCCAGGTACTTGAACGTGGCCAGAATGAGGATGTTGCATACCAGTCCGGCCGTGAGAGCAAGGCGCCGACGGTGCTGCTCATCCTGACGGTCGATGAGCAGACCCGACAGGTAGTTGACCAGCACACAGCCCAACATGAGGAACACATAGACTGGCTCGCCCCATGCATAGAAGATGAGCGAGAAGAGCACGATGGCAAGGTTCCTGGCCTTGAAGAAAGGCTGACGTGGTTCTGTGCTTTCCTGTCCTCGATCGAAAGCCGCTGCCAACAGATAGCACAGCGCAAACGAGGGGATGAAAGCGAACAAAAAGAACAAATCGGAGAATACCATATTGAAGATGATGAATGAAATGGCCGCAGCGTCTTAGAACTGCAGCATGGAGGAAACGCGGTTGGCTATGTAGTAGCCGTTGCGACGTGCGCCCTGCGGCGAACTGTGCGTACCGTCGGTTGTGAAATGCTTGTCTTGTCTTTCGCGGATGTCATAGTTGCAGGCCTCGCGGTCGAGTCTGATGACGGCAATGCTCATGCGATGTCCACAAGCCTCGATGATGTCAGACACCTGCGCGATGCGCTCTGTGGAGGTGGCTGTGGTCTGTGGCGGTGTGAGCAGGATGATCTGGCAGTCGGGGAAATACTGCATGAGCAGCTCGCATCCGTATCGGACCGATGCTGCCAGCGACACCATCTGTCCGACGGACTGATGAGTGGAGAAGCGGTCGGCAAGGGAGAAGGCCTGCTCAGCAGTCTGGCTGAAGATGCCCGGTCGCTTGTCGGCAAACCACGCATCGTTGGTGCCGGCGGCTATGAGGATAAGGTGTGGCGTGGGCTGTTGTCCGTTGTCGGCTGCCGTTTTGAGTCTTTCTATCTGGTTGTACACCACATTGTCGTTTCCAAGCACGGCAATGTTCTGAGTGATGTTGCACTGTGTTGTCGACGTGTTGGTCCATGTGGCACCGCTACGTGCGTAGCTCTTGCAGGTAGCGGGGGCGAAACGGTCGTTGAACCATTTATTCCAGCCATTGGGCTGGTCGCAGTTGTCGCCACCTATCCATGCGTTGGAATCTCCGAGGATGACGACGTTGAGAAGACTGTGACCCTCACGGCCACCGCCCTCTTCCTGTTCGTTATGTGAGGCCTGCGCCGTGCATGCCATCTGGAAGACAGCCATGAGCAGTGCAAGGCCCAGTCGTTTGCATGTAGCAATCATTGTGGTGATGGTTTGTCAGTCGAGGAGAACGGTGGAGCGCACGCGGCTCAGCGTCTCGGGCGTCATCTGCAGATAGCTGGCGATGTAGAGCAGCGGTGCGCGCAGAGCCACCTGCGGCGAGAGCTTGCACATGCGGCGATAGCGGTTCTCGGCGCTCTCGAACCTGACGAGGTCAGCATGCACCTGCGAGAGGATGAGCGACTCCTCGAGAATCTTACGATAGAGAATCTGAATGTTGACGTTGTGCAGTGCCACCTC
>DGHX01000157.1:13358-35113 GCA_002392835.1 Prevotella sp. UBA3837 | reverse complement strand
CACGGAAGTTTTCATCTGCGCCCTTCTTCCGGTGTAGCGAGTGTAGCGTATTGGTCTTCGCGCGCGCGTATAGCACTTTTATGTTTCCCTTTCTGGCGTAGCTATTTCTCTCAGATTGGTTTTATTCTGTTTTCTTTGGTTTTATTTTGTTTTTCAAAGCCCGCTTTAGCGGTTCTATGGGCTGAAGAGTTACTTTCTGTCCGTGCAGTGTTAATGTTTCTATAATTGTTTGCCAGTTTAAGGAAAACTTTGTACTTTTGCATGCAAAAATTAAACTAAGCATCATTATGGACGATCAATTAAAGCAGATAGGCGAGCGCCTGCGCGGGCTGCGCGACGTGCTCGACATACCCCTGAGCGAGATGGCCCAGACCATCGGCGTGTCGGAAGAGAAGTACGACAAGATAGAGCGCGGCGAGGCCGACATCACCATCTCGAACCTGATGAAGATAGCCCACAAGTACGGCGTGTCGGCCGAGGAGCTGATGTTCGCCGAGTCGGCACACATGAAGAGCTACTTCGTGGTGCGACGCGGACAGGGCAAGAGCGTGGAGCGCACGAAGGCATACAAGTACCAGTCGCTCGTCAGCGGATTCGTGGGCCACAAGGCCGACGTGTTCATCGTCACCGTGGAGCCAAAGCCCAACGCACACACCATCTACAAGAACACCCACCCCGGCCAGGAGTTCAACCTGGTGCTCGAAGGAACCATGGAGCTGTACATAGCCGGAAAGACGATAGTCCTCGCCGAGGGCGACTCCATCTACTTCGACTCCACAAAGCCCCATGGCATGCTCGCCGTGGGCGACAAGCCCGTGAAGTTCCTGGCATTCACTGTAGAATAAGAGACCCTCCCCCAACCCCTCCGGAGGGGAGTAATTACCTTGCAAAACAATTAGACACAAATGGAAAATAAGAACATGTCGAACGGAGTATCTGCTCCCCTCCCTCACAGGGAGGGGCAGGGGGTGGGTCTCCGTTTTCTGAAGCAGACAAGCTTTACCTCAGTGGAGGACTACAACAAGCACCTGGAGTTCATCATTCCCGAACACTTCAACTTCGCCTACGACGTCATGGACCAGTGGGCACTGGAGAAGCCCGAGGGGCTGGCCCTGCTGTGGACCAACGACAAGGGAGCCGAGATACGTGCCACCTTCGCACAGCTGAAGGAGCAGAGCGACCAGGCCGCCAGCTACCTGCAGACCCTCGGCATAGGCAAGGGCGACCCCGTGATGCTCATACTGAAGCGCCGCTACGAGTGGTGGGTCGTCATGCTCGCCCTGTGCAAGATAGGCGCCGTGGTCATACCGGCCACACACATGCTCACGAAGAAGGATATAATATATAGGAACACGCGCGCCAGCGTGAAGGCCATCATCTGCGTCGACGACGACTACGTGGTCAGCCAGATACAGGCCGCCAGGGCCGACAGCCCCACCGTCAGCCAGTACATCGCCGTCAGAGAGCAGCAGGCCGACGGCACCGTGGCAGGCAGGCCCGTGCCCGACGGATTCCACGACTACCAGGCAGAATGGATGCAGGCACCGCCCTTCCAGCGTCCGGACTTTGTCAACGACAACGACGACACCATGCTCATGTACTTCACCAGCGGCACCAGCGGCGAGCCGAAGATGGTGGCACACGACTACCTGTACGCCATGGGGCACCTGACCACGGGCGTATTCTGGCATAACCTGCACGAGGGAAGCCTGCACCTGACCGTGGCCGACACGGGGTGGGGCAAGGCCGTATGGGGGAAGTTCTACGGACAGTGGTTCGCCGGGGCTACGGTCTTCGTCTTCGACCACGAGAAGTTCAACGCCGACACGCTGCTGCGGCAGATGGAGCGCTACCGCGTGACATCCTTCTGCGCACCGCCCACCATCTACCGCTTCATGATACGCGAGGACCTGTCGAAGTACGACCTGTCGAGCCTCGAATACTGCTGCACCGCAGGCGAAGCCCTGAACCCCGCCGTCTTCGAGAAATTCTATGAGAAAACAGGCATCAAGATGATGGAGGGCTTCGGACAGACGGAGACCACGATGACCCTGGGCACCTTCCCCTGGATGGAGCCGAAGCCCGGCTCGATGGGCATTCCTAACGCACAGTACGAGATAGACCTGCTGCGCGCCGACGGCACCCCCTGCGAGGACGGCGAGAAGGGCGAGATAGTGGTGCGCGTGGGCAGCAAGAAGCCCGTGGGACTGTTCAAGGGCTACTACCGCGACGAGGAGAAGACCCGCGAGGCCTGGCACGACGGCATATACCACACCGGCGACATGGCCTGGCGCGACGAGGACGGCTACTACTGGTTTGAGGGCCGCATCGACGACGTCATCAAGTCGAGCGGATACCGCATAGGACCCTTCGAGGTGGAGAGCGCACTGATGACGCACCCCGCCGTGGTGGAATGCGCCATCACAGGCGTGCCCGACGACGTGCGCGGCATGGTGGTGAAGGCCACCGTGGTGCTGGGCAAGGAGTGGAAGGACAAGGCCGGCGAAGAGCTGGTAAAGGAGCTGCAGCAGCACGTGAAGCACGTTACGGCTCCCTATAAGTACCCCCGCATCGTGGAGTTCGTCGACGAGCTGCCGAAGACCATCAGCGGAAAGATACGTCGCGTGGAAATAAGGCAGAAGGACGCCGAGGGTAAGTAAACGCTTACAGCATAAAGAACGGGTTCTGAAAGTTTTCGGGTGGGGTCAGTAACTTATATAAAAGCACAACCCACACAAAATCTTGCAGTACCAAAAAAACGAGGGGCGGGAGCACATAACTCCCGCCCCTTCGTCACAGGCGTCAGTCAGTCGCCTTCGCCCCAGCCGTCATCGTCGCCACCGTAGCGGATGTTGCGCGGAGCTTCGGCGCCTCCGCCGCTGGTCATCAAGGGTTCCGGACCTGTTGTCAGGATGATTGTCTCCATCTGCGGAGCCATGTATTCTTTCTTCTGCATATACTGTTTCCTCCTTACTTTTTATTTCACTATAACTTTAACACCGTTCACCACATAGACGCCCTGCGGCAGCTGCATCGTCAGGCGCTCGCCGGCCCCGAGCCGTGTGGTGCTCATCACCATGCCGCCCAGGTTGGTCACCGTCACCTGCATGGTGCGCGGGGCCACCACGCTCAGCTCACCCCGTCCGGTGAAGAGGGCCAGGCTGCTCTCGGTGCTCAGCTCCTGCATGCCGGAAGCCTCGCCAGCCAGGGCGATGCGCAGCGAGCGGGCTGCGACACCCTCGGCCTTCGGCGTCCACAGATAGGCGCGGAAGGGGTTGGTAACCAAGTCCTTCGTGGCGTGCCAGAACTCGTTGTCCTTGATGTAGTAGTAGTCGTTGGCGGCGTAAGCCTCGTCGGTCACGTTGAACTGCGTCCTCTGCATCACGCCCGTCAGGGTCCAGCCCTCCACGGTGCTCTTCTCCCAGATGGTCTTCTTGCCCACCTTTGCCACGGTGACTTTCTCGGCGGTAGCCGTAACCGTTTTGGCCTGGTTCTTGGCCATGAAGAACACGGGGGTGTAGCCTGCTACGGCTGCGGCAGTGTCGGCGGGGGCTATGGCGTTCATCACCAGGGTCTGTGTGCCCTTTTCGTCGGTGGCGACCTCGCCTAAGTGGAAGAAGCTGGCCGTCTCGTTCTCAGCCTTCTGCAGGTCGAAGGGCAGGATCATCGTGCCCCAGGCGTTGCTCACCTTGCGCTCGTAGGAGGCCTTTGCGGCCACGAACTTGTCGTCGCTGTAGAACGGGTGGCCGTCCACGAGGCGCAGCTCGGCGCAGGTCTTGTTGCCCTTCCTCACGTTCACGATGTTATAGCCTGCAGGCACGGCCCTGCCATCGACGTCGACCGTGGCGATGGCGTTGGGCGTCGTCTCGCCGGGCGTCCAGCTCGTGGCGTAGAAGCTCTTGGTGGTGCTGCTCTCGGGATAGACGGTGAAGTAGTAGTAGGCCTCGCCGTCGGCCTCCACCTCAGAGCAGTTGTTGCACACGCGACGATAGGTGCCGTCGGTCTGATGGGCAAACATGCAGTCCTTGTAGTCGTGCTCGGTGCACTTCTGGAGCGTGGCGCAGCCCAGCTTGTCGTATTGCGCCTTGAACTCGGTCTGAACATAGCTAATCCTGTCAGGAATGAAATCATTCATCACCGTATAGGCATCGTCAAGACTATTATAGTGATTGCCGTCGTTCCAGCTGTTCAGGTTAAGGTATGCTCCCGCACCGCCGTTATTCCGATCTGTGTAGTTGAGCACAGCCGACTGGCTGATGGTGTCCCTCAGCTCCTTAGCCGTCTGCTTCAGGAAATCTTTCAGGCCGATGCTCACCTCTTGCCAGCGCTCATAGACGGCTTTCATGAAGTAGGGGTCGTTGTAGGCCTTCTCGCAGAGCTGTGCGAAGGGCGTGAGTTTGAATTCCCAGAAATGTTTCCCCTTAATGTCCTTTCCGTCTATCTTGTAGTTCCAGGTCAGGTCTAAGTCCCAAACGGGTCCGAACACGATTCTGCTGTCGATATTCTCCATCCAGAAATAGTTGTTGCCGTAGGCGGCATCGTAGTTGCAGCTAAGCTCGGAAACGATGAATGCATCCACGGCAGCATTCAGGTCTACGTATCGGCGCCAGTTGTCGTTGGGGGCGGTCTCGGGCTTGTAGAGCAGCGTGGCTACCTTCGACAGCTTGGCTTTCACATCATTGTATTTGGGGTCGGCAGAGGGACCGCTGGTCGTTGCAATGTCGGGGTCGGGGCTCTTCACGTTCACCAGGAAGTCGGCCCCATAGCCAAAGCTGATGCCGATGTAGGGGTCTTCCTGGAATCGGTTGTTGGGGTCATCCACGTTTCCCTCGAAGAAATAGCCCGTGTCCTCGTTGATGGGCACACGGCGGTCGGCGATGTTCACGTGGTCGGAAATCTGGTAGGTGCCGAAGTATTGGTTGTTGATGACCAGGTCCACGAATTTGGAGGCAGGAACGAAAGTCATGCCCATGCGTTTCTGCAAGGCTACAGCAAGGGCGTTGCGTATCAGCGTTGCGTCGTAGTAGTTTGCCAGCAGCGTCCAGTTCTTGTCGGTGGCATAGTCGTTCACTTCTACGCCGTTCTCTTTGCGGGTGAGCAGGTCGGCCTTCTTGTCGAACTTCAGGCGGAAGGGCTTCTTGGGCTGCCAGCCCTCCCAGCCGCCACCATAGCCGGTATACCATGTGGAATTACCGCGTCCGCGCACGCCGAGCCATTCGTTGCGCTCCTTAATGGTGCCCCAGTCGTCGCGGATGGTGATTTTGCTGCGGTAGTACCAGTCGTGCTTGTTGCCATCGGGGAAGATGTCTTTAAGCGCTTCCAGCTCCGCCTTGCCGTCAATCATTCTGATGGTGCTCTTGCCGGTCGCCTCGTCATAGTCCGTCTTGTAAATCTGCAGGTAGACCGTGGGCAGATTGGTTAGTTGTGGGAAGCTGTCTTTCAGTTGCGTGTCTGTGAACTGATAGCCGAAGGCAAGGCTGCGGTCGGTGGCACCGCTGTCGGCCAGGGTGCTGAGGCTGCTCGTAGTGAACAGGGCAAGCAGCAACCCTGTGCGTAAGTTTCTTTTTGTGTACATATCTGTTTAAGGTTATTAATCAAAAATGTAAGTTTCAGGTGTTCGCCGGTATTCCCTTCGTGGGAGCGTCAGCCGGCGGCCGTTGCTGTTAGTAGATGTCGTTTCGTCGTTATTTCACTGCAAAGATACGCATTTTCTTCCACTCTTTTTGCGTTTTCTGCCGTAAATTGCTTATTTTTGCATGCAAATTTGCATAAATTTTTTGCACAGAAAAATGTCACAAAACGCACATCGCTGCGTATATAGGGTAAGATGACGCAAGAAGAATTCAAGGATGAGGCCCTGCGGCTGCGCCCGCGGCTGTTAGAGGTGGCGCGGCGCTATTTGGACGGCGACGCTGCTGAGGACGCCGTGCAAGACGCACTGCTGCGGCTGTGGCAGATGCTCGGCCAGCTGCACGCACCCCTCGACGCGCTGGCCACCGTCCTCACCCGCAACCTCTGCGTCAGCACCCTGCGGCGGCGCCAGCCCACCCAGCCGCTCAGCGAGGCGGTCAGTGCGCCTGACGGTCTTGCCGTCGGCACCGCCACACCCACAGACCGCATAGAGCGCATGATGAACATCGTGGAGCAGCTGCCGCCCATGCAGCAGACCATACTGCGGCTGCGCCACATAGAAGGCATGACGATGGCCGACATCGCCGCTATCACAGGAACCAACGAGGTGGCCCTGCGCAAGGCGCTCAGCCGGGCGCGACAGGCCGTCAGACTGCAATACACAAAGCAATATGAACAATGAACTGAACATACGCACCCTGCTGGACCGCTTCTTCCTGGGCGACACCACGCTCGCCGAGGAGCAGCAGCTCTACGACTACTTCCGCCAGACGCCCGTGCCCCAGCTGCCCCGCGACCTGGCCCCCCTGCGTGACCTCTTCCTCGACCTCCAGGCCGTCCGCTATGCTGCGACACCGTCACAGCCCCGCCTCCAACCCTCGCCCCTCCAGCCCTCGCAGCCCCGCCACCAACCCTCGCAGCCCCGCCTCCGCCGCCGCTGGCTGGCCGCTGCCGCCCTGGCCCTGCTGCTGGCTGCGGGAGCCCTGACGCTGTTCCGCCCCACCCAGGCCGACGCCGACAGCGGCGAGGAGCTGGTGGCCTACATCTACGGCAAGCGTACCACCGACCCTGCCGTCGTCATCGGCGAGATGCAGCACACCATGGCCGCCATGACCGCCGAAGGGGGAGCCGACGTGGTGGAGCAACAGCTGAAAACAATGTTCAGCAACTAAATATATAATAAAGATATGAGAAAGACCATTATCATGCTATTGCTGCTGGCCGCCACGCTCACAGGGTGGGCGCAGACGGGCCTGCACATTGACCAACTGTTCCAGGGGCGCATCATCCCCCAGGAGCGCATAATGGAGACACGCGTGCGGGGAAAGACGCTGCAGAAGTACCAGCTCAGCTACTACCGCAGCCTGCGACTCAACGTCACCCACCAGGAGGCCGGACAGCTGCGCGCACTGCTGGGCAAGGACGCCGAGCAGAGCATCGACATGAACACCAGCCGCAAGAACCCCCACCGCTGGGACACATGGACCTGCAAGCTGCAGATGCCCTCGCAGAACGGCAAGAACCGCTACCTCTGCTACCAGGAGCAGTGGGACAAGGAGCACGAACAGTGCGAGCTCACCGTCATTTACATGGAGGGCGCAGTAGAGAGCCTGGAAAAACTGGAAGAACTACTCAGGTAGAGTTGAGAGTTTAGAGTTTAGAGTTAAGAGTTGAGAGACTTTAGTATAGAGTATAAATAAATATAGTATAGTTATGAACAGAATCATTCAGCTGGGTTTATCATTTATTATTTGTTATTTATCATTTAGCAGCGCAGCTGCGCAGAACGACACCCTCGTCATCAACCATCCGCGCAAGGTGACCATCATCAGCAGCGACTCGCTGCAGCGCGTCGTCGTCAGCGGGCGCCAGGGCGACGATGACTTCAGCTACGAGAACACCATACGCCTGGTCGACGCCAACTACGAGAGCAAGACCAGCATCAGCCGCGACCACTGGGAGCTCTTACCCTCGGTGAAGGTGGGGCGAGCCAGGAACGACACCGCCAGCTACAGCCGCTACACCAACGCCATCACTGCGCACTTCGGACTGGGCTTCACCTGCCCGACGCATGTCGACGACCGCGTGAACTTCGACACCTTCAGGTCGTGGGAGATCTTCGCCACCATCATGCAGTGGGACCACTTCCTCGACCGACGCGGGCGCAACCAGGTGCAGATGGGCCTGGGCATAGACTGGCGCAACTACCGCATGACCGACGACATGCTCTTCACCAAGGGCCCCGGCGGCAACGTCACCGTGAAGAAGTTTCCGCTGGAGTACGAGCCGAAGTTCTCGCGCATAAAAGTCTTCGCCCTCACCGCCACCCTGCGCTTTGAGCACGACTTCGGCCACGGCTTTGCCGTTGGCTTCGGACCTGTGGTCAACTTCAACACCTATGCCAGCATCAAGACGCGCTACAAGCTGCTGGGCGACAAGATAAAGCACACGGAGAAGAAGATCCGCCAGCGCCCCATCACCATCGACTGGATGCTGAACATGCGCATCGCTGACGTGCCCTTCTACCTGAAGTACAGCAACGACGACGTGCTCCGCGACGGCGGCGTGCGCTTCCGCTCCCTCTCCTTCGGACTCTACCTGTAGCCTTTGAGGACAACATCCCCAAGGCGGGCAAAAAGGCGGGCTACTCCCGCCTTTTAACAACATCCGTCTCCGCGTGTGGACCGTCTTCAGCTTTCCCGATGTCGCTTTATGCACTTTTTCTTGAAAAAACTTGCGTGCTTACAATAATTTGATTATCTTTGTGGCACAATTGCAATGTATAAAAAAGAGAATATCATGAAAGAGAAAGAACAGAACATTGTGGAAAGCTTAGTACGCAAAGTAAGAAACACACTGCTGGCCGGCCTGCTGGCCTTGCCTGTGGTGCAGGCCGCTGCCCAGGTGCAGACACCCGTCATCGCCCGCGACGCCGCCTTGGAGAAGAAGGTGGAGAAGACGCTCCAGAAGATGACCCTCGACGAGAAGATAGGGCAGATGCTTGAGCTGAACTTCGACATCATGGGCAGTTACGGCCCCGACGGCACATGGCAGCTGAACGAGCAGGTGCTCGACACCTGCCTGTCGAAGTGGAAGGTGGGCAGCATACTCAATGCGCCCGCCACCCGTGCACACACCATCGACGAGTGGCAGAAGTGGATAGGGCTGATTCAGCAGAAGTCGATGAAGTATCTGGGCATACCCGACATCTACGGCCTGGACCACAACCACGGCGTCACCTACACGCAGGGGGGAACGCTGTTTCCGCAGCCCATCAACCTGGCGGCATCGTTCAACACCGAGCTGGCCCGCACCGGTGCCGAGATCACGGCCTACGAAAGCCGCGCCGGCAACTGCCCCTGGGTGTACAACCCCGTCACTGACCTGGGGCGCGACCCACGCTGGAGCCGCATCTGGGAGAGCTTCGGCGAGGATGCCATCGTGAACGCACGCATGGCCGAAGCCGAGATAAAGGGCTATCAGGGCGACGACCCCAACCACCTGGGGCGCTACAACGTGGCGGCGTGCATCAAGCACTACTTCGGCTACGGAGCACCCTTCTCGGGCAAGGACCGCACACCGGCATACATATCGCCCCAGATGCTGCGCGAGAAATACTTTGAACCCTTCAAGGCTGCCTTCCAGGCCGGAGCCCTGACGCTGATGGTCAACTCGGGCAGCATCAACGGCCAGCCCGTGCACGCCAGCTACGAGTATCTGACGAAGTGGGTGAAGGAGGACCTGGGATGGGACGGAATGATTGTCACCGACTGGGCCGATATTAATAATCTGTACACGCGCGAGCGCGTGGCCAAGGACAAGAAGGACGCCATACGGCTGGCCATCAACGCCGGCGTTGACATGTCGATGGACCCCTACAGCGTGGAGTTCTGCATACTGCTGAAGCAGCTGGTGCAGGAGGGCAAGGTGAGCCAGGCCCGCATCGACGATGCCGTGCGCCGCATACTGCGTGTGAAGTACCGTCTGGGGCTCTTCGACCAGCCCAACACCGGCGGCAAGGGCTACGAGAAGTTCGGCTCGGCCGAGCATGCCGAGAAAGCCCTGCGCGCAGCCGAGGAGGCCGAGGTGCTGCTGAAGAACGAGGGCGCCCTGCTGCCGCTGGCCAAGGGCAAGCGCATACTGCTGACAGGCCCCAACGCCAACCAGATGCGCTGCCTGAACGGTGGATGGAGCTACACCTGGCAAGGCTCGAAGGCCGAGGACCTGGCCGAGCAGTACAACACCATCTACGAGGCTTTCTGCCAGAAGTTCGGCGCTGACAACGTGGTGCTCGAACAGGGCGTCACCTACAATGAGAACGGACAGTACTGGCAGGAGAACGCCCCCCAGACCGACAAGGCCGTACAGGCTGCCGCCCAGTGCGACGTCATAGTGGCCTGCATAGGCGAGAACAGCTACTGCGAGACGCCGGGCAACCTGAGCGACCTGTGGCTCTCGGAGAACCAGCGCAACCTGGTGAAGGCCCTCGCCAAGACGGGAAAGCCGCTCATACTGGTGCTCAACGAGGGACGCCCGCGCCTCATCACCGACATTGAGCCCCTGGCAAAGGCCGTCGTACACATCTTCCTGCCGGGCAACTACGGGGCCGACGCACTGGCCAACCTGATGGCCGGCGATGCCAACTTCTCGGCAAAGATGCCCTATACCTATCCGCGCGAAATCAACTCGTTGGCCAACTACGACTACAAGGTGTCGGAAGAGGTGGGCACCATGGCCGGAGCCTACAACTACGATGCCAAGGTGAGCCTGCTCTGGCCCTTCGGCTACGGCCTGAGCTACACCACCTTCCAGTACAGCAACCTGCGCGTGGACCGCAGCCAGTTCACCGCTGCCGACATGCTCACCGTGCAGGTGGACGTGAAGAACACCGGCAGCCGCGCCGGTAAGGAGCCCGTGCTGCTCTACACCAGCGACCTGGTGGCATCGCTGACGCCCGACAACAAGCGGCTGCGCGACTTCACAAAGGTGGAGCTGCAGCCCGGCGAGACCAAGACCGTCACCTTCAGCCTGCCCGCCAAGAGCATGGCCTTCGTGGGGGCCGACGGCCGATGGACACTCGAGGAGGGCGACTTCCTCGTCCGCGTGGGAGGGCTGCAGGCACCGGTGGAGTGCACAGCCACCAAGATTTGGGACGAGCCGAATATATGATTTGCGAGGTACTGCAAGGTTTTGTGTGGGTTGTGTATATAAGTTACTGACCCCACCCCCACGAAATCCTTTAGAACCATTTACGATTATTTTATCAGCTGAAATAAACAAGCCATTACGAAAATGACAAAAGAAGACCTGAGAATAGTTTTCATGGGCACGCCGGAGTTTGCCGTTGAAACGCTGGCGGCTCTGGTCGATGGCGGCTACCATGTGGTGGGCGTGGTCACCCAGCCCGACAAGCCCGTCGGGCGCCATGGCTCCACGCTGCAGGCGCCCGCCGTGAAGCAGTATGCCCTGCAGCACAACCTGCCCGTGCTGCAGCCCGAGAAGATGAAGGACGAGCAGTTCCTCAGCCAGCTGCGCGCCTGGCAGGCCAACCTGCAGGTGGTGGTAGCCTTCCGCATGCTGCCCGAGGTGGTGTGGGCCATGCCACGCTACGGAACGTTCAACGTGCATGCCGCCCTGCTGCCCGACTATCGCGGTGCTGCACCCATCAACTGGGCCATCATCAACGGCGAGCGTCGGACCGGCGTCACCACCTTCTTCCTCGACCACGACATCGACACGGGGCGCATCATACGCCAGCTGCCCTTTGACATACCCGACGATGCCGACGTGGAGTATGTCTACGACGGACTCATGCACCTCGGGGCCCGCATCTGCATAGAGACGCTCGAAGCCATCGTAGCGGCCGACGGACAGCCCCGCTCGCTGCCACAGGACGAGGCACAGGCCGTGCACGCCGCACCCAAGCTGTTCAAGGACAACTGCCGCATAGCATGGGACACCACGGCACGACAGGTGCGCAACATGGTGCGCGGACTGTCGCCGGTGCCCGGCGCATGGACCATGCTGAAGGCACCCGACGGGGCAGAGACCATGCTGAAGATATACGGCGCTACGCTGACGGACCGCGAACGCGGAACGGCAGCCGTGGGCACCCTCAGCCGCGACAAGAAGCACCTCTACGTGGCTTGCAGCGACCAGCTGCTGCAGATAGACAGCCTGCAGCTGGCGGGGAAGAAACGCATGGACGCCACAGCCTTCATGAACGGCGTGGCAGAAGTGGAAAAATATTCTGCAGTTTAAAATAATATTTGCATAGGCATCAGCGTTACTTAAATGTATAACCAAACTCTGATATGCCTATGCAAATATTTACACCAGAAGAAATGACTCCCAGCGAAAGGGTTATTAAACTTATCAAGCAGTTGGCTTACACATACAGGGTGACCAACCAGCAAGCCTATTGCCTGAACTGACACACGCAAACCCGATGACTCTGATTTCACCTTCTCTGCTCGCAGCAGACTTCCTGCATCTCGACAGCGAGATACAGATGATCAACGACAGCCAGGCCGACTGGCTGCACCTCGACGTCATGGACGGCATGTTCGTGCCCAACATCTCGTTTGGCTTCCCCGTGCTCGAGGCGGTGGCAAAGGTATGCCGCAAGCCCCTCGACGTGCACTACATGATTGAGCGCCCCGAGCGATATATTCAGCAGACGGCCCGCCTGGGGGCAATGATGATGAACGTGCACCAGGAGGTCACGGTGCACCTGCACCGCACCATTCAGGAGATACACGCCGCCGGCATGAAGGCTGGCGTCACCCTGAACCCCTCGACATCGGTCAGCACCCTCGAGGATGTCATAGCCGATGTCGACATGGTGCTGCTCATGAGTGTTAACCCGGGCTTCGGCGGCCAGCAGTTCATTGAGAATACCATTGCCAAGGTGCAGCGGTTGCGTCGCCTCATCGACGACAGCGGAAGCCATGCCCTCATAGAGGTCGACGGAGGCGTGCAGGCACAGACGGCCCCACGGCTGGTACAGGCCGGTGTCGACGTGCTGGTCAGCGGCAGCTATGTCTTTAAGGCCGACGACCCCAAGGCGGTCATAGCCAGCCTGAAGGAACTGAAACGAGACTGAAGCCCCTGTGAGGCTTCAGTTTTTTTTTAGTCCTTACGCGCGCGCGAGGATAAAGACGCTACACTTCCTACACCTGGAAGGAAATGAAAAAATGAAAAGTGAAAAAATGAAGGATGAAATGTGGTGAAAGCAAAACAAGTTGTTTTGCTGAAAATGCGGCCCGCCCGTGAAAAAAAGCGGGCCGCTTTTTTTCACGAGCGGGCCGCTTTTTTTCATGAGAGGGCCGCACAGAAATGTCCCAGGCCCTGGGACGTTTTTTTGCGGCCCGCATTTTTTTCTGAGCGATGCGCAATTTCTCATTTTCTCAATCTCTCTCTTTCTCATTTCTTCATTTTTTTTAATCTCAGCATAACTCTCTGATAATGAGCTTAGGTGTAGGGAGTGTAGCGTCTTTATCCTCGCGCGCGCGTAAAGCACTTAAGGGTCAGCGCTCCTCCCGCCTTTTTTCATTTTTATGCGCAAATCGCTCGTAGTTCTCAAATATTTTTGTAACTTTGCACGCGAATATTCAACTTAACATGTTAAGATTATGGCAATAATGGCAAACAATGTACAGATGCAAGGCGTTTACGTCAATGTGCCTTCCGCAGACTGGTCGCTCTTCCGGGAACTTATCCGCAAGTTCGGATGGCAGGCCGAGACCCGCGAGCAGCTGCTCAATCGTTTCGCAAACAGTCGTCCAACAACGCCAGCATTGACTGAAGAGGAAATCATGGACGAGATAAAAGCCGTGAGATACGCCAAATGAAGAAAGTCATCATCGACACCAATCTTTGGATATCGTTCCTTCTTGGCCATCAGGTGCAAGTCGTACGCCGGATGCTGACCGACCTGCACTTCGAGGTCTATGTTTGTGCACGTCTTATTGAAGAAATACGCGACGTGGCTGCCCGTGACAAGATAAGCAAACACCTCGGCCCCACTGACCTCGACGATCTGCTGGCCATCATCCATGCCTACTGCCAGTTTGCCACCATTGAGGCCGAAGTGGCTCCGGCAGCCGTTCGCGATCCCAAAGACCTCTATATCCTTGCACTGGCTGATACCATCGGGGCTGACTACATTGTTAGTGGCGATGCTGATCTTACCGACCTTGGGGAATACCATCAGGCAAGAATCATCAAACTTGCTGACTTCAAGCAGTTGTTCTTGTAAATACTGTATTTTTCACTCCCCCTGCTCCGTCCACTCTGCCGGAGTCAGGCCTGTCTTTTGCTTGAACTTCTTCTGGAAGGCACTGCGGTCGTTGAAGCCGCAGGCATCGGCGACGGCCTCGTTGGTCCAGTCGCGATGCTGGCTGATGATGCGCTTCGCCTCATCGATGCGCAGGTCGGAGAGCCAGTCCCAGAAGCTTTGGTCGCGGTGCCGCAGCCACTGGCTCAGCTGATTGACCGACACACCCATCTGCCCGGCAACCATCGACTTGTTCAGCCCGCTCTTACGGTGGCCGCCCTGCGCCGTCCACTGGGCAACTGCGGATTCAACAGCCTCACCCCCAGAAGCCTCACCCCCGGCCCCTCTCGCAAGGAGAGGGGAGTGATTACCTTTGTCGCTGGAATTATCTGCCGAAGAACTATATACTCCCCTCTCCTTGCGAGAGGGGCCGGGGGTGAGGCTGTTGGGAGAGGGGTCGGGGGTGAGGCTTTCTGCCACTTTCCTTGGCATGCTGCCCTTCACGTAGTCGCAGAAACTGTCCACGAAATACCACGTGCCGTAGAAGAACACCACGGCGAAGCCCATCAGCCACCGTCCGGGGGCGAAGATGAAGGCGGGCACGAACAGCGACAGCACGGCCAGCACCCAGATGCTCACCTGCATCCACTCTATGCGCTGGCTGATGTCATAGTCGTAGTAGTCGTGCAGGCTGCGGCGCATGCGGCGCAAGAGCGTGACGACGCGCACCACATAGTAGCACTGCATGGCGAAGTAGAGCACGCTGCCCACCGTCTCGGCCGTCCGCAGCAGGGGCGAGTCGCCGAGCAGCGAGTCGCCGTCGGTCATTGCCGCCGCCGCTATCAGCACCGTCTCCGCTGCCCACACTCCGCCGCCAAGCCAGGCATCCACACGGCTCAGTCTTCCTTGTGTCAGCAGCCGGAGTATGGCGAGCGACAGCAGCCACGACACGAGCGTGAACACCGTCAGGTTGAGCATCACGGCCTGCGTCACGCCCTTCTCGCGCAAGCCCAGCGCCATCTGCAGCACGAACTGAACGCCCAGCAGCGCCGTGCCGCCGAACATCAGCCAGCGGCTGCGGCCCGTCACGCTGTTCTCCTCCACCCGGCGGGGCAGCAGCAGGAGCTTCAGCGTCAGGCCTATCATCAGCACAATGGCTGTAAACTGCATCAATTCCATAGTCTGTACTTGAAACGCCGACATGGCGGCTTTCATGCCGCAAAGTTACAACTTTTTTTGCAAAAGAACGGCAAATAGTGTGTTAATTCGACGAACTGACACACTTTCCTCGCGTTTCTGACACACCATTTGCGTTTCTGACACGCCTTTTTCCGCACACAAAGTGTATTTTTGCATTTTAAAAATGCGAGCCTCGACAAATAAGACAACGATGAAAACAACAGCGACCCGCCATACAGTAGTTACGAAGAATATTTGAAATAACGGCATATAGACGTAATAATAATATAAGGTATAACAACAAAAACATCAAACAACAATGAACAACATCATTCACATCATCCAACACACCGCGAGGACAGCCACCGTGCTGCTCCTCGCCCTGCTCACCGCACAGACGGCGGGGGCGACTGACCTTACCGACTTTCTACCGGTATCGTCGTCGGGCACGGCCTCGGGCTATTTCGCCTTCAGCGACCATTTCTACAGAGTGGACTGGACGGGGATTAACACATCCCAGACAACGTCCGTGCAACTTAATTACATCCCCACATATGGCTACTTGATGGCGAAGACAAATGGAGAAAGTGGCGGCATAAGCTTAGCTACGAATGCTGATTTTTCGGCTCATTGGAAGGCATCGGACATAACCGGCCTCACTCCGGGGCAGAGTTCCGACGGCTATACAGATTACGACAAACTTTCGGCAAATGCAAGCACCAAAGGCGCAAAAGTCTGTACCGTCACCTGTGTGGCGGCACTCAAGCCGAAGTGGAACTGGTCGAGCGATCATTCTACCTGCACGGCAACATTCATGTGCGCTGAAAACACAAGCCTCACAGCGACGGTCAACGCTACTGTGACTTCATCAAGCGAACCTTATGCTGCAAACGTGACGTTTAACGGCACGAGCTATTCATACGTAGCACCTGTCACCTACAGCATCACCTATGTGCTGAACGGCGGCATCAACGCGGCTTCCAACCCCAACACCTACAGGGACGACGAGACCGTGACCCTCTCCGATCCCATGCGCACGGGCTACGTCTTTGAGGGATGGTACGACAACGCTGATTTTTATGGTACGGCGGTTACGGGCATCCCCTATGACTCGTCGGGTGACAAGACCTTCTATGCCAAGTGGAAGTCTGAAATCGACGGTCTGACCTATGACGCGACAATCGGCGGATTCATCATTGACAGTCCTGAGGCGCTTAACACGCTGGCCACCTACAGCCAAAGCAATAATTGCAGCGGCAAGACCTTCAAGCAAACCGCCGATATTACGCTTAGCGGCAGCTTCACGGGAATCGGCTGTTACAACCACCCATTCAGCGGCACCTATGATGGCGGCGACCATTATATCACCGGGCTTTATCATAAGGAATGGGTCAATTATCTTGGTCTCTTCTTCATGACCAATGGTGCCACGATTGAAAACGTGCGCCTCGTCAGCCCCAATGTGGAATCCAGCAATACTGCCGGTACAAGTTTCGGCGACGGCATTGGCGGACTGATCGGCTCGTCAAGTGGAACGACTGTCAGCAACTGCTATGTCCTCGACCCGACCCTCAAAGGAAACTCAAGCTCGACAGGCGCTATTATCGGCTGGAAGTTAAACGGTTCCTGTACCGGCTGCTACTATTACAGCGAAAGCGGCACGATCAATAACGGCGGCAGTTCGCTCGTCGCCGTCGGCCGAAACGGCGAAAGCGTTACCGCGCCCAGGCTGCGCAAGCTTACCCTCCCCGGCAGTGTAACTGGTGGCAGTATGACCGCCAGCAGCGGTGTGCAACTCAACTACAACAGCACGCTCTACTGTGAGGAGAACGCCTCTGTCACCCTGACCATCACCCCCGAAAGAGGCTACAGATTGAGCGCCCTGACCGTGAACGGAACCGATGTGACCGGCAGCGTGTCCAACAACAGCTACACCTTCAACATGCCCACTGAGGACATAACCGTGACGGCGGCCTTTGTAAAAGAGACGTTCACTTACGTCGATATGAACGGCGTAACGCAGACAGTAGAAGCTGAACGGATTACAAGCGACAGCGGGGTTGGCTTGTATTCCGGCTGGTATGCCGTGGGCGGGAATGTGACCCGCAACAGCGGATTCAATCTGGTAGGTAATGGCGTAGTCATCAACATCATCCTTTGCGACGGAGCAACACTTAGCCTGCCCAACTCGACCATCAATACTGCAGGTGGCGGCAAACCCAACCTCGTTATCTGGGGACAGGAGAATGGCACGGGTACGCTTAGTTGTTTAAGCATTAGTGACCAAGTTACAAGCGTTACCGTGAACGGAGGAAAGCTTTATTGCGGCGTGAGCAATTATAATTGCGCAATTAACGGTAATCTGAACGTCAATGGCGGTGAAGTTCATCTGACAGCGGGATTCAATACATGTGTGAACGGCAGCGTCACTTACAATGGCGGCATACTGGACACCAAGAAGATCAGCGGCAATACCACTCTGAATTGGAGCAACGCAGCGACAGACAGGGTCAAGGCCGAGTACGGCGGCAGCGTGACCATTGCGGACGGCAAGTTCTTTAAGGACGCAAGCGGCAATTATTATTATGGCTCACTGACTGACACGCAGAAAACCGCCATCAAGAACGTGGAATTGCAGCCCTCGCCAAACGCTCATG
This sequence comes from Prevotella sp. UBA3837, assembly GCA_002392835.1. Taxonomy (GTDB): domain Bacteria; phylum Bacteroidota; class Bacteroidia; order Bacteroidales; family Bacteroidaceae; genus Prevotella. Next base: position 17,368 of record DGHX01000157.1, on the reverse strand, counting down.
TCATCACCGTGGGCGCGACGGTCCACGGGGCGGCGACGGCCCCGGCGGTGGCTGAGAGCGGAAACACTGTCACGGTGACAGTAGCCCCCGATACGGGCTATAAAGTCGCCAGCGTGAAATACAACAACACCGATGCGACAAAGGTGGACGACACGCACTTCACCTTCACCATGCCCGCCAGCAACGTGACGGTGACAGCTAGCTTCCAGCCCATTACGTATACCATCACTTACAACAACGTGGAGGGCGCGACCTTTGCGGCCTCCAACCCGGTGAGCTATACCGTCGAGAGCGAAGCAATCACCCTGAACAACCCGATAAAGACGGGCTATACCTTCGCCGGGTGGACGGGAACCGACCTTGATGGAATCACCCAGACCGTGACCATCCCCTCTGGCTCCACTGGCGACCGCGCCTATACCGCCAACTGGACGGCTCACACCTATTCTGTGCAATTCAACGGCAATGGCGCGACAGACGGCGAAATGAGCGCTCAGTCCTTCACCTACGATGAACCCAAGGAACTGACCGCCAACGCCTACACCCGCACGGGCTACACCTTCACCGGCTGGAACACGGCAGCGGACGGCACCGGCACGGCCTACACCGATGGACAGGCGGTTCAGAACCTGACTGCCGAGAATGGGGCTGCCGTGACGCTCTACGCCCAGTGGACGGCCAACACCTACACCGTACACTTCGACCCGGTCATCCCCGTCAATGGCACGATGGCCGACATGACCCTGACCTACGACCAAGAGGCAACGGCGCTGACCAAGAACGCCTTCTCGACCACTACTGGCCAGTGGCTGCGCTGGAACACCGAGGCCGACGGCAGCGGCACCAACTACGAGGACGAGGCCCTGGTGCAGAACCTGACCGCTGAGGACGGCGGCGTCGTGACGCTCTACGCGCAGTGGCGATTGCAGCACCGCTACAACTACGACAACACCATCTTCCGCTGCTACAATGTCGGCAACAGCAACCAGGTCTATTGGGCCTACGCCGGCGAGACGGTGAAGGTGGAAGTCATCGACGGCACCAGCGAGTACACCATCCGCGTGGTAAATGGTGACGGCGAGGACATCACGCTCGACACCGAGACCAACACCTTCGTCATGCCCAATGAAGAGGTATGGATTACCTATACCAGTGTCAAGAAGATGGCCTACACCACCATCTGTCTGGACGATTTTGATTCGTGGGACGATGTGGCCTATCTCTACGATGCCAGCCAGCCCACCGTCACGCCCACCGTCACGGTGAAGGACGACGAGACCGTGCTGACCGAGGGCACTGACTACACCCTCGCCATAACCAACAACACGGGCAGCGCCACGCAGATGGTCACCGCCACCGTCACCGTAACTGGTATGGGCGGCTACGTGGGCACGAACACCCGGGAGTTCCGCATCACGCCCTTCAACATCGCCAACTGCGAGATTAAGGGGATGGAGGCATACGACGACGGCTACGGCGTGTACTATCCTTTGGAAAGAAACGTGCAGGTATGGAACGGCGAGACGCAGTTGGAGGTTGGCACGGACTATAGCCTCGACGTGGAGTATGCCGATTCTTACGTTGTCGGCCAGTTCTACAATGCCACCGTCAAGGGCACGGGCGACTGGGGCGGCTCGCAGACCTTCCAGTTCAAGGTCGTTGAAATGCACCACACCGTCGTGTTCGTTGCCAACGGCGGCAGCGGCACGATGGCCAGCGACGTCGCCACCAAGGGCCAGCACTACACCCTGCCCGCCTGCGGCTTCACCGCCCCCCTCGGCAAGGTGTTCGACCACTGGGTGGTAGATTATACGGACATCGAAGAAGACCCGATAAAGCAGCCCGGCGACTACTTCACCGCACCCTACATCTGGAACGAGTCCGACGTGCAGACCATCACCGTGACGGCCTACTGGAGGGATGCGCTGATTCTGCTCGATGATGACAGTGCTCAGCCCGAAGGAAGCAAGAACGCCGACATCATAGCCGCCAACAACGGAATGACTGGCCTCACCGTTCAGTTCGTAGGCCGCACGCTCTACAAGGACGGCTCGTGGAACACCCTCTGCCTGCCCTTCGACGTGACGACGGCCAGCGGCACCCTCAGCGGCGACAACGTACAGGCCATGACGCTCAACACCGAGACGAGCAACCTCGCCGACGGCACGCTGACGCTGAACTTCGACGCCGCTGAGACCATCCCCGCCGGTACGCCCTTCATCATCAAGTGGGACAAGCCCGCTGACTACGTGGCCTACGACGGCCAGAACGCCGCCACGTGCAGCGACCTCGTCAACCCTGTGTTCGAGGGAGTGACCGTCAGCAATGTCCGTCACGACGCCACCATCACCGGCCTGCTCACCTTCGCCGGCACCTACGCCCCCCTGAGCTTCAGCGCCGGTGACCGCTCGGTGCTCATCCTTGGCAGTGACGACAAGCTGTGCCATCCGTCGGACGCCGACGCTTCGCTCGGTGCCTGTCGGGCCTACGTCACACTGCAGCCGTCCACACCGACGGTCGATGTGGACGGCAACGGGCTGATGGACATGGCCGATGTGGCCGCATTGGTCAGCATGATTCTGGGAAAGGCTGAACCGACGGAAGCCGCCGACGTGAACGGCAGCGGCCAGACGACTATTGCCGACGTAGCCAAGCTGGTGGACCTTATCCTGGATAATGGTTCAACGGCAGTGAAGGCTGTCATTACCAATGTCGGGATTGCCTTCGGTTCTGCCGATGTCACCTTGCCTTGACACGGCTGCATGGCTGCATGGCTGGCCCTCAGATGTGTATGGAGTCGTTCAGGGTAGGTTAGTGCAGCTTCAGGCGCAGGCTGTTGAGCACCACGCTGACGCTGCTGAAGGCCATGAGGGCTGAGGCCCACATGGGCGTGATGTGCCAGGAGGCTCCGAAGAGATAGGGCAGGCCTGCGGCCAGGGGTATGCACACCAGGTTGTAGATGAAGGCCCAGAAGAGGTTCTGGCGGATGGTGGCCACGGTGCGCCTCGACAGCCTCAGGGCCTGAGGTATGCGTCGCAGGTCGCTGCCTATGAGGGTGAGCTGTGCCACGCTCATGGCCACGTCGGTGCCGCTGCCCATGGCGATGCTCACATCGGCAGCGGCCAGGGCCTGCGAGTCGTTCACACCATCGCCCACCATGGCCACACAGCGCCCTTCGTCCTGCAGGCGCCTCACCTGCTGCTCCTTGTCGGAAGGCAGCACACCGGCCTGATAGTGGCGGATGCCGGCCTCATGGGCCCAGTGGGCCACGCGCTCGGGGCGGTCGCCGCTCATCATGTACACCTCGATTCCCTCGGACTGTAGCTCGTCAATGGCTTCGCGGGCGTGTGGCTTCAGCTGCTCGTCGCCGTCGGCGGAGGGCATGGTGATGGTGCCCGTCTTGTCTACGACCATGGCATTCACGCGGCAGAGCTGTTCCAGGGCTGTGGCGTCCTTGATGAGCATGCTCTTCCCGGCGGCCTTGCCTATGCCTACCATCAGGGCGGTGGGGGTGGCCAGGCCCATGGCGCAGGGGCAGGCGATGACCAGCACCGACACGGCGCAGACAATGGCCTGTGGCAGCAGACGACTGCCGCCGATGGTAACCCACAGCACCAGGGTGAGCACGGACAAGAGCACCACGGTGGGCACGAAGATGAGGGCCACGCGGTCAACGATGCGCTGCACGGGGGCCTTCGATGCCTGTGCCTCCTGCACCATGCGGATCATGTTCGACAGGACGGTCTTCTGTCCCACGGCCTCGGCGCGCATGTGCAGCATGCCCTGCCTGACGATGGTGCCCGCCAGCAGCTGGTCGCCCTCGCCCTTGGCAACAGGGACTGCCTCGCCGGTCATCATGCTCTCATCGACGGTCGGGCTAGCCTGCCCACCTACCACCTTGCCGTCGACGGGAATCTGCTCGCCGGTGCGCACCAGGAGCACGTCGCCCTTCTGCACCGCCGCTATGGGGATGTCGGTAACCTCTGTCCTCTCTCCACTTTCCACTTTCC
>DGHX01000157.1:1018-13297 GCA_002392835.1 Prevotella sp. UBA3837 | reverse complement strand
CTCTCCACTCACCAGGTGGGCGGTCTTGGGCTGCAGGCCCATCAGGGCGCGAATGCTCGATGCCGTGCCCTGCTTGGCATGCTCCTCCATGAGCCGTCCGGTGAGCACGAAGGTGATGATCATCACCGAGGCATCGAAATAGGTGTGCCACTCTATGCCGCGTGCTCCCCACGTCTGCTCTCCCCAGAAGGTGTTGTAAGTGCTGAAGAGGAAGGAGACGGCCGTGCTGAGCGCCACCAGCGTGTCCATGCTGGCCGATGCATGGCAGAGCTGCCTCCAGGCCGTGGTGAAGAACTGCCGGCCGCAGTACACCAGGTTGGCCAGCGCCAGCAGGAGGCACGTCTGGTTGGCGGCGTCGCGCTGCATGCTGATCCAACCCATGCTGATGCTCATGACGAGCAGGGCGAAGAGCCACGACAACGCTACGCGGCGGCGCAGCAGCGACAGGGCCTGACGTTCGATGGCCTCTACGTTGCGGTCCTCCTCAATGACCATGTCGTAGCCAATGCCGTCGAGGGCGGCTTTCATCTGTTCCAGGCCCACGCGGGCACCGTCGTAGCCCACTGTCACGGTGCGCGTGGGTAGGCTTACATGCGCAAACTCAACGCCGTCGAGGGCGTTGAGCTTGCGTTCTACATTGGCTGCGCAGGCGGCACACATCATGCCCAGCACGGCCACAGTCTTCTTTTCAGTCATTACTTTTCAGTTATCACTCATCACTTCCTGCGGTTCTTCCACAGGTTGGTCATGTCCTCCAGCGTCTTGCCCTTCGTCTCGGGCACCAGCTTCCACACGAAGACGGCAGCCACGACGCAGATGATGCCGTAGAGGCCGTAGGTGAACCAGTGGCCGAAGTGGTCGCCCTCGGTGAGGTGCATGTTGAACATGGGCACGAAGGTGCTGCTGACGATGAAGTTGAAGATCCACTGGAAGGCCACGGCGATGGCCACTGCTGCACCGCGGATGGTGTTGGGGAAGATCTCGGCGATGAGCACCCAGCAGATGGGGCCCCAGGAGAACATGAAGGATGCGGAGTAGACCATGATGCTGATGGCCGTGACGGTGGCCAGGCTCTCGTTGCCGAAGGTGACGGCCACGCCCAGTGCTCCGATGGCCATGCCCAGCGAGCCGCAGATGAGGAGCGGCTTGCGGCCCAGCTTCTCGACGGTGAAGATGGCCACCAGGGTGAACAGGATGTTGATGATGCCCATGACGACGGTGATCACCATCGGGTTGGTCATGCCCATGTCGCCGAAGATGCGCGGGGCGTAGTAGAGGACGGCGTTGATGCCCACGGCCTGCTGGAACACGCTGAGCATGATGCCTATGAAGATGCACATGAAGCCGTAGCTGAGCAGCCGCTCGGTCTTCACCGTCATCGTGTTCTTGATTTCAGAGAGAATCTGCTGGGCCTTCTGCTGGCCATTGATGCGCGAGAGGATGCCCAGGGCCTTCTGGTCCTGACCAATGGACACGAGGTAGCGCGGCGTCTCGGGCACGAAGCAGATGAGCAGGGCGAAGAGTCCTGCGGGCACGGCCTCAGAGCCGAACATATAGCGCCAGCCGGTGGCGATGGTCCAGGGGTCGCTGCCGGGGGCAATGGCGTTCACTCCCTGTCCGATGCTCTCGATGACGGGGTTGGTGTGCTCGCCCAGGATCATGAAGTTGACGAAGTAGACGACGAGCTGTCCGAAGATGATGGCAAACTGGTTCCACGACACCAGCATGCCGCGGATGTTGCTGGGAGCCACCTCGCCTATGTACATGGGGCAGATGGCGGAGGCCAGGCCGACGCCGATGCCGCCGATGACGCGGTAGATGTTGAACATGATGAGCAGCGAGAAGCTGGGCTCACCGTAGTTGAAGAACAGGAACTCAGGCCGCATGCTGCCCAGTGCCGACACGAAGAAGAGCAGTCCGGCGATGATGAGCGACTTCTTGCGCCCCAGCTGTGTGGCCAGCAGGCCTGACAGGGCCGAGCCGATGATGCAGCCGATGAGGGCCGATGCCGACGTGAAGCCGTGCCAGCCGTCGGTGTAGGTGAAGTCCTGGGCCCCCATGAAGAAGGCCTGCAGTCCCTTCTCGGCTCCCGAGATGACTGCTGTGTCGTAGCCGAAGAGCAGACCGCCCAGCACGGCCACCATGACGATGGAAATGAGGTAGCCGCGGCTACCCTTGTCGTTTTGTTGCATATTAGAAAAGTTTAAAGTTAATTTTCTTCAGGTCTTTCATGGCGCTCGACGCTCCGGCGTACAGCTCGTATTCACCGGGCATGACGCGCATGGTGTTGGTCTGTGCGTCCCAGCACTCGAAGCGCTGGCGGGGCATGTCGATGGTGATGCGGCTGCCCTGTCCCGGCTCCAGGCTGACGCGCTGGTAGCCGCAGAGGGTCTTCAGCGGCCCCTCGGCGTCGGCGGTGCGGCGCATGTACACCTGCACCACCTCGGTGCCGGCCATGCGTCCGGTGTTCTTCACGTCAACGGTCACGCTCACCGTCTGGCCGTCGCTGCTCTGCACGGCCTTGGGCTTGCCTATATTAAAAGAGGTGTAGCTCAGTCCGTAGCCGAAGGGGTAGAGGGGCTCTCCGCGGAAGTAGCGGTAGGTGCGTCCCTGGCCCGTTGTCATGGCGTAGTCGTCGAAGGGTGGCAGCTGCGTGTCGTTCTTGTAGAAGGTGACGGCCAGCTTCCCCGAGGGGTTGTAGTCGCCGAAGAGCACGTCGGCCAGTGCGTGGCCTCCCTGCTCGCCGGCATACCATGCCTCGATGATGGCATCGCAGCTCTGCTGCTCAGGCTCCAGTGCGATGGCCGAACCGCTGCAGCACACCAGCACCACTTTCTTGCCGGCCTGGTGCAGGGCGCCGAGCAGCTCTCGCTGCACGCGAGACATCTCGATGGTGGTGCGGTCGCCGCCGTCGAAGCCCTCTACGCTGACGCGGGCCTGTTCCTTCTCCAGGTTCGGCGATATGCCTCCCACGAAGATGATGATGTCCTTGTCCTGAGCCAGGCCGAGCACCTCGTCGGTGGTGTATGTCTTCTCGCCCGTCTTGCGCAGCTGCAGGGTGGTGCTGCCGTGGGCATCCTCGGTCTGTCCGGCGGCCTCGTACTGCTCGGCAGTCATGGTGGTGATGCCGCAGGCGGGGGCGTAGGCCACCTGGCCTATCTTCGCCTGTATGCCCTCGAGGGGCGTGACGGTGTGCGAGGGCTGCCCGAAGTAGATGCCCCAGAGCATGGTGGGGTCGTTGGCGTTGGGGCCCATGACCATGATGCGGCTGGCGTCGTCCTTGCTCAGCGGCAGCAGGTTGTCGCGGTTCTGCAGCAGCACCATCTGCTCGCGCCCCATCTGGCGTGCCAGCTGCTTGTGGGTCTGCGATGCTATGACGCTGTCGGGTATGCTTGTCCACGCCACCTGGCTGTCATCGTCGAACTCTCCCAGCAGGAATCGTCCGCGCAGCAGGCGTCGCACGTTCACGTCGAGGTCGGCCTCCTTGATGTCGCCTCGCCGTATGGCCTCGGGCAGGTTGCGGTAGTTGCCGCCGCACTCCACGTCGGTGCCGCTGAGCGCGCCCTTGGCCGAGGCGGCCTCTACGTCGGCCGACACGCCGTGGCGTCCCTCCTGCCAGAAGTCGTTGATGGCTCCGCAGTCGCTCACCACCAGTCCGTCGAAGCCCCACTCGTCGCGCAGGATTTGCTGCAGCAGGCGGTTCGAGCCGCAGCAGGGGTCGCCCTCGAAGCGCTGGTAGGCGCACATCACCTCCTGGACGTTGCCCTCCTGCACCAGCCGCTTGAAGGCAGGCAGATAGGTCTCCCAGAGGTCGCGTGGTGCCAGCTGGTCAATGTTCATGGTGTGGCGCGTGCTCTCCGGTCCGCTGTGCACGGCGAAGTGCTTGGCGCAGGCCAGTAGCTTGAAGTACTTGTGGTTGGCGTCGGGGCGGGTGATGCCCTGCAGCCCCTTCACCACGCGCAGTCCCATCTGTGCCGTCAGCAGGGGGTCCTCGCCGTAGGTCTCCTGTCCGCGTCCCCAGCGTGGGTCACGGAAGATGTTGATGTTGGGAGTCCAGAACGACAGTCCCTGGTATCGCTTCACGGCCTTTCCCTGCCGTCGCTGCTGTGTGTTCTTGGCGCGTGCCTCGTCGCTGACGGCTGTGAAGATGCGCTCCACCAGCTCCTCGTTGAATGAGCAGGCCATGCCTATGCAGGATGGGAAGACGGTGCTCAGCCCGTTGCGTCCCACGCCGTGCAGTGCCTCGCTCCACCAGTCGGTCTGTGGTATGCCGAGCCGCTTGATGGCTGGCGAGGAGTTCATCATCAGGCTCACCTTCTCCTCGAGTGTGAGACGGCCCAGCAGGTCGTCTACGCGCTGCTCCACGCTCAGGTTGGCATCCTGGTAGGGCAGCTGCGACGGCTGCCGCTGGGCTGTTGCGCCCAGGGCAGCCGTCATGGCTATTGATAGTATGATTGTTCTGCTTTTCATTGGTTGTTGATAGCTAAGTCTTGGCACTTATTGTTGCACTGTTACCTCACCACGAACTTGCGGCCCTCGCAGATGTAGATGCCTGCGGGCAGTCCCTCGGTGCTGACGGCTGCCGGGCGCACCAGGCGTCCGTTCATGTCGTAGATGTTGCGGGGCTTGAGGGGGCTCACGATGTCAGCAATTCCGGCGCCGACGGCCTTCACGAAGAGCATGCCCTCGCTGATGCGGCTGGTGTCCCACTCCACGTCGCCCACCATCTCGAACTGCGGTGTACCGCTGACGGTGGTGGCTGTGAAGATGCGTATGCTGTCGCCCACCTGCAGCTGGTGTGTTGCCGATGTCGTGACGCGTATGGTTCCGTTCAGCGTCAGGGTCTTCACGCCGCTGATGGTGGTGCATCCTGTGGCGTTGTCGGTGGCGCAGCGCGATGCGTTGATGGCCAGGGTGCCGGTGGTGCCCAGGGTGAGGTTCTTGTTGTTGAAGTACAGCGTTCCGGTAGTCGATGTGGCGGTGGTGCCGGGGCGCAACGTGCCGCGAATGGTCACCGACGAGTTGTTCAGCGGCGTGCTCTGCTTGTTAGTGCCCGAGAGGGTGCCCTCCGTGCCCACGGTCAGCGCTCCGGTGCCGAGCATGGAGCTGCTCGACAGCTGCAGCTCGCCCTCGTTGACGTTCGTGGCGCCGGTGTTGTCATTGGCACCGTTCCAGGTTACCTTGCCGCTGCCCACCTTGGTCAGTATGGCGTTGGCGGTCACCTTTCCGCTGAAGCTCCAGTTGTCGTCGTTGCCTATCTGCCAGGTGTTGGTGCCCGAGGTACCGCTGCCGAAGTCGCTGTTGCCGCCCAGGCTGCCCGAGCCTTGCAGACGTCCTATGCGGAAGGTCTTGCCGGTGTTCTGCACCAGCACTCCTGCTGCAATGTTCATGATACCGTCGGGCATGCCGGTGCTGGTGTCGAGGGTAAAGCGTCCGCTGGGGTCGCCGTTGCTGGTGGGCTTGAGCGTGCCCTTGAAGCCAGCAAACTTCAGCTGCAGCCTGGTGCGTGTGGCGTACCACTTGCTGCTGCCGCTGCCGCCGCTGCGCACGGGGCACGATATGGTGAGTGTGCCCTCGCCGCTGATGGTGTTGCTGTAGGTGGCGTCGTTCACGGTGTTCAGCGTGCCCGTCTTGTTCTTGGCCACATCAATGGCGTGGCTGGTGCCTCGCGATGTGTTCAGCGTGCCGCCCTGGAATTCCACTGTCTTGGCCGGGGTTGACACATCGCCCACGCACTGCACTGTTCCGCCGGCGATGACCATGCGGCTGAGCTGTGAGTTCGAAACGGTGAGCTGCATGGTGCCGGCTCCCTTCTTTGTCATCTGTGTGCCCGACATGGAGCGGCTGACGACGAAGGCTGCCATGGTGTTGATGATGCCGCCCTCCTCGCCTTCAAAGCGTATGGCCGACCCGTTGTTCACGTTGGCCGTGTTGCGCAGCTCGGCGCCGTTCTCCATGATGAAGTTGGCAGCATTGGTGATGACGCCGCCCAGGTTGCCCTTGGCCTGATACTGGTTGGCCAGCTGGTTGACGACGACCGTTCCGCCCGACAGGCGGTTGCCGCCGGTGTAGCTGTTGTCGGTACGAATGGTCAGCATGCCCGTTCCCTGCTTCACCAGCACGGCGTTGCCCACCAGGTGTCCGTTGCCGGTGAAGGTGTAGCCCTTGCTGCTGTTCACCATGGCGGTGTCGGGCTCCAGGTCGCCCTTCAGGCTGACGGTGGTCTTCTCGGCTGAGTCGTCGAACACGACGTTGTCGCCGCTGACGAAGAAGTCGCTCTGTCCGTCGATGGTGAAGTTCGCGTCGTCGGCCAGGTTCCAGAAGCCCGATGCTGCTCCCGTCCACAGTATGCTGGCGGGCTGGCGAGTGCTCTCCACGTCGAGGTAGAGCTTTCCGTCCTCGGCTTTGAGGGTCGTCTTCAGCTTGTTGCCCAGACCGGTGGTGATGATGTCGTCGATGTCGCCGTCGATGTTGCTCACGGTGCCTATGAGGTAGCGGCCGGTGGCCGTTTCCTCGCCCTCGGCTCCGTGGCTGCGGAACTCAAACACGGGCTGCAGGTATTCCGGGCCGTACTGCCAGCTCTTGGTCTCAATGCTCATGGCGCGCAGGTTCAGCTGGTCGGCCTGCAGACCGTCGTTGTAGAGGTCGAAGACGACGCGAGCGCCGAAGCCCAGTGCCAGTGAGTCGGCGGTTATGGTGCCGCGCTGGTCGCCGCCGGGCAGCAGCTTCGAGTCGTAGCTCATGCTGATGCTCTGGAACTGGCCTCCGTTGCTGCTGAGCTGTGCGAAGCGGTTCAGCCAGAGCGGTGATTGCAGCAGCTTGCCGTCGAAGCTGAGCGTGCCGGCCCAGACGTTGGTCTCGCCGGTGTAGTGCTGCTCCACGGCGGGCAGTACCAGCGTGCCGTCGCCCTGCTTGGCCAGGTGCATGCTGCCGCTGAAGGCTCCGCCCTCCACGGTGCAGGTGTAGTACTGGCGGTTGATGGCGGCCTTGCCGTTCAGCTGCGAGCTGTTGGTGCCCTGCACCCATGAGGGAACGTTGAAGGTGGCCACCCAGGGGCTGGTGCCTTCCTCTACGGTAATCTTGGTGTCGTTGGGTTCGCACACGATGACGTGCTCATTGTTCATGCTGCTGCCTATGGTGCCGCCGTTGGCTACCTCCCGGCGCCCCGTCATGGTCAGTGGGGGCGGTGTCATGGTGATGCCCTCCAGCTCGCCCAGGAAGAAGCTGGGGTGGGGGGGCTGGTTGTAGCCTACGCACTGCCACACCATGGCGTTGCGGTACTGATGGTCGTGCCACAGCGTGTAGATGCGGTGCTTCGTGGCTGCCGTCGTGGTGTATATGCGCAGCTGCGAGTTGTCGCTCGAGCGCACCACTATCTCCTCGCGCCAGTCGCCCATGATGTCGCCCTGTGCCGAGGGGTTGTTCTTCGAGTCGTTGTTCATCTTGCAGCCTGTGGTCTGGAATATGCGTCCGCTGCCGGGCTTGATGACGACGGCCTCGCGCTCCGTTCCCGGCGAGTTGAGCACCTCGTCGAGCAGGTCGCCGTCCCAGTAGATGCGGAAGTTCAGGTCGTTCCAGGCTATGTAGTCGCCCAGCTCGCCCACCACCTTGTCGGCGGTGCAGCTCACCATGCCCGTCTGGGTGCTGCGGCCCATGGAGCCGGGGTATTCATTCGAGAAGTTGGCGCACAGTGCGCGTCCGTCATCGCTGTTCGACTGCCAGCGGTAGTATATCTGTCCCGTCGTGGCGTTGTAGAAGGTGCAGGCCGGCTCGTCCTCGTTGCAGGTGAACTGCTCCTGTCCGTGTCGGTAGGGGTCCAGGTCGCTGCAGTGCTGTGCGTCGCCGTGGCCCAGTCCGGTGGTGCAGAGGCCCTTGCCGTTGTCGTCGATGATCATCGAGCCGAAGACTATCTCGTCGCGTCCGTCCCAGTCGGTGTCGGCAATGGCGAAGTTATGGAATCCGTTGCCGAACCAGGGGTCGCTCCATCCGCCGTTGTTGTCCCAGCGCCAGCGCTGCGTCAGCTCGTGGGTCGTGGGGTTCACGTCCAGGGCGCACATCTTGTGGCGTGTGTAGCATCCGCGTCCCAGGAAGATGCTGTGGTGGCGTCCGTCCAGGCAGGGTGCTCCGAAGTAGTGCTTGCACGAGCGGTGTCCGGTGTCAGCCGCTCCCCAGGCGGTGGCATAGTCGCTCTCGCCGCTCTCGAAGCGTGGCAGGGGGTAGGCCTGCGGCGTCCAGTTGTCCTTGCCGTCCCAGGCGTAGGGCTCGCCGGTCTCGCCGTTCAGGTAGAGCAGGTACTCGTTACCCTGGTGGGTGTACTCGTCGCGCGGGGCGTAGTAGTTCATCTTGCCAATGTTGATGGTCTTGCCCGTGGCCGTGTGGATGATCATGTTGTCGGCGCCGCGCATCACGCACTCGGCCTTGCCGTCCTCGTCCCAGTCGAAGGCCACCAGGTCCCACTGCTCGTCGGGACCGGCCATCATGTTCGGGCCCAGGTCTATCCACCACAGCCGCTCGCCCTTGATGTTGTAGCACTCATAGTGGTGGAAGTTGGTGGTGTTTCCGCTGGCGTTCACGCCTGCGGTGTAGTTGCGCTTGACGAAGAACTCGCTGATGCCGTCGCCGGTGACGTCGCCCAGCGACACGTCGTTGATGATGTAGTTGCCGGTGACGATGGCTCCGCTGCGGTTCGTCACGGGCTGCATGTTCACGGGCAGGTAGTAGTTCGAACCGTCGTTCTGCGTCCAGCGCGTCACCTCGCCGCTCTTCTCCTGCTCCACGCCGCGCACCACGGCTGCCACCTGGTATTTCGAGGAGCTGCTGCCCCCCGTGTCGGTGTAGTTCGACACCTTCAGCGGTGTCTGGTTCAGCTTCACGCCGTTGCGGTAGAGGTTGTACTCCGTGTCGTAGTATTCCTCGCCGAAGATGCGCCAGCTCACGAAGTTGCCCTGCCCCGAGGGCACGGCCACCAGTCCGCGGTCCAGCACGTCGGTGTGGCGCTGTGCGCTGCTGCTCAGACAGCAGGCTGCTGCCACCAGTGTAAGAACAATTTTCTTCATTTGCTTTAAGTATGTTTTGTTAGTTTTTTGGTGATGCGTAAGCTTTAGTGTATAAAAAACGCTGCAAAGGTACAACAAAAAAATGAAACGCGAAAATTTTGCCGTTTAAAATATTATGTATACCTTTGCGCCCGCAATCATCACACAAAGCATCTTGACGACCATGGGAATGATTATCGGAATCGACGTAGGCATCTCTACGACCAAGATTGTGGGTCTGCTGGCAGGCAAGCCTTCGGCCCCCATCCGCATCACCGCTGCCGACCCCATCACCTCGCTCTACGGGGCCTTCGGCAAGTACCTTCACGACAACAACATCGAGCTGCAGCAGGTGGAGCACGTCATGCTCACCGGCGTGGGCGCTGCCTACGTGAAGAACGACGTCTACGGCGTGAGCACCAGCCGCTGCGACGAGTTCGTGGCCGACGCCCTGGGGGCGCGCTATGAGAGCCACCTCGACCATGCCATCGTCGTCTCCATGGGCACGGGCACCAGCTTCGTCATGTGCAATGGTGACAATATCCGCCACATCGGCGGCATCGGCATCGGTGGAGGAACCCTTCAAGGCTTGTCGCGCATCATGTTGAACACCAGCGACATAAAACAGGTGTCGGCGCTGGCCATGCAGGGCGACATCAGCCATGTCAACCTGCTCATCGGCGACATCTCGGCCCAGCCCCTGCCCGGTCTGCCCATGGAGGCCACGGCCAGCATCTTCGCCCGTGCGCAGAACGACGCCCCTAAGGAGGACATCGCCTGCGGCATCATCAGCATGGTGCTCCAGAGCATCGGCTCCGCTGCCGTGCTGGCTGCCCAGGGCACCGGCTGCCGCGACATGGTGCTCATAGGCAACCTGTCGCTCCTGCCGCAGTGTAAGGACATCTTCCCTGCGCTGGAGAAGCTCTACAACGTGCGCTTCCACATTCCTAAATACTCGGAGTATTGCACAGCCATCGGCGCGGCACTGGCCTACAAGCGCAGCTGAGGCCGCCGCGCCGCCGGCAGAAGGACAGGGAAAACACGGAAATACAAAGAAAAAGAACAGGGGAGGTGACGCGTGGCGTACCTCCCCTGTTTGTAGTCGGTAAGGGAATCGAACCCTTATGCCAAGATTGAGAATCTTGTATCCTAACCGTTAGATGAACCGACCAGTTAGCTTGCTCTTTTCAGGTTTGCGGGTGCAAAGGTACTAAAAAAACCGGATATACCGCACATGCCGGCCCTTAAATAATGTTAAACGAGCGTTATGCCCTGTCTGCATGAGGCCGAGCGAGGGCGAAAAGGACTACAGGCTGCTTGTCATTTCCTGCAGCAGCAGCTTGTGGTGGCCGGGCACGATAATGTGGTGGTTGCCTATGGGACGGGTGAGGAAATAGTCCGACTGCGAGGCGTCGGCCAGCAGTATAGCCTGCTGCGTGCGGCAGAGGTCGGGCTTCGACAGGTTGCTTACCAGCGTGCCCTCCTCGATGAAGCAGCGCTGCAGGTCGCCCGCCACCTTGAAAATGGTCACGGGGCCGCACGCCATGTAGCCACGGATGCCCACGCCGATGCCCGACTCGAAGTGTGTGTCCAGCTCGTAGCGCTCCACCATGTTGAGCGGAATGGTGCAGTGGGCAAAGACCACGGTGCCCGTTGTGGGGTCGATTGCCGACGGGTTGGCCTGAAAGCCGCTCATGCCTGTGAGGGCATGGACGATGGTCATGGACAGCAGGGCGGGGACGTCGCCCTCGCAGCCGGCTACTATGCCCTCGCCGTTCAGGCGTGCCAGCGCCAGGCAGCCGGTGTTGTGCACGGCGCTGAGCAGGTCGAAACAGCGGAGGGTGAAGCCCTGCAGGCGGTGGCGCTCCACCAGCGCCTTCAGTGCCTCGTAGATGCGGTTGGCTACGGGCAGGGCCTGGCTGACGCTGGCCGATGCCTTCCCCTCCCACGTCCACTGTGCACCGTGGGCTGTGGAGCAGGCGGCTGAGGGCTCCTCGGCGGCAACAGCTTGTATCGAGTCCAGCAGCTCCTGCATGGGAATGTCGACCAGCTCTATGCCCAGCCGCTGGCGCACCTTCTCCTTGTCGGCATGACTGGCAATGAGCCAGTCAGAGGGCTGGCCGATGATGCCGAGGCGACAGCCCTGCAGCTGAAGCCTTGCTTCGGAAACCTTCCGTAACAGACTGATTCTCTTTTCGATATATGTTTCATTGCCGTGGATGATTTCGCCATGCAAGCCGTGCTGCTGCAGGAAACTGAGTATCTCCATCGATGCGGCGAGCGAGTTGCTCTGGCCCGATGTAAGCAGGTAGAAGGGCTTTTGGCTCTGCGCCAGCAAGCGGGGCAGCAAGCGCTGGAAGATGCCTTCGGTGCCACCCGTGCGGACGAAGATGAGGTCGAGGGCGTGCGAGCCGTAGTCGGCATAGTCGCTGCCGCGGAAGTCGTACTCCGTGTGGATGCTGCCCAGGAACTTGCGGGTCTGGGCCGTCACCGCCTCCTCATTGTGCAACTCTGAGGTAAGGGTATATATGGCAATGCTGTTCATGTGTTCACAGTTTTTTGATGACTCTGCATGGGTTGCCCACGGCAATGCTGTCTGAGGGAATGTCGTTCACCACTACGGAGCCGGCGCCGATGGTGACATTGTCGCCGATGGTGACGCCGGGCAGGATGGTGACGCTGCCCCCAATCCACACGTTGTTGCCGATGGACACGGGACGTGCCCACTCGCGCCGGCTGTTGCGCTCAGCGGGGTCGGTGCTGTGGCAGGCGGTGTAGATGCTGACGTTGGGGCCTATGAAGCAGTCGTCGCCGATGGTGATGCGGGCCTCGTCGAGCACGGTGAAGTTGAAGTTGGCGAAGAACCGCTTGCCAACGCTGATCTGGCAGCCGTAGTCGCAGCGGAACGGCTGGTTGATGATGATGTCGTCGTCGCCCACGTGGCCCAGCAGCTCCTTCAGCAGTTGCTTCATCTTGGCGGTCTCAGAGGGCCGCAGCGTGTTATAGTCGTATATGCGCTCACGCGTCAGCTCCAGCTCGCTGAGCAGCTGCGGGTCGACGGCACTGTATACCTCGCCCGCCAGCATCTTCTCTTTCTCAGTCATAGTTCGCGATTTTGTGCGCAAAGTTACGAAATAAACGGGAGAAACAGAAATAAATATTCGTCTTTTTACCAAAAGGGGGGCGTTCAATATGATGTACCACAAAAATGGCAGATATGAAGATACTGACCCCACCCCCGACC
>DGHX01000157.1:0-828 GCA_002392835.1 Prevotella sp. UBA3837 | reverse complement strand
AGTAATATCAGAAATGGGTACAAGAACAACCCACATGCGAAAGTTGAATATGTAATATGATGTGTCCTTACGCGCGCGCGAGGACAAAGACGCTACACTCGCTACACCGGAAGAAGTGATGAGTGATGAGTGATGAGTTAAAATGGCAAAACAAGTTGTTTTGCTGAAAAAGCGGCTCACTTTTTGAAAAAAGCGGCTCACTTTTGAAAAAAAGCGGGCCGCACAGAAATGTCCCAGGCCCTGGGACGTTTTTTTGCGGCCCGCATTTTTTCTGAGCGATGCGCAATTTCTCAATTTCATCATAACTCTCTGATAATGAGCTTAGGTGTAGGAAGTGTAGCGTAAAGAATTTTTCAGGTGTAGGGAGTGCTGCGTATTTATCCTCGCGCGCGCGTGAGAACAATGCCTGGGTATCGTTTCGTCTTACGACGCTACCGAGGTATTTATCCTCGCGCGCGCGTGAGAACAATGTGCGGCGCGTACAGGACGCGGCCGACATCGTGCTGGGTATTTCTCGTCGCGCGCGTGAGAGCAGATATGAGGGAGTTGCTATTTATTCGCTAAATTGTGCGCAGCCGCTCCCCTCCCATGTAGGGGAGGGGTAGGGGGTGGGGTCAGTATATATATTTCGCGGCGAAAGAGATACAGACCCGTTGCAGGGGTTTCACCCCTGCCTGTATTCCGTCGCCCCTTCGGGGCTTGCTTGTCCCCCATTTTACCGGGGGTTTCACCCCCGGCTGTGCTCTGCCGCCCCTTTGGGACTTGCCTGTCCCCCACCTTTACCGGGGGGCTTGCGGCAAAAGAGTTACAGACCCCACCCCCGACCCC
>DGHX01000089.1:9570-18378 GCA_002392835.1 Prevotella sp. UBA3837 | reverse complement strand
ATGCTGGCGTCGAGCATGAATCCGCCGTGGCCCTTGGCCTGGTCGGGCAGGGTGCTGTAGTCCTTGGCTGTTCCCTCGTTGTTCCACTTCAGG
Source organism: Prevotella sp. UBA3837 (assembly GCA_002392835.1). Classification (GTDB taxonomy): domain Bacteria; phylum Bacteroidota; class Bacteroidia; order Bacteroidales; family Bacteroidaceae; genus Prevotella. Next base: position 18,285 of record DGHX01000089.1, on the reverse strand, counting down.
CGTTCCTCGTAGCGCGTCACGGGCGTATAATATAGGTATATACGGTCGTAGTAGTTGCCGATGAGGTCGATGTACCACCCGTTGGCGTGGTAGGCCAGGTCGAGGCTGAAGGCCGTGAGGGGGGTGCAGCCCTCGCGCATGCCCTCGCTGTGCACGCGGTCGCGGTAGGTGCGGCCGTCCTCGGAGAGCATGTAGGCCACGTCGGCGTTGTTCACGTACTTGGCCTCGCTGATGGTGCCCAGTGCCTTGATGTTCAGCACGTCGTTCACCTTATAGTTCACGCCCAGCTCCACACCGTAGTATTCCTTCTCGATTCCCGAGAGACTGACGTAGGTGAAGCTCCGGCGGTCGTCCATGTAGTACATCGACTGCTCGGTGACGTCGGCCAGATGGCTGTAGTAGCCGTTGATGTTCAGCTTCACGCGCGAGGTCTTCAGCTGGTAGCCCAGTTCGGTGGAGAGCACCTTCTCGTTCTTCAGGTCGCGTACGAAGTCGTTGTTCACCTGTGCGGCCTGGAAGGCGGTGCGTGCGGCGGGTGTCTTCAGCTCATAGCCTGCGCCGAGCATGAAGGCGTGGCCCTGTCCCAGGTTGAAGTGCAGGCCGGCCTTCAGTCCTCCGTCGAGGAACTTGGCGGTGCCGCTTTTGCCGTAGGAGTTGGTGGGTGCCAGTCCGTTGCGCATCTTGCCCTCGCGCTGCATGGTGGTGCCGGCTATGCGCCCGTTGACGAAGACGTGGGCGCGGCGCAGGTCGGCGCTATATCCGGCCCAGAGCTGAGCCTTGTTCACGAAGATGTTGTAGTCGTAGCCGAAGCGGTCGCCCTCCTTGATCTGCTTGTCGGCGGGGGTGTTCAGGTCGTAGCGTGCCTCCTGTCCGTCCTCGCCGTAGTTCTTGATGACGTAGGTGTTGATGTTGCGGAAGCTGGTGGCGCCCAATAGGTCGTCCATGGTCTGGTAGTGCATGCCCTTGTTTGTGGAGAGCTGCAGTCCACCGTGCAGCTGCGAGGTCTTCGTCAGCTGCTTGTCGATGTAGCTGGATAGCGATAGCGACAGCTGGTCGTCGTGGTAGCGCTGCAGGTAGTACATGGCGTCAGAGCCCTGCAGCGATGCCATGCGGTTGGCATAGTACATGCGGTCCCACTGCACCTGACGGTTCTCCTTGGCTGCCGACAGGTAGTCGTAGGCAGCCTGCCAGTTCTGCATGGCCATGTCGGTGCGGTCGCCGTCGAAGGGGGCGTAGACGTCGAAGTAGTAGCTGGGCATGCCGCTGTAGTAGTCGGGTGCGGGGTTCGTAGAGTTGTTGTAGTTCAGTCGGCTGCTGCTGTACATGGAGTATTTGCCGAGCAGCGAGGTGACGAGCTTCGTCTCCTGATCGATGGTCCAGTCCCAGGTGAGCAGTGCTGCGGGTGCGAAGTCCTTGACGATGCGCGAGTTGCGCTTCTTGCCGTCTTGATAGCCCCAGACGCTGTTGTACAGCCGGTCATTGGCTATCCAGTACATCTCGTCGGTCGACGCTGCCTGCGTGCCGCGCTCGGTGGGGTTACCCCATGTGACAAGTGATAGCGAGTGCTGGTCGTTGATGAGCTTCTCGGCCCCGACGAAGTAGCTGAGCGAGTTGTAGCTCGTTCCGTCGACGAAGCCGATGCCCTGTCCCCAGCGGTAGGTGAGGCTTCCGGTGAAGGCCCATCCGTTCTCCTGCATGCCCGTGTTGTAGGTGTACATCAGTCGGGTGTTGTAGTTACGGTTGGCACCGGCTATGCTGGCACGCTGTCCGGTGGCGAAGCTCGACGGGCGGAAGTTGTAGTTGTTGGCGCCGCCCATGCCGCTCATGGCGAAGGTGTTGTCCTCGAAGGGCAGGGCAGCCTCCTGCGAGCGCGTCTGGTTGTTCAGGCCGCCCACGAAGCTGTAGCGGAACTCGCCGCGCTCAGCATCGTTCACGGGGTTGCCGTTGATGTGGATGTCGTTGTACTTCGACCCGAAGGCACGGTACTTGAAACGCGCCGGCGAGAAGCGGTAGCCCACTTCGCTGGCGTAAACATTGCGGTTGGAAGAGATGATGGTGACGTTCTGTGTGACATCGTCATCCTCGCCCAGCTGCGCTTCTGTAAAGGTGAAGGCTTGTTCCGTCTGCACGTCAACGGCCAGGCTGTCCACCTCTTGTGCCATCAGCGTAGGAGCGGCACAAAGGGCCGTCACCGCCAGTATCAGCTTTTTGTTCATAGAAATGTTTTAAGTTATTGTTTTACATATTTGGTGCAAAGATACTGAAAATAGCTGAGACGGCAAAAAAAGTCAACGAGATTTTTGCAAATCGCGTTGACTTTTCTTAAAATGGAGCCGCCATTTTGTAAAACGGAGCCTCCGTTTTTGCAAGCGGAGGCTCCGTTTGTGGGTCAGGCTTTATGATGGTGCTGTTATCTGCGTGAGCCTCCGAAGCCTCCTCGGCTGCTGCCTCCGCTGCTGTGTCCACCTCCGTGGCTGCTGCCGCTGCTGCCCCCCGAGCTGACGCTGCTGCGCGAGGGTGTGGCGGTACGGCTGCCGCCCATGGTGGCGCTGCGGGTGGGTGTGGTGACACGGCTGCCGCTCATGGTGGCGCTACGCGACGGTGTTACGGTGCGTGTGGGAGCGACGGTGCTGCGCGACGGTGTGCCGATGCTGCGGTCGGTGCCCTGCTGCAGAGTCCTCCTCTCAGAGCTGCCCGATCCTGTGCGTGCGCCTCCAAACTGTGTGCTGCGCTCAGTGCGGGTGGGGCTGGTCAGCGTGGAGCGTGACTCCGGGCGCGAGGAGGGGGTGCCGCTGCCGAAGCCCGAGCCCTGTGGCTGCTGCCTGTCGGTGTGCCCGCTGCCGAAGTCCGAGCCCTGAGGCTGCTGTCCGCCTGTGCGGCTGCTGCCGAATCCTCCGCGGCGCTGCCCTGTGCCTTCGCCGCCACGCTGGCCGTCCAGGTGGTAGCCGCCCTGCTGCATGCCGTCACCATCTCCTCTGCCGCCGGTGACGTGGGTTGAGCTGTGGTGGCCGTTGCCCTGCTGGCCGCGGTAGTCGCCACGGTCCCATCCGTTGCGCATGCCGAAGTGCTGGTCACGGTGCACATGTGCGGGGCGGTAGAAGTCGCGACGGCCCTCGTAGAAGCTGCGCCCTCCGTTCATGCGCCAGCTGTGTCCGCCACGGTAGCTGGCGAAGAAGTGCGGCCGTCCGAAGTAGAAGTAGTCGCGGTGCGGGTAGCGGGCGTAGATGCTGAAGTGCCAGTAGCCTGCGCTGAACACCAGCGGGCGGTAGAAGTAGGTGGCTGCACGGAACATGTCCCACTGCCACTGGAACAGGATGTAGCTCAGGTCCAGGTTGCGGCGCTCCCAGTAGGGGCCGAGCACGTCGTACTGGCTGGTCACACCCATCAGGTAGTCGAGGTTAATCTCGTAGGCTGCCTCGTACTGTGCGTCGGTCAGGTTCAGCTCGTAAGCCATCTTGTCGGTGAGGAAGAGGGCCTCGTTGCGTGCCTGCTCGTAGGACATGGCGCTTGCACTTGCTGCTATCGTCAGCAGGGCAAACAGGGTAAGTATCATCTTCTTCATAATCGTATGATTTTTTAGTGGTTTAACATGCTTTTGTCGTTTTCTGCTGCAAAGTAAATGCTTTTTTTTGGTCCTTGCAAAGGATTTTCCCTAATTTGAGGGAGGAAAAACCCTATAGTAGAAAAATAATTTGTATCTTTGCACGTTATTTTAAAGAATAATGGCTAAAAGAGGCATTCTCTACTTACTATTCGCACTGTCAGTGCCCCTGCAGGGGCATGCTCAGGTGGATGTAGTCACCGAGGCTCAGGTAACGGCTTCGGATGGTGACTTTACGCCTCTTTGGCTGAACGCCAACAAGTATGGCCTTAGTTCGCTTGACCCTATCAACGGCTATGTCAGGGTTGCTCTTTCCCACGGTTATGATGCTGACAGCACGCGTGGCTGCCGAGTGGGCTATTGCCTCGACGTGGCCATGGCCGCCGGATTCACCAGCACCTTCGTGGTGCAGCAAGCCTATGGAGAGCTGGGGTGGAAGCACGGCCTGCTGACCATTGGTGCCAAGGAACGGCCCATGGAGCTGAGAGACCAGGAGCTGAGCAGCGGAGCTCAGACACTGGGCATCAACGCACGTCCGGTGCCGTCAGTCAACCTTTCGCTGCCACGGTACTGGAACATTCCTGGCCTGAACGGCTGGCTGGCGCTGAAGGGGCACATCAGCTATGGCTGGACGACCGATGACAACTGGCAGAAGGACTTCACCAAGCGGCAGACACGCTTTACGGAGCACACCATGCTGCACACGAAGGCCGCCTACCTGCGCATTGGTAAGCCCGAGAAGCCGTTGTCGGCCGAGCTGGGCGTAGAGATGGGGTGCCAGTTTGGCGGCAGGGCCATCTTCCCGCAGGCCGACAGTGTGCAGAAGATGGTGAACAAGTCGGGCCTCTCGTCGTTCCTCAACGCCCTTATCCCCTCCGGCTCTGATGCCACCGATGACGACTACCACAACAAGGAGGGTAACCACCTGGGCAGCCTGCTGCTGCGCCTGAACTACGACGCGCCGTCGTGGGCGCTCGCAGCCTACATGGACCATTACTTCGAGGACCAGTCGCAGCTGTTCATGATCGACTACGACGGCTATGGCTCGGGCGCAGACTGGGATCGCTGGAAACACTTCCGCTGGATGGTGTACAACATCAGCGACATGCAGCTGGGGCTTGAGCTGAAGCTGAAGCGCTGCCCCTGGCTGAACACGATAGTGGCCGAGTACATGCACACCGCCTACCAGAGCGGCCCCGTCTATCATGACCACACACGGGTCATGTCCGACCATCTGGGGGGCAAGGATGACTATTACAACCACAACATCTTTACCGGATGGCAGCACTGGGGGCAGGTGATGGGAAATCCGCTCTACCGCTCGCCGCTCTATGGCAGCAAGAATATCTATATATCTAACAACAGGTTCACGGCCTGGCATGTGGGTGCCGCTGGCGACCCCCTGCCGGGGCTGCACTACAGACTGCTGCTGACGTGGCAGCGCGGGCTGGGCACCTATTCCCAACCGTTCCTCGACCCTCAGCACAACACCAGCCTGCTGGCCGAGGTGGCTTATCGCTTCGGCCAGCGCACCATGCTCAGGAACTGGAGCGTGAAGTGTGCTGTAGGCATGGACCGCGGTCAGCTGTTAGGCGACAACATTGGGGCGCAGTTCACCATTGCGCGCCATGGTGTCATACGGAAAAATAATAAGCAGAAATGATGATAAAGAAAATGATGCTCGCTGCTGCTGTAGCGGCGGCAGTCCTGACGACGGGCTGCAACGATTTCCATACATCTGGCAACGGAGCATTGGACGGCTTCTGGCAGCTGGTACAGGCCGACACTCTGGCGAAGGGCGCTTCGGGCGACTTGCGGCCCAGCAAGATATTCTGGTCTGTACAGGCCGACTTGTTAGAGCTGCAGGACCTGAAGGGCGACATTCCCAGTCATCATGTGTTCTTCCGCTTTGAGCTGAAGGACGGTAGCCTGCGCCTCTGGAATCCCGTCTACGACAGCCGTGTCATCTCTGACAGCATTATCACTGACGTGAATACCGTAGCCTTCTACGGCATCTGCGGACTAAAGGACACACTGAAAGTGCTGCGTTTAGACGATGAGAGAATGACGCTCGAGAACCGACGCCTGCGCTTCCACTTCCGGAAGTACTAAGGCTGCTGCTTATACCCAAAGCAAGGTAGACCTACACGAAATCGTGCAGGCCCCTGTCGGAGGAAATAATTCAGTCGAGTTTGCTGTATACAGAGTTGTTACTCTTGTACTCAGGCACAATGGCCTTCATCTTGGCCACGGTGTCCATGTCGTTGAAGTGCTTGCTTATCTCGCACAGCTCGTCAATGTCGTGGCACACCTCATGATAGTCGTATTCGCGCACCTGTGCAATGCGAATCTTCTCGTGGAACGAGGGCTTAGTGCTCTCTTTCTCGTTCAGCACCTCTTCGTAGAGCTTCTCGCCCGGGCGCAGTCCGGTAAACTTTATCTCCACGCCCTTGGCTCCGCTGAGCAGAATCATGCGCTTGGCCAGGTCGGCAATCTTCACCGGCTGCCCCATGTCGAAGACGAATATCTCGCCTCCGTTGCCCTTTGTGCCGGCTTCGAGCACCAGCTTGCATGCCTCGGGTATGAGCATGAAGAAGCGAATGATGTTCGGGTCGGTGACGGTGATGGGGCCACCTTCCTTTATTTGCTGCTTGAAGAGGGGAATGACCGAGCCATTACTGCCGAGTACGTTGCCGAAGCGGGTGGTGACGAACTGCGTGCAGCCCTCCACCTTGCCGTCCTTGATAGCCTTGTCGAGGCTCTGCACGTAAATTTCGCAGATTCGCTTCGAGCAACCCATGACGTTGGTGGGGTTCACAGCCTTGTCGGTTGAAATCATGACAAACTTACGGGCCTTGTACTTCACGGCCAGGTCGGCTATCACGCGCGTACCTTTTATATTGTTGCGCACGCTCTCCGAGGGGTTGTCCTCCATCATGGGCACATGCTTGTAGGCGGCAGCGTGGAAAACGTAGGCCGGGCGGTACTTGCGGAAGATGCTGTTCATGTAGTCCTCTTCGCAGATGCTGGCCACGATGGTGTGCGTCTTGATGTCTGGCCAGTTCTTCTGCATCATCAGGCGTATGTCGTGCTGCGGCGTCTCGGCCTGGTCTATGAGTACCAGTTCCTTCGGGTTGTAGATGGCTATCTGTCGCACCATCTCGCTGCCTATGCTGCCTGCCGAACCGGTAATCATGATGCACTGGTTGCTCAGCTGGCTGCCAACCGACTCCATGTCGACCTGTATCTCGTCGCGCGGCAGAAGGTCCTCGATGCTGATCTCCTTCAGCTGGGTGTTCTGCCTGATGTACTCCTCGCTCTTGCCCAGTTCTTTCTCGTGCTGGGTGATGTATATCTTGATGCCGGCGTTGATGAGCTTATCCTGAAACTCCTGGTTCTGGCGGAAGTCGCGCAGCCGGTAGGGCGACACGATGAGCACCTCAATCTTGTTCTCCTTCATAAGGCCGACCAGCTTGTCGTCGACCAAGTAGACCCTGTTGCCCATGAGCAGGTGCCCCTCCATCTCTTTCTCTACGGTGGCAAATCCCTTCAGCAGGAATCGCATGGGCTTCTCGTTGCGTATGTGCTTGGCAATAGCTATGCCGTCATTCTTCACACCGAAGATGAAACAGCGCTTGGCGCACTTGCTGGCAAAGGTGACGTCGTAGAACTGCTTCACAATGATGCGCAGCACCCACATCAGCAGCGTAGAGACGGCAAAGACGGTGACTATCTGTGCGCCGTTGATAAGGTTGAACATGGGCACGGAGTCCACGAACAGCAAGTGCATGGCAAAGGCCATCGTAGAGCCGAGGGCCGTGGCGTAGCCCACGCGCTGAAGGTCGACAAACGACGAGTAGCGCAGTATGCCGGAGTAGGTGCGGAACAGGCGGAAGGCTATGTTGTAGAATATCAGGTTTACCAGAATGGCGAGCGACAGTGTCTTCAGCGTGTTTAGTGTGAAAGTCGAGCGCGTGAATAAGAGGTACATGATGACATACGACATGAATACTATCGCATTGTCAATGAGCAGAATACACCAAAATGGTAAAGTGTTCCTGTTAAAGTACCAATTTGCTATCTTATGTAAAATGGTCATTTTTCTCGTTTTTTACGCTGCAAAGGTACGAAAAACAATGTTAACGCATGAATAAAATTGTGGTTTTTTGCTCTTCGTTTAGTTTATTTAGCAATTAGTGTTGCATTTGTGAACATTTTTTTCGTCGATAAAAATGCCACAACGTCACAGGCGTTGTGTATCAATAGCTTACGGTGTGACATTGTGACAATGCACTACATGGCATTGCTGCGCAGGAACTCCGTACAGGTTATGGCGGTGGCGATGGCCACGTTGAGACTTTCGGGCCCTTTGTGTAGTGGCGGAATCAACAAGCGGTGTGTGAGCAGCTGCCTGATGTCGGCGCTGATGCCGTTGCCCTCGTTGCCCATGACGACGACGGCCTTTTGGGGCAGGGTGGTTTTGAAGATGTTTTCGCCGTCGAGCACTGTGCCGCAGATGGGAATGTCGGCATGGCTCAGGTAGTCTTTTAGGTCGGTGTACACGATGTTGACGCGGGCTATGCTGCCCATGGTGGCCTGTACCACCTTGGGGCTCCAAGCGTCGGCCGTGTCGTGCGAGCAGATGATGGTGCCGATGTCGAACCAGTCGGCCAGTCGGATGATGGTGCCCAGGTTGCCGGGGTCTTGCACGCCGTCGAGGGCGAGTGTGAGTTCTGCGGGCCGCTGGGTTGCTGGTTGCGACACTGGTGCCGTATGTGTGGTGGGTGTCGAGGGCAACGGAAATACGGCCAGTACCTGCTGTGGGTGTTGCAGGAAGCTCAGCTTGCGCAGCTCGTCGTCAGTGACGGGTGTGGGGTGCACGGTTGCCGGGGCTGTCCAGGCGGCAGTGGCGTAGAGCAGGGTAGGGCGGAAGCCGGCCTGCAGCAGGTCGCCCACCACCTTCGGCCCTTCGGCCACGAAAAGCCCCTCGCGCTGACGGTGCTTCTTCAGCTCCAGCTGGTGCACAAACTTTATCTGGTTCTTACTGATCATTCTCAAATTTCATTTGGATAATAATAATTATTATTCCGTCGTCCCTTCGGGGAAGAAGGGGT
>DGHX01000089.1:0-9474 GCA_002392835.1 Prevotella sp. UBA3837 | reverse complement strand
GAAGGGGTTTCACCCCTCCCTGTATTCCGTCGCCCCTTCGGGGCTTTGTGAGGCTGATTGCTTTTTTAGAAAGGGTTTCACCCCTCCCTGTATTCTGTCGTCCCTTCGGGACTGTTTCATGTAGACTCAACTCTCAGCAGTCAACTCTTAACATTCAGATTCGCTCTACTTGCTTGATGCCCTTCACGGTGCGCAGCTTCTTGATGAGCGTCTCTAAGCGTGCGGTATCGCTCATCATGAGCGAGAGGTTTCCGCGGAAGAGCCCGTCGTGCGAGTCGATGTTGATGCTGCGCAGCACCAGCTTCTCGTCTTTCGAGATGATGCTCGTCAGGTTGTTGACGATGCCCAGGTCGTCGTTGCCTATCACCCTGAGTGTTATCTGATACTGCGACGCTCCCTTTCCGCTCCACTTGGCCTTGACGATGCGGTAGCCGAAGCGTCGACGCATCTCGGGCGCATTGGGGCAGTCGGTGCGGTGAATCTTGATGCCTCCGCTGACGGTGACGAATCCGAAGACGTCGTCGCCGTAGATGGGGTTGCAGCAGTGAGCCAGCTGGTAGTCTACGCCCTTCAGGTCCTTGCCTATGACGAGCACGTCGCTCTCGGCCCTGGTCGGCTGTCCGGCGGCCTGCGCCGTGTCGAGCACGAACTCCTCGGCCGAGCGCACGTCGGCTGCCGGTGCTTTCTCGCCCTGCTGCAGCTCCACGTATTTGTCGATGACAGTGCCCATGTCGAGTGTTCCGTCAGCCAGCTGGCGATAGAAGTCACTGGCCTCCTTGTAGCCCAGCTTCTTGATGGTGCGCATCATGACAGACTCCTCCAGCTCAATCTTCCTGTTGTGGAACTTGCGCTCCAGCATCTCCTTCACCAGCAGTGCCTCCTTCTGCTGCGTCTCCTTCAGTGCCAGCCTTATCTTCGATTTTGCCCTCGACGTCTTCACTATCGAGAGCCACTCCTGCTTGGGCCGCTGTGTGGTTGAGGTGATGATCTCCACGGTATCGCCGCTGTGCAGCTCCTGGCGGAAGGTCACCAGCCGTCCGCTGTCGCCCTGCGAGCGTCCCTCGGCCGAACGTATGCGTGCCCCTGTGCACTGACTGCCCACGCGTGAGTGTATGTGATAGGCCATGTCAAGCACGGTGGCTCCGCGCGGAAACTTCATCAGGTCGCCGCGTGGTGTGAATACGTACACCTCCTCGTCCTGCAGGTCCATGCGGAACTGGTCCATGGCCTCCAGCCCATTGTCGGTCTCCTCCAGCATCTGTCTTATGCCCTTCAGCCATTCGTCCATGCCGGTGGAGTCGGCTTTCACGCCTTTGTAGCGCCAGTGTGCCGCCACGCCTCGCTCGGCCACCTCGTCCATGCGCTCGGTGCGTATCTGCACCTCTACCCATTTCTGCTCAGGGCCGAGCACGGTGATGTGCAGGCTCTCGTAGCCGTTGCTCTTCGGCACCGACAGCCAGTCGCGCATGCGCTTGGGGTTTGAGGTGTACATGTCGGTGATGATGGCGAAGGTCTTCCAGCACTGCTGCTTCTCCTCTTGCTGCGGGCAGTCGATGATGATGCGTATGGCGAAGAGGTCGTAGACGCCCTCGAAGGCGCACTTCTGCTTCTTCATCTTCTGCCAGATGGAGTGTATGCTCTTTGTGCGCCCCTTCATGTGGAACTTTAACCCTGCTGCCGTAAGTTTCTCGTTAATAGGCTTTATGAAGCGTTCTATGTATGCGTCGCGTGCGGCCTTGGTGGCGTTCAGCTTCTCCTTGATGTGGTAGTAGGCCTCCGTCTCCATGTACTTCAGCGACAGGTCCTCGAGCTCGCTCTTCAGCTTGTACAGGCCCAGCTTGTGGGCCAGCGGTGCGTAGAGGTAGGCGGCCTCTTCGGCAGCCTTGTAGCGTGCCTCGCGGTTCTCGGTGTCGCGAATCTGGCGCATCAGGTTCACGCGGTCGGCTATCATGATGAGTATGACGCGCATGTCCTCGGCAAAGGACAGGAGCAAGTTGCGGAAGTTCTCGCCCTGCGATCCGGCCAGGCTGGCTTGTGCTCCCTCGGCGGTGGGGTTGTAGAGCTCGCGTATGCGCTGTAGCCCGTGCAGGATGTGTCCCACGGCAGGGCCGAAGGCCTGTGCTGCCTCGTCGGTGCTGAGCAGTCCGGCTGCCACGCAGGGCTGCAGCATGATGGCCATGACGGCATCGCGGCGCAGCCCAATCTCGTCGATGGCCAGCAGCGATGTCTGCAGGCTGCTGACAATGGGGTTCAGACCGAAGAGGTCTCGCCCGATGGCCTGCTGGCTGACTGCGCTGTCCAGCAACTGGTGCAGCCGCTCTTCATCAGTGGGCAGCAGCCAGGGTTCGGCTTTCTCTTTCAGCGTCTGGTACAGATCGGCTATCTGGCGCTGCCCGGTGTCGTTCGTAGATATTTCGTTGTTCATCTGTCGTCGTTATTTCTTACTATTATGCAAATGTACGGAAAAAACGGAATACTGAGTTCATGTGGCGCCTTTTTTTTAGAAAAATTATGACTTTGAGCCCGAAAGGCTGACTGCCGGGCGTGGCTTTTGAACAGTGGCAGTGGGAGCACTCGTAGTTAAAAAAGTTTAAGCAATGGCAAATAAGTTGCCGCTGCGGGCTTGAAATCACAACAAATGTGTACCTTTGTAACGGTTTATGAAGACAACAGAGAATACGAGCAATGTGTACCAGGCAGTGGAACACATTCTCAACAACTATTTGGAGATGAACAATCACCGCAAGACGCCTGAGCGCTATGCGGTGTTGAAGGCTGTCTACAGTATTAAAGGGCACTTCACGCTCGACGAGCTGGGACAGAAGTTAGCCGACGAGTACAGGTTTCCCGTGTCGAGGGCCACGCTCTACAACACGCTGAACCTGTTCATGGAGTTACGCTTGGTCATCAGGCACCGCTTCCAGGGCACCACGAAGTACGAGGCCTGCTATGCCGGCGAGAGCCATTGCCACCAGATATGCACGGTGTGCGGCAAGGTGACCGAGGTGATGGCACCGGAGATTACCGAAGCCATCAACCAGCTGCACCTGAAGCGCTTCCGTAAGGATGGCTACTCGCTTTATGTATACGGCATCTGCAGCACCTGTCAGGCGGTGTTCACACGGCGAAGTAAAAAACAAAAAACATAAGACATACTCACAGAACAATGAACAAAGGAAAAGTTGACGTCCTGCTCGGATTGCAGTGGGGCGACGAAGGTAAGGGAAAGGTTGTCGACGTGCTCACACCTCACTATGACGTGGTGGCACGCTTTCAGGGTGGCCCCAATGCTGGCCACACGCTTGAGTTCGAAGGTCAGAAATACGTGCTGCGCAGCATACCCTCGGGCATCTTCCAGGGCGACAAGGTCAATGTGATAGGCAACGGTGTGGTGTTGGCCCCCGACCTGTTCATGGACGAGGCCCGCGCACTGGAGCAGAGCGGCCACCCGCTGCGCCAGCGGCTGCACATCTCGAAGAAGGCGCACCTCATCATGCCCACCCACCGTGTGCTCGACGCTGCCTACGAGGCACAGAAGGGCAAGAACAAGGTGGGCACCACCGGCAAGGGTATAGGCCCCACATACACCGACAAGGTGAGCCGCACCGGCCTGCGCGTGGGCGACATACTGGAGGGCTTCGACGAGAAGTATGCCGCCGCCAAGGCCCGCCACGAGGCCATACTCAGGTCGCTGGGCTTCGAGTATGACATTACAGAGGTGGAGCGGAAATGGATGGAGGGCGTGGAGTACCTGCGGCAGTTCCCCATCGTAGACAGCGAGCATGAGATCAACGACTACCTGCGCCAGGGCAAGAGCGTGCTCTGCGAGGGCGCACAGGGCACGATGCTCGACGTCGACTTCGGCTCGTACCCCTTCGTCACGTCGAGTAACACCATCTGCGCCGGAGCATGCACAGGACTGGGCATAGGCCCGAACAGGATAGGCGAGGTGTACGGCATTATGAAGGCCTACTGCACACGCGTGGGCGCCGGGCCGTTCCCCACCGAGCTGTTCGACGAGACCGGCAAGCTCATCCGCGACCTGGGTCACGAGTACGGAGCCGTCACCGGACGCGAGCGCCGATGCGGATGGATTGACCTGGTGGCGCTGCGCTACTCGATCATGGTGAACGGCGTCACGCAGCTCATCATGATGAAGAGCGACGTGCTCGACCAGTTCACCACCATCAAGGCATGTACGGCCTACAAGGTGAACGGACAGCTGACGCGAAACTTCCCCTACGACATAGAACACGGCATAGAGCCCGTCTACGAGGAGCTGTCCGGATGGCAGACCGACATGACCCGCTTCACCAGCGAGGACCAGTTCCCACAGCAGTTCCGCGAATACATCAGCTTCCTCGAGAAGGAGCTGGAGACACCCATTACCATCATCTCGATAGGCCCTGACCGAGAGCAGACCATCGTGAGGAAATAACATCAAACTACAATAATGGCAAACAAACCAAGTATTCCCAAGGGAACACGCGACTTCGGCCCACAGGAGATGGCCCGTCGCAACTACATACTGAACACCATACGCCAGGTGTACGAGCTGTACGGATTCCAGCAGATAGAGACCCCCGCCATGGAGACGCTCCAGACCCTCATGGGGAAGTACGGCGAGGAGGGCGACAAACTGCTCTTCAAGATTCTCAACTCTGGCGACTACCTGGCCAAGGTGGGCGACGATGAGCTGCACGAGCGCAACACGCTGCACCTGGCAGCACGGCTGTGCGAGAAAGGCCTGCGCTATGACCTCACCGTGCCCTTCGCCCGCTACGTGGTCATGCACCGCGATGACCTGCAGCTGCCCTTCAAGCGCTACCAGGTGCAGCCCGTGTGGCGCGCCGACAGGCCCCAGAAGGGGCGCTACCGCGAGTTCTACCAGTTCGATGGCGACATAGTGGGCAGCGACGCCCTGCTCAACGAGGTGGAGCTGATGCAGATAGAGGACACCGTGTTCCGGCGCCTCGGCGTCCGCGTGGAGATAAAGATCAACAACCGCAAGATACTCACCGGTATAGCCGAGGTCATAGGCGCTGCCGACAAGATTGTCGACATCACCGTGGCCATCGACAAGCTCGACAAGATTGGCATCGACGCCGTGAACGAGGAACTGCGCCACGACGGGCTCACCGACGAGCAGATACAGAAGCTGCAGCCCATCATACTCCTGGAGGGCACCAACGACGAGAAATTGAGCACCATAGCACAGGTTCTCAGCGACAGCGAGACGGGCCTGAAGGGCGTGGAAGAGACAAGGTACATCCTTGACATGCTGAAGGCAGAGGGCTTAGACATCAAGTCGCAGATCACACTCGACCTCACGCTGGCACGCGGACTGAACTACTACACCGGAGCCATCTTCGAAGTGAAGGCCCTCGACACCCCCATGGGCAGCATCAGCGGAGGCGGACGCTACGACAACCTTACCGGCATCTTCGGCATGCCGGGACTGTCGGGAGTGGGCATCAGCTTCGGCGTAGACCGCATCTATGATGTGCTGGAAGCTCTGAACCTGTACCCCGAGGACTCGTTGCAGACCAGCCGCGTGCTCTTCATCAACTTCGGCCAGCAGGAGGCAGCTTATTGCCTGCCCATCATCGCAAAGGTGCGACAGGCCGGCATCAAGGCCGAGCTCTTCCCCGACGCTGCGAAGATGAAGAAGCAGCTTTCATACGCCAACGCCAAGCACATACCCTTCGTAGTGCTGGCAGGAAGCGGCGAGATGGAACAGCACAAGGTGACGCTGAAGAACATGCAGAGCGGAGAGCAGCAGATGCTGACACCCGACGAACTCGTAGCAATGCTTAATGCTTAATGCCATGAGGTATCTTAAATATATAGTATTATCGGCCCTGTTGCTGCTCGTGGCCACGGCCAGCCGTGACCACGTGACCACCGTCTTCATCATCGGCGACTCCACCGCGGCCAACAAGGGCGGCATTGCCGAGGGAAAGCAGGAACGAGGCTGGGGAATGGCCCTGCAGTGTTACTTCGACCCTGACTACGTACACGTTGACAATCATGCCGTTAACGGGCGCTCGTCGCTCAGCTTCTTCAACGAGGGACGCTGGCAGAAGGTGCTCGACCGCATGAAGCCCGGCGACTATGTCATCATACAGTTCGGACACAACGACGAGAAGCCGCGTGCCGACCGCCACACCGACCCCGGCTCGACCTTCGACTACATGCTGGCCCGCTACGTGCGCGAGACGCGCGAGCATGGCGGCATTCCCGTGCTGATGAACTGCGTGGTGCGTCGTAACTTCTTCGTCAACGCACCGGAGAACGACGATGATGAGAAGCTGCGCACACAGACCTTCAAGGACGGCGTGAAGATGGTGGAGGGCGACACCCTCATCGACACCCACGGACTCTACCGCGTGGCGCCCCGCGACGTTGCACAGCGCATGAACTGCCTCTTCGTAGATGCCAACCAGCTCACCCACGACCTGGAGCAGGGACTGGGCACCGAGGCCTCGAAGAAGCTGCACATGTGGTATAAGCCCGGCGAGGAGCCCAGCGAGCCGAAGGGCAAGCAGGACAACACCCACTACAACGTCTATGGCGCCCACGTGGTGGCACGTCTGCTGGCCGACGCCCTGTGCCAGGAGATTCCACTGCTGACGAAATACCGCGTAGAGGCCGACATCACCGTCGACCGACAGGGGCGTGGCGACTTCATCGACCTGGAGCCTGCAGTGCAGAAAGCCCTCGCCGCATCGAAGAAAGAGACGACCATTCAGATCCTGGGAGGCAAGTGGCAGAAGCCGCAGTTGCCGAAGAAGGCGAAGGTCACCTTCGTGCTGCGCGAAGGAGCAACATGGGAGGAGTGACCGACAATGACCGAAGTTATAGTTTCTGACGAGATACGTGCGGTGTGCCCCGTGTTTGTGGGAGCCTGTGTGGAGGCCCAGGTGCTGAACAGCCCGTACAGCGAGGCCCTGTGGCAGGAGATACACCAGGCCGAGGAGCACTTCCGCCGCGAGCTGACCACCGACAGCCTGAAGGAGCTGCCCAGCATAGCCGCCACACGTGCCATATACAAAAAATGTGGAAAGGACCCCTCGCGCTACAGACCTGCCAGCGAGCAGCTCATCAGGCGTATGCTGCAGGGCAAGGAGCTCTACCAGATTGACACCCTCGTCGACCTCATCAACCTGGCGTCCATCACCTACGGCTATAGCATCGGAGGCTTCGATGCCGACAAGTTCGTGGGCTGCAGGCTCACACTGGGCATCGGCCGCGAGGGCGAACCCTACGAGGGCATCGGCCGCGGACAGCTGAACATTGCGGGGCTGCCCGTCTACCGCGACGAACAGGGTGGGGTGGGCACACCCACCAGCGACCACGAGCGCACGAAGATGACGCTCGGCACCACCCACCTCGTGGTGCTCATCAACGGATATGACGGCAACCGACAGCGCGTAGCTGACAATGCACGGTTCATACAGCAGCTCTTGCAGCGCTATGCCCACAGCGACGGAGGCACCGTGGCCATTTACACAGCAGCAGAAGAAAACTGACACACACACAACATGGAAATAGTTATTCTTGATGCTTACTCGGCTAATCCCGGCGACCTGTCGTGGAGCGAGCTGCAGGCACTGGGGCATGTCACCATCTACGACCGCACACAGCCGGAAGCGGTGGTGGAACGAGCCGCACTGGCAGAGATAGTGCTGACGAACAAGGTGGTCATAGGCCGCCCGCAGATGGAGCTGCTGCCACGCCTGCGATACATAGGCGTGCTGGCCACGGGTTACAACGTAGTGGACACCCAGGCTGCCCATGAGCGCGGCATCACCGTGACCAACGTCCCCGCCTACAGCACGGAGAGCGTGGCGCAGATGGTGTTCGCCCACCTGCTCACGGTGACGAACCGCACCGAGCACTACGCCCGCCAGAACCGCGACGGGCGGTGGACCGCGAGCGCCGACTTCTGCTACTGGGACACACCGCTGACGGAGCTCAGCGGAAAGACCTTCGGCATCGTGGGTCTGGGAAACATCGGCAGCCGCGTGGCGCAGATAGCCCTGGCCTTCGGCATGCAGGTGAAGGCGCTGACCAGCAAGCGGGCCGACCAGCTGCCTGCGGGCATAGAGAAAGCAGCCCTCAGCGAGCTGCTTGCCGCCAGCGACGTGCTGTCGCTGCACTGTCCGCTGACGGCCGACACCCGCCACCTCATCAATGCCGGCGCGCTGCGGATGATGAAGCCACAGGCCATCCTCATCAACACCGGCCGAGGCCCCCTGGTGTGCGATGCCGACGTGGCCGCTGCCCTGTCGTCAGGGCACCTGGCCGCCTACTGCGCTGACGTGCTCAGCGACGAGCCTCCCCTGGCCGACAACCCTCTGCTGAAGGAGTCAAACGCCTACCTCACCCCCCACATCGCCTGGGCCACCCGCGAGGCACGCATCCGCCTGCTCAGCATTGCCACCGACAACGTGCGGGCCTTCCTGCAGCAGCGGCAGCAGAACGTGGTGTAATGTGCACATGAAAAAATCATGAAGTGACGAGCGGAGTGTGGAGTAGGGTAAAGTGTATGCTATTGTCTAAGTTGGTGGGGTCAGTAACTTACAACGTGGTGAACTGAGTAGTTACCGTACTCAACTTTCGTAAGTATGAGAATTGAGTTAAAAAAACATTCATCTATTCATTTTTGCTTATAACATACTGTATATAAAAGGTTTATCTTATGAATAGAGGTCAGTATTTGACTATCGTCTATTCATAAATGATTAGAAACAAAACAGGAAAATGAGTAATGCGTCAGCACTATCTATCTGTATTACAGACTGTTTCACATCAACATCAAGACTGGAAACAGTTTGTTTCTACGCGGGAAACAGTTTGTTTCCATGCAGGAAACAATTTGTTTCCGCTTTCATTACTTTTCACATACGTTGCTCTTGACGCTTTATCACCGACAAGAAAGAAGGGTAAGCGCAAGAAATAATGAATAGTGGATGAATAGACGGCACGCTCTATTCATTCGCTATATTGTTAATTTGCAGCGTATTACAAGTAAAAATGAATAGGCAAAAGTTTTTTTTGCGATTTATGAATGTATTCAAGTTTCACAAATAATAGGAGGGTGGGGTCAGTGAATCCCGGTTTTCTTTTGTTTTTTAAGCTCGCTTTAGCGATAGAGGGGCAGGGCTGCTGTCGGCGTAAAAATAGTCAGGTGTACATGGTGTCATCAGTGGAGAAAACGGTGGCTCCGCTCGAAAAAACGGAGGCCGCGTTGCAGAAAACGCGGCCTCCGTTTCATCAGCGTCCGGCGCGGGCTCAGCCCACCTGGCTGCCGGGCTTCACGTCCTTGGTGGTGGTGACCACGCTGAGGCTCTCGTCGGCATCGACGGCGCTGAGGATCATGCCCTGGCTCTCGATGCCCATCATCTTGCGGGGCTCGAAGTTGGCCACGAACAGCACGCGCTTGCCGATCAACTCCTCGGGATTCTCGTA
>DGHX01000097.1 GCA_002392835.1 Prevotella sp. UBA3837 | reverse complement strand
GCACCTCGTCGCCAATGATGCCGAGTTCCTGCTGGGCGGAGGCGAGCGCCTTGACGCTCTCTATCTCCTCATCGGTGGCGTTCATGCGCTGGCGCATCACCGTAGCCACCTGCACCTCCGCCTGCTCCTGCACGGCGGCTGCTTGGGTGTACTGCTGCATGATGCCGGTGAGCTGCTGCAGTCCTGATGTGAGGTTACTGATACCCTGCGTTATCTGCGTCGAGATAACCAGGGCGTCACGTAAGGCTTCTCCCTTGGTCTTCGCAATGCCGAGCTGGTTCGCAAGGTCTTTAACGTTGGTAGAGGCGGTTACAATCTGCTCTTTACCATCGATATTGAGTTTGATGTTAAACTTTACGTCCTTCGGCATGGCGTTCCCGGTTTATAAGGTTCTCGAATCTCCGTCGGTCTTCTTCCTTCGACACTTGCGGTCCTTTGGGCTTCTTCTCCCAGGGAAAGGGAAGAAGGGCGGCGGGTGTAAGTTTGTTTTTCACGTGCGGCTGTATGGTGATGGTGGCGAGCATTCTCATCCTTTCCCATTCAGCCTGTTGTAACATCTCAAACTGGTCGTGGCAGGCTTTCGAGCACTCATAGAACTCATCGGGTGTAAGCCTGCAGAAGTCGTCGAGGCTCATGCCTACCACGGCCAGTGCGTAGCCGAGCAGCTCCTCTATTGAGGGTTGCTTTTTTTTTCAACGTCTTCGGTATTATGACCTTGGTTGATGGAGTCCGTCCACTTCGCCACGTCCTCCATGGTGAGGCTGTCGGCGAAGTCCTCAAGGGTGTAGGCGAACTCCACGCCGTCGTGCTTGCACGCAGACAGGACACAGCACCACAGGTAGGTGACGAGGTCGGTGACGGAGTCAGCACCGATGGCCGAGGCCTCCTTGCCTGTCTCCCGCTTGAAGCGCAGCATGGCGCCCATGGTCTGCCTGCACGGGTAGGTCTTACCGTTGACTACAATCTCCAGTGCCATTACTCAGATGCTTTTCCGGGATAGGTGGTCGGCTCTCCGTCGTTCTCCAGCTGAATGCTGTAGGTGGTATCGTCCTGGGCGGGCGATGTCTCCTCGACGCTGGTGATGACGAACTGCCCCTCGAGGTATGGAGTAGCATCCCCCTCACGCTCGAAGGCCTTGACGGTGACAGGAGCACCGGCACCCCACAGGGCGCTCAGCTCGATGAAGCCGTTCTCGGCCTCGCCGTAATAGCGCAGGCCTTCAGCCGACAGGGAGATGGAGAGGCCGGTGACGCCCTTGCCCTTCCACAGGCCAGCGGAGTAGCCTTGAGAGGCGGCGGGTTTCACGTTGCGGTCCTTCGTCTCGCTGTTGAAGGTCAGTGTGTGGGTGGTGCAGTGGCCGATGGCCTTCTCGCCCACCTTCAGCAGTATGTCGCTACCATTGATGTAGCCAGTAGTAGGTTTTGCCATATTTCTTACGGTTTTTAGATTTTTACGGTAAATTGAAGTTCTTGCAGATAGGCGTCGTCGGCCCACACCTCCTCACGGCCTGTGAGGTAGCAGGAGCGCATGTCGAGGCCGTCGATGCCTCCCTGCTGGTGGTCGAGGCACTCTCTGACGAGCTCTGCCAGTTCCACGCTGCCCTGGTAGGTGGCGGCATAGCAGCGCACCTCAACGGTGATGGTGTCGGCGCCCGCTCTTCCCTTGACGGGGGTCTGCTCCATGGAGGCGCAGCGGTAGCAGATGTAGGGACACTCGGCCTTGTCGGTCACCACGGGAAAAACCTTGGTGACGGTGTCCATAATCTCCTGGCTGCTGGTCAGCATGGAGTAGATGACGAGTCCTGCGCTGATGCTGCTTTTCATTATACGAATCCTGCTTTTTTAGCCACCTTGACGGTGGCGGTTTCGAGTTCTTTCACCAAAGTGCCCTCTACATAGCGGAAGGTCTCAGGCTCTGAGTTTTTCATAAAGTCGTAGGCGGGCATCCGTCCCCTCTTCAGTCCCGCTATACCGATTTTCCGCCTCTTTGGCTTATAGGCCGCACCATGGCGGGCCCACAGCTTCTGATGGCCGGTCCATTCATAGCGGAACTTGGTAGGCTTGGCGAAGCGCTCATGCGTTCCCTCCTCCGCCCACATGAGGACAGGCTTTTTGAATCCCTTCCTGTTGGTGTGCATGGAGAGTTCGCCCGAGCCGTTCTTCTTTGCCGCCCTCGCCTTTACGGTCAACATAAAACCGCCGCCCTTGGAGTAAACATACAGACGGATACCCTTTTCCCAGTCTGAGCGGCTGCCCTTCACTTCCAGCCCGCTCGACGAGAGCTTTCGGGCGGCAATTTTTTTGGCGCCGTTGCCTACCTTCCGGTAGGAGCGCTTCAGCGTGTTCCGGATCTGCCGATTGGAAAATCCACGCAGCAGGTCGGTCCATTCTTTGCCGGTATAGTCCTTGGGGTCCATGGGCGTTACTCGTTCACTCTTGTGCAGATGAGGGTCTTCATGCCGCGGCGGCGGTTCAGCACCACGTTGGTCACGGTGTAGAGATAGCCGGTCTCCGTGTCCTGGAGCCGCCAGTTCTCCGCCACCGTCACGGCGATACTCGTCACCCAGTTGGCCCGGTAGTCGGGGAAGTGCTCCTCAACCTCCTCGCTGCGGTTGCCCGCCATATTGGCCCGCTCGGCATCGCAGTAGCCTGCGGCCTCGTAGGTGGTCTTCTGCTCGCCGTAGTCGTTGGTCACGGCCACAGGGCGCAGAAGGGTGAGCCGGTTGTTGAGTCTTCCCGCTTTCATTCCGAGTATTGGGCTATGAGTTTCTCCGTGAGGCTGCCGCCCCGCATCTTCTGATAGGGCTTCACCATGGCCGTGAATGAGTTGGGAAGCGACGTAAGGTTGCTGTTGTCCACGTCCTCACGGTAGGCATAACCGGTGGCCGCGCGCATCAGGATAGCCTGTTTCAGCACGGCGGGAAAGGCCTCGTCGGGCACCACGGCCCACTCTTCTTTAGTGTAGCCGGTGGCGTTGATCACCTGCTCCTCGGCCATGTCGATGAGCTCACGGAGGTAAGCGTCATCGTAGTCGAAGGAGGTGGCGCGGACGTGCGCCTTAAGCAGTTCCAAACTCACTCTTGCCATAGTTCACACAGTTTAAGAGCCAGCGGCCACCTGACCGAGCAGGAAGGCCTCGGGGCGAAGTGTCTTGGTGCCGTAGTCGCAGTTCAGCACGAAGTCCACAGAGTCCTTGCGTGCCTGGCTGTACGGATCGACGATGAAACGAAGCGTACCGAAGAGGCCCATCGGCTGATAGCGCCAGTCGCCGAGGCCGATGAACTCGGTCACGGTGGTGGTGCCGCCGCTGGTCGAAGTCTTGCGGATGGCATTGGTGGTGTACACCGGCAGACCGCAGAGCGTGCCGTTCTGAATCATCGGAACGAAAATGCCGTCCGAGTTGATGGGCTTGCCCTCGAGTATGGCCTGCATGCTCTTGGTCATGACCCAGCAGAGGTGGCTGCCCTCGATGCCGGTCTCCAGCACCTTGGCCTTCATCTTGACGTTGAGTTCCTCGAAGGTGGGAACGCTCGAGAGGTTCACCACAGCGGGTATCTTCGGGTCGCGCTGTGCGGCGGCCTTGGCGGCGTTGATGGTGATGTTGGCGAAAGGACCTACCAGGTTGGTGGCCTGGTTCACTTTCTCGGTAGAGAACAGAATCTTGTTCAGAAGCAGACGGACGGAGAGGGGCATCACCTCACGGACGATGGTCTCCAGCACGTTCTGGCTCTGATTGAGGCTCTGGTTGGTCACAGGAATGGCGATACCGATACGCTCGGGGGCGGCGGTCATCTTGGAGAACGGAATCTTGGTGTCGGTAAGGGCCACACCCTCGCCGGCAATCTGGGCCTCCACCATCTCGTACATCGGCCAAATGTAGTCACCGGCAAGACCGGTGGGCATGGGAAGGCCTACCTTGTCGAGGATGAAACCTTCCTGCAGGGGCTTCAGGATGTCCTGAACGTTCAGAGGGATGATGCCGCCGGCGGCCACGTCGCTGACCATCATCATGTCGCGCACGAAGATAATCTCCGACTTGCGGCCGTTCTTCGCATTCTCGCGGATGAGGGTGATGGCGTCATCCGCGGCATTGGGGTTCTCGCGGAGATGCTCGGCAGTGGCTGCCTGCATCTTCATCTGGAGCAGCTGGTTGTCGCGGGTCAGTGCCTCAAACTCTGCGTTCTCGGCCTCGTTGCGCTCACGCTTCTCCTTCTCGCACACATCGGCTATCTCGCTGATGCGGTCGCAGTTCTTCTGATACTGATCGATCAGGCTGCGAACATTCAATTTGTTTTTCTTCATCGAATTGCTTGTTAGGGGTTAAACTACTTAAAAACTCACTCAAATATAGTCCGCTGCGCGGCGCAGCGCATCTCGCGCAGCTGCTCTTGCAGTTTCTTCTCGTCTACCTTGGGTGCCTCAGGGGCCTCGGGCTCCTTCAGGCCCTCAACGAACTCCCTCGCCTCGACGGAGGTGTCAGGGTATGCGGGGTTGTCGGTGATGGTGAAGTCGTACACACCGGTCACCGCCTTCACACGGTAGGTGATTTCCGTCCGTGTGTTCACCACCTTCGACACACGCTCCACGCAGGCGTCGTCGTAGTAGCGGGTGGTGAAGGCGAAGCTGCAGCCGCCGAGGTCGCCACGGCGCACAAGCTCGAGGGCCTTGTCTCCATCGGCGGTGTTGGGGGCGTCGAAGGAGAACTTCACGCCGGTGTCGTCCACTTCGTAGGACAGTGTGCCCTCGCCTTCCTTGCTCCTGGCGAGAAGCAGCTGCCGGTTGTGGAACATGGTCATCTTGATGTCGCAGCCGTCGAGCAGGTCACGGGTAATGGCTCCCTTGGCTATCACCTCTCTCGCCTCGCCATCCTCATCCTGCCACAGCGGGGCCGACGGGGTGTCGAAGAGAACGGCGTAGCCGGTGATGGTGCGGCTCGGGGCCTCGCCCTCCGCAGCCTCACGCACCTGCAACTGGGTGGGCGTGAACATCTGGCGCCTAATCAGTGTCTTCTTGTCCTTCATTGCTTTCTTGGGGTTTAGCGGCGGCATTGCCCGCCGTCAGTTCATCTATTGGTTTCAGGTTGGCGGAGACGAGCACCTTATCGCCGCCCTCCACCTCGGGCTTGTTCTCATCTCTGCGGAGCTCGTTGACCGTGTAGAGGCCCGCGGCGATGACCTGCTGCCAGTACTTGGCGCGGCTCTCCAGGTCGCAGGCGTAGAGCGACTGCCGGTTGAACACAAAGCGGCGCTTGCCTGCCAGAGAGGGGGCCACGAGCTTACGCAGCAGCTCGCACTCTATCTTGCGCAGTATGGGGTTGAGGGTGTTGTTCAGGAAGGCCACATTGGCCATCTCGGCGCTCTTGTAGTTGTTCGAGGTGTCGTCGAACACGAAAGAGGGATGCACGCCGAAGAAGCGGCAGATCTCCCGAACCGTGAACTTGCGGCTCTCGAGGAACTGCATGTCGGTGGAGGAGAGGGACAGCTGCTTGAAGTCCACCTGCCCGGGGAGGCTCACGATGCGCTCACCGCTCTGGAAGCGGGCGTCGATGTCCTCGGCGGTCTTGGTGAGCTGCTCGTCCTGGTACTCTCCGAAGCCCCTCACGCTGGTGTCATTCGACACGATGCCGCGCACGTTGCCGCCATTTGCGAAGCGGTTCAGGGTCTCCTGGTCGCCGGTGGTGGCTATCTGGCTGGTCAGGCGGGCATAGGTGAGCACGCTCACGCCGCTCTTGCCGTCCACGCTCATGCCCTTGATATGCACTATCTGCTCTTCCGTGAAGGTGTCCGACACACCGTTGAGCACGTCGTTGACGGTGTAGACATCATTGCTCGTGTCGTGGCTCACCGTGCCCCGCCCGCACAGCACAAGACGCTCTATCTCGAGCGAGGCGGTGTTATAGACAGGCACGATGTAGGCATTGCCCTCCAGCAGGAGGCTCTGCACGACTTGCCGCCAGAAGTCATAGGCGCTCATGGCGATGTCGGGCTGCACGGTCAGAAGGTAGTGCAGGCGGCTGTTCAGGTCTGGCACGAAGATACCGTCCTTCAGCCGCATGTACTGACAGGGCAGCACGGCCACACTGTCGCACAGCAGATTCACGCAGCGGTAGACGGTGGCGATGCTTAACGCAGCGCTGCCGGGAGATCCGGCGAGCAGCGACCAGTATTCATAGCCTCCCGTGCGGGGGGCATACTGGGTGCCGGTCGTGTAGGTCTCCTCTTCACGGGTAAACCATCTGAACGGGTTGAGCCACTTGGGTATTTTCATGGGTGGGTAATCGTCTGAATCACACAAAGATACAAATTTTTTCGGTACCCTCCTATAGACCAAAAATGCCGTTGTTCACTTTGCTACACTTTGCTCCATTTTGCTACACAAAAGGCGATAAATTTTTAATTTTTATTAACTTTTACCGCTCATAGCTGAACAGCATGCCGATGGTCATCAGGCAGGTGATTACGCCGTCTATCTTGCGGTAGCGGCTCACCTTCATCGGCTTCTTGTTCTCCAGCCGGTCCTCGTCGATGACGCAGTTCATGAGGCAGTAGCGGTTGATGGGGTTGCCGTTGAGATGTATCTGGGGAGGGTCGGCATAGGCCATCATCTCGAAGCTCTCCACCGGCAGATTGAAAGAGCCGTTGGTCTGACTGTAGGGCTGCAGCGTGTCGCGCCCGCCAAGCACCATGAGGATGTTGACGAGGCTCTGCGCCTTATAGGCGTCGTAGCCTATGCGGATGATGTGCAGCTGCTTCGAGCGTCTGAGGATGTCATCGGCCACCATGCGCACGTCGATGCGGTCGCCCTTGCAGAGCTTCAGATGGCCCGCCTCGTGCCAGATGCGGTAGAGCTGCTCGTTAGGGTGCCCAGGGAGAGCACCCTCAGGGAAGTAGTAGTCGGTGTGGCAGTAGAACTGCTTGTTCTCGGCGTTGTAGACGGTGTAGGACACGGCGCTGAAGTCATCGTGTACGGAGAGGTCGAAGGCCACGGCGCAGGAGGGACGGCCCGCCACACGGTCGATGTCGAAGTCGCTCATCAGACGCTGCACCACCTTGTCGGGCAGCCATGTGGTCTCGTCGTTTAGGGCGAACACATTGAGCAGCTTGGTGCGGAAAGCCAGCATGTTCTCGGCACTCAGCTGGGCGGTCTCCCACTCCCGCTCGTAGAAGTCGGGCTGCACGGTGATGCCGAGGTGGGGCTGCACCTTCGCCCACGTCTTCGGGTCGCTCTCCTCGTCGTCCACATCGGGCATGAAGAGGGAGGCGAACATGGTGTCGGCCTCGGCCTCGCCTCTCAGCACGGCCTTCACGCCGTCGAGCTCATGAGCGAAGGGGCCGTCCACCACCTCGCTGGCCGTGGTGATGATAAGCGTCAGCGGCTCCCGCCTGGGGCCCATGGACGAGGTGAGCACGTTCTTCAGGTCGGCTCCGTTCTTGCCCGCCGTGTTCCGCGCCTGGGCATACTCGTCCATGATGACGAGCGAGGCGTGCAGGCCGTCCTGGGTCTTGGCGTTGGCGGTGAGGCAGCGGATGAGGCTGTCGCGTCCGAGGTCCTTGTAGGTGATCTTCTCACGGTTCACCCTGAAGTGCCGCTCGCCAGGATCGAGGTCGCGCATGATGGCAC
>DGHX01000186.1:7590-49677 GCA_002392835.1 Prevotella sp. UBA3837 | reverse complement strand
ACGGAAGTTTTCATCTGCGCCAAAATATCAGCAAGATTACTACGAGCCAGATCATCACCAAGTTCAACAGCCTTCTCATACCAAAAGACTGCGAGATTAATGTCTGGTTTTACACATACGCCATCCTCAAAGAAGCCACCAATAGAATTATACAATTCTGCTTCTGTGCATGAGAATTCAGAAGGTTCCAAGGTGTCATTCTGAATGCATTTCAAAACATACTCAACATCTTCGCGATGCCATCCACGCTTCTCTGGATCATTAGAATAATCCAAATAGAACTTTCTGTAATTAACAGGAATACCTGTCAGTTTCTCTCCGTTTACCATGTTCTTATCGTTTTATAACTTATAATGCAAATACAACCAATCTGTTTCAATTGCACTCACCATTATCCATTCTTATTACATCTTTAGTCTTTTAAGTATGGAATCAATGCTGCTTCTTGTACGGGCTGAAGTATATCATTGGCTTTGTGAACCATTTTTACGATCAATTTCCTTAGGTTCTCATAACCATCTTCATACGATGTGAACTTGTAATACAGCCAATCGCTACCTTTAATGAAATCTACATTGCTATTGATAAAACTCATTGCTTCTTGCATTTCAGCCCGTTTCTCCTTCATAGCAGGCAAATAGGTCAAACCATAATACAAACTCCTGTTTTCCATTTGTATGCGGATGGTTATGGCTTCTGGAACGTCCTTATATGGAATAACGATTCCCGTATAGATAACGTTGCCAGGACGAATATCCTCCACTTTCTTACATTCTGGGAAGTCAGCAGAGAGGCGACCGCTCCACTCCGCCATTACCTCGCAGGCATAATTATTCCGAATGCGCTCCAGATGACTGACGCAATCAGCAATCTCTTTCAGCCTGCCATTTATCAACTCAATGTTAAAGCTCTTTTTATCTGCCACCAGACCCAATTGCTTATGTATGTATTCGTCTACATATCCCATTGTCTTTTCTCCTCCATTGTTTATTCCTTCATATAGTTGATGAACATCGTTGACTGCACTCGTTTTGGCACGATTGATGACGGTGGTCTCTTCCATGGGTGCCCCCATCGTCCAGTACTTGTAATCATCAATATAGAGATAGGGATGATTGTACTTCCCCCAACGTTCTTTCACGCCATGCTCACGTTGCATACAGACGAAATACTCGAATTCCTCCGTTGTCAGCGAACACTTGTCTTTCACGATATACTCATGCGGTGCAAATGGCATCGTTTTTGCAAACGTCCATCCGCAGCGAGAAATCATCGAGCGCAACTTGTCGTTATCCAACTGCCTATCCATCATTTCTAAAACAAATCAATCAGCATAAATAACATCTACAATGCATTTTCTGAATTGTTCATCTCGAACGCACATTGTATGATTACAATTTGGGCATTTAAAAGGCGTTTCTTCCCGTAATTCGACAGGAATTGGCTTCGAAAAGTCCCAACTCATAAACACTCCTTTTGGAACACTGAACACCGTTCCGCATTTAGGGCATTTTACTGTATATAACTGTGCCATAACTTTTTATATTTTGTTATACAAATAGTAAGAGGCAGCACTAGTACCAGTCTGCCTCCAGATCATTCTTCAGCATCGGGCCGAGGCACTTCGGTGGACCGACATCCAAAATGACAGTGCAAAGATAACGGGAGATTGTTTCAAATCATGGAACAGCCTTTGATTTTTTTCACTTCTCGTATCGTTTTATGGCATTATTGTGCCATTCGACGATTTCGTCAGCCAAAGATTGTGGCTCCAAGACCTCTATCCATTGACCACGAGACATCAATTGCGCCTTGAATTCGGACGTGGGACGGAGCCTTAGTTCAAAGTCCGAATATTCGTCTGTGCTGTTAATTTCCCGTTGAGTATGGTGTAAAGGTAAATCCCGTAGATAGTAAGGTTCATAACCAAAGGCTCGAATAACAATCCGCTCCACCTCAACATTCTCGGCCACTACAATGCCATAACTGTCGCTAAAATAATCTGCGGCATCGAAGTCCTCGTCTATCTTGAACTTCTGTTCGAGAATCTCAACACTTCCTATACGGTCAAACGCATACACACTTTTCAGTCCGCTTTCGAAACAGGCCAACAGATACCAACGCTGATGGAACAACTTTACACAATAGGGCGCTAACTGGTAGGAGCCAGTATCTGGTGAGCCGTATCTACGATAGGTCAAGGAGATCATGCGATTCTCTTTCATGGCCTTGATAACTTGCTGCAACATTTCTCCCCCATAAGGCACATTCTCCAGCAGAATACGATGGTTGAGACCCTGGCACTCGCCCAGCATATTGCTAACGCTAAGTGTAGATAGCATCCAGTTCTGTACAGAGTCTTCACGAAGAACGTAATCATTGCCTATATAATACTTATTGCCATTCTTCTTGTTGCACTCAATGAAGAGGCCAAAGATTTCCTCAATGGCAATACGATGGCGATGGAAGGTTGTTCGCGACAATGGGATTCCCTCGCTCATTTCTGTCTGCAGCCACTTCTCGTTAATCTCTGCGAGCGTAATGCTTCTGGCTTGATAGATGGTGTTTACCAGCCAGATGTATTCCTTGAATTTTGTGTAGGTTGTCATACTTCGAATATCTTGATTGTGCAAATATACGATTTTTCTTCGAAAGTATGTTTATCCCCTCCTAATTTAACACATCTTTTAAACTATAGGACTTTATTCCTTTGTAAGATGGGTGGTCTTTTTTGTTTCTTTTCTTTCCATTTTAATAGTAGTTTGGAAGTGGCCGTCATACCTGTCCTAACTGCGCCTCCAACCATAACGGGAAATGTGCGTTGTGCAACGGAACCGGAAAAATGTAGAGGCATGCAACCCATAAGTAGAGGTTCCTACACAGCATCATTATAGGGGCGGAAAACCAAGCCGACAAAATCGACTCAGGTTTTCCGCCCTTCGTTCATCCTCACTATAACAACTTACTGTTTCTTTGTTATGCTATTCGTGCGGAAAAAGTTACTCCACCACGCGCAGCTGTCCGTCGATGATGTTCAGCCCGCGCCGTGCCTGCTGCTGTCTGATGCCGTCAAGGGTGTAGACGGAGGAGGGGGAGGGGTGGAGGGTAGAGGGAGGACAGACAGCCGATGTGGTGCTCATGGCCTGCTGCACCTCGGTGGCGGTGAGTGCGTGGCTGTAGATGCGCACGTCCTGCAGCCAGGCGCTGAGCAGCGGGTCACTGATGTACTGGCTGCGGCCCAGGTAGCAGAGCACGGGGTGCACGTCGGTGGGGCTGATGGTGAAGCCGCCCTTCTGCGCCACCTGCTGCCCATCGACGTAGATGGTGGCGGTGCCATCGGCTATGGTCACGGCCACGTGGCGCCACTTCAGTGCCGTCAGCTGGTCGGGGCAGTCGAGCACCTGCTCGTCGCCGCCATTGCGCAGGGCCAGCCGCATCTTGTTGCTGCCGCTGACGGGCGTGAGGAAGAGGTAGTGCTGGGTGTCGTAGCCGAAATCGAAGAGGCGCTGCCACTGCGCGTTGTTGCGCAGGTTCACCCATAGGGCCACGGTGAGCTCGTCGCCCTTGACGATGGTGGCAGGCAGCTGTACGTACTGCCGCTTCAGGCTCAGCGCCTGTCCGTCCTGGCCGTCGTGCCCGTCGACGAAGGTGGGCTCGTCAGCCTGCGTGGCGGTGAAGGCATTGCCGCTGGCATCGCTGAGGGAGCCGTCGAAGGTCCAGCGGGCCACCAGCGCCGGTGCATCGGCCGTGGTGACCTGCACCTCCTGCGAGGCCTGGCTGCGGTTCTGCGAATGGTCCAGGGCCTGCACCTTATATATATAGGTACGTCCGGGCATGACGCTGTTGTCGGTATAAGGCTGCTGGGCTCCGCGGGCAATGGTGTTCCACTGTGGCTCTGCGCCGTCGGCGGTCAGCTCGGCCCTGAGCACCATGCAGCCGGCCAGGTCGTCGGCCTGCTCCTGTTGCCAGCTGAGGCTGACGGCGGCGGGCAGCACCTGGGCGGTGAGGGCCGTTGGGGCGGCGGGGGCCTGGTCGTCGATGTCGACGTCGGCAGGCAGCAGGCGCCACAGCTGGCGCGCTATGAGGGTATTGGCCGTCTGCAGCTTGCGCTGGTTCACGGCGGTGCCCTCGGTCTTCGAGCCGGCGACGGAGTTCAGGTAGAAGGCGCTCTCGCCGTTGCGCACGAAGTAGTAGCCGTCGCCGCCGTACTCTAAGTACCAGCGCTCGTTCAACGTGGGCTGCTCGTTTGCGCCGTAGGCGATGACCTCGGCCTGGTCGAGCGTGGAGAAGTCGCGCACGTTGGGCCGCGTCTTGCCGTCGTAGGCCGAGCGTATGTCGTAGAAGCTGTAGTCGCCGCCGATGCGTGGGTCTACGGGCTCGACGGTCCACTGCTGCTGCCGCTGCTTGCGGTCTTTCTGCATCACTATCTTACCGTTCTGCAGGGCCAGGACCAGTCCCGTGGCCTTGTTCACCAGCTTATAGGTACCGGCGGTGACGGGCATGGGAGCCACGTCGGGCCCGAAGGTGATGTCTACTACGCGCTCGGCGTTGGTCTGTCCTTTCTGGTAGCCAGTGCCTCCGGGCATCTCAATGGTGAACTGGCGCGTAGGTCCATAGCCGTCGAAATAGACGTCGTGGTCGAGCGACACAAACTGATAGGTTGTGGTGTATGCCTGCCGCTCGCTGCTGCCTATGAAGGCCTTCACGCGGCCGTCGTCGTGCCGGTATACGCTGGCCGATGTCCAGTTGTTGCGGTGCTCGGCATAGGCCAGCCGCTCGCCGTTGCGGCTGATGTCGCAGAACTCGCCTCGGGCGCGGCTCTCGAAGCCCCACCAGATGCCGATGTCCAGTCCGTACTCCAGTCCCACCATGGCGTCGCCCACGTTGTGCATCTCGTCGGCATAGCCCACCTTGCCGTCCTGTTCCAGTTGCTGGAAGAAGCGTATGTAGTTGGCCATGGAGCCAGCCAACTGGTGGGTGTTGCCCCAGTCGTAGTACTGCTTTCCGTTGGTGTACCACTCCAGGGCCTTGTCGTTGTTCAGCGTGTTGCCGCCCACCAGCGCTATGTCGCTGAAGCGCGGATACTGCTCCTTGAGCTGCTTGGCCAGCTGCCACTGCTTGGCCACGGTGGCCCCCTCCTCCTTAGTCCAGTAGTCGGGCTCGTTGTAGGGCGACACGGCCAGGATAGGGTGGCGCGTGTACTTCTGCATCCAGTGCACGTGGCTGTTGATCATGGTGGCCCAGTGGTCGGTGTTGCAGACATTGTTCTTGACGAAGTACTCGTCGGCCCCGGCCTCCTGGTCGGCGGTGAAGATGAGCGGCAGCGTGGTGCTGTGGATGTTGAACTTGTTGGCGCGGTCGCGCATCGCCTCGATGACGGTGGCGTCGAGGGCTGAATCGCCCACGAGGGGTTTGTCGAAGCGGAAGGCGGTGCGCCCCACCCCCACGTTGTCCTTGCCCATGTGGTTGATGCCCTTGCGCAGGTTCTGCTCACTGGGCCAGGCCAGGTCCAGGCCCCAGGTGGGGCTGAAGCGGTGGCCCGCCTGGCTGAGGTCGAAGCCCACGGTGACGTCTTGCGCCACTGCGTGGCTAAATGACAAATGACAAATGATAAATGATAAACCTATGCGGCGGACAGCGTGCTTCATTGTTCAGTGGGTGTTTTTAGTGGGTGGATATCGTATTATAGCGTCTTACCGTCAGCAGAAGAGCGGTTACTTGATAACCGTCTTCTGCACCTTGTCGCCCTGCTGCCTGATGTATATGCCAGGCTGCGAGGTGCCGGTGGCGGGCGTGCCGCCCAGGGTGTAGACGGTGGAGGATGACGGGTGGAGGTCGGAGGATGACGGGTGGAGGGTAATGCCGGCGGCTATCTCCTCCTCGGTGACGCCCTCGATGGGCATGGTGGTGCCTGTCCAGTCGGCAATGACGGGCATGAGGTGCTTCTCGTCAATGGCGCGCATCACGGCGGTGAAGTTACCCACGTAGGGGCGGTCGCGGCTGTCGGAAATCTTCTTCCACACCCCGTCGATGAGGGCATAGTAGCCCTGGCGCACCTTCAGGTTGTTGGTGGTGAAGTAGCCAATGAGGTTGCAGGAAGCATCGGCGGGCTTCGTTGCACGCTCGCCATACTCCTGGAACAGGTGCTGCTGCTGTGTGGGCAGGTAGACGAAGGGCATGCCGGCCTCGACCTCGCTGAGGGGCTCCAGGCAGAGGCGCTGGTAGTCGGGCGTGATGCCTATGATCTGGTAGAAGGTCAGCCCGTCGGAGGGCTTCACGGCGTAAGGCAGGCAGGCCACGCCCCACTGTCCGGCAGTGGTGTTGAGGCGGTAGAGGGGCATGCGGCACAGGCGGAAGTTGGTGACTCCCCACCATCCCTCGCGGTGGTCGCCGGCTGAGTTGAGCTTGCCCAGCTCGCGCCAGGCCAGGTCCTGCGCCCCCTGCTTCGAGCTTTCGAAGCCGATGGTGACGCTGCCGCCCTCGTCGACATAGACGGGCAGCGAGGTGAGCGTCTCCCAGCGCTCGGCATCGTCCATGCAGGGAATGTCCATATAGTCGCTCTGCATGGGCAGCGTGGGCACGCTGTCGGTGCCGCTGACGATGTAGGCATGCTGGTCGCTCAGACAGTAGTGCTGCGTGGTGGCCTGGCACTCCACGGCATAGAGTCCGTGCTCCAGGTCGTTCACCGTCTGGCGCACGGCCATGGTCTGGCCTTCGGCCTCGGCGGGCGTCAGGTTCCACCAGGCGTTCCAGAAGCTCTGTCCGCCCAGTGTGTTCGTGCGCTGGTCGCCGCCCTTGTAGGTGCCGGCCTTCGTCTGCCAGCCATTGAGGGTCTTGAAGTCGGGAGACGTCACCAGGCCCTCGGCCACGGCCATGGGCAGGTATCTGGCCACAGCACTGCGCAGCACGGCATCGTAGGCCACCACCTTGAGGGCGGGGGTAGTGTCAATGTCCTTCTCAACGGTGCTGAGTATGATTTCCAGCTGCTCGTGGCCCGGCAGGCGGAAGTGATTGATGAAGTTGCGTGCCTGCTTAGCCAGCTGCTGCACACGCGGACGGATGCGGACGGCCATGATCTCCATGCCCTCCGTGCCCATCGGGTCTTGCTCGACCTCGAGCTGAGCGCCGTGGTTCTGTGCCTGATCCTCGCTGTCGAAGAGGGGGTAGAGCTTGATGTTGTCGAACTGCGACTTGGCCTGCAGCATGGCCAGCGACAGGATGGCCTTGCTGTACTCGCCGCTGTTGAAGATGATGAACTTGGTGGCCCAGTTGGTCGAGGTATTGTCGATGTTGATGACGGTCTTGTCGAGGCTCTTGCCGTCGTTGCTCAGTGCCAGCTGGCAGTAGCGTGCCAGCGTCGACGAGCTGACGTTGCGCGAGTCGGCCGAGAAGTAATAGTAGGTATTGGGCTGCAGGTCGAAGACAGTGAACACCGAGCGCTCTGAGTCGGTGCCTCCATGTCCGCAGCTCTGCAGGAAGGCCGCAGTGCCGTCGCCCACGCCTCCGACGGCCTTGAACCACGGCTGTGCCAGGGGCTGTCCCTGTCCGTTGGTCCATCCGCAGAGTCCCAGTGCGAAGGTGCCGTTGAAGGCGAGGTTGCCGCCCAGGTACATGGTCTTGCCGCCTACGCCGATGGCATCGCCGGTTCCCAGGCTGCTGGAGGCGGCCATCACGGTGTTGCTGGCGTAGAGCTTGCCGTCGCCCACCTTCTCCACGATGCGGAACTGCCAGCCGAGCTGTGCCTCCACGCTGTCGGTCGTCATGCGGCCCGTTTCCTCCGTCATGGGCAGCTCGCACACCGTCGTCCACGTGCTGTTGTCGTCTTTCTTGCACTCTAAGCGTGCGTATTCGTTCATCTCGCCGTTATACTCGTCCCAGCTGAGCTCGGCCTTCTGTGTCTTGTGGTTGAAGCTGATGGCCAGGTTGGCGGGAGCCTGCTGGCGCGGCACGGCAGGCACATAGCCCACGGTGCCCTTGTAGGCCAGTCCGCCGTCGAGTTTGGCATACATCTGTCCGGCCGGGCTGAGCTGTCCGTTCCTGTAGAGCCTCGACGGGTCACGCTCGTTGTTCCAATAGTAATAGCGCTCCACGTAGTCCAGGCCGTTGAGCTTGCTGCAGATGCGCTCCAGGGCGTCGCGCACCTGACTCTCGGTAACGCCGCTGGCAAAGGCACCGTTGTTGTTCCACGAAGCGCCCCAGCACCACTCCGATATCCAGATGGGTCGGTGGCAGGCGTTGGTCCAGTTACCGATGCTGTTAAAGGAGCCTTCGGCCCAGTAGCAGTGCAGGTCGATGATGTCGCAGCGCCAGCCGCGGGTATCGATGCTGTCGAGGAACTGGCGCAGGAAGCCGCTGGCATTGCTCACATAGTCGCTGCCGTCCCACGACGAGGGCGAGCACAGGCGCAGTCCGGTGCGCATCATGTTTTCCCAGTTGTTCAGAATGGTGTTCAGGTCCTGCGGGCGGTCGTCGCTCTTGTTCAGCGGCTCGTTGTTGTTCTTGCAGTGGGGCGACTGTGTGGTCTTGCCGATAGTGGACGAGCTGGGCCAGTCCTCATAGATGTGGTTGGGCACCCACTCATAGTCGGGCAGGAAGCTTTCGTTACCCTGAGCCCAGTCGTAGCTGCTCTGCACGTTCAGCGCGCCGAGCACAGTCTTGTCCATGCAGTTGGCCAGCTGAGCCTTGCCGGCATCGTACCATTTGAACACTCGGTAGGAGCTGATGCTGCGGTCGAGGATGGCGGGCAGCTCGGCTACCTCCAGGTCGGCGTCGGCGGCTATGAAACAGCGGCTGTAGCCGCGGCCGCCGGCCTTCAGCGAGAAGGTGACCATGTAGCCGCGCTTCAGGCGGAAGGAGCGTATGTGGTTGTTCAGCTGCCTGTCGGTCAGGGTGTTCATGTAGCCGCCATCGTTCTCCAGGCCGAAGTCGTTGACGGCCTCGCCCTGGAAGTCGCGCTCGCTATAAACGGTGAGCGGCTTGGTGTTGCTGCCGTAGGGCAGGATGATACATCCGTGGTTGTACAGCTTCACCTGGCAGTTGCTGTTGTTCACCGCGCGTGCACCGTCTATCTGTACATGCTCCGACAGCAGCGACAGGGCTGCCGACGGCTTCACGCCGGCAAGGATGAGCACGGCATGGTCAGTGTTCTGGATATTCACCACACCCTGGTCGGTGAAGGGGGTTGACGAGGTCACGATGTAGTCAACATCGGCAGTCAGCGTGACGGCCGACGTCACCTGCTGCACGCTCTGCTGCGTATTGGCACCCCACAGCGCCACCGTACCGAGGAGTACGGCCAGCAGGACAAGGCTCTTTCTCAGTTTGTTCATTATAGTCATGTTAATAAGTTAGCAATCGACGGGTTAGTTTTTAAACATAAGATGTATGCGCGTGCAAAGGTACGATATTTTTTTGGAAATACAGAACAGCACGGGCTACATTTCACGCACTTTTAATTCTATTAACGCTTTCGGGGCCGCTGAGGACACAGCTGTCGAGCCGCCAGGGCCCACTGCAAAGGAACCAGGCAGCACCGCTGCGAGCAGGTGGGGCACCGGCGGACGATGGTGCTGCCCCCGACCCCATCATCTTTCATTTTCAACACAAAGACACGAAGAAATGAACAAAATTTAAAAAAATATGCCAAAATATTTGCAGGTTAGAAGAAAAGTGCGTAACTTTGCAGCGCAAAATAGAAACAAAACTAGACGAAGTATGATTATTGAAAAAAGCACATGGTGGTGGCGTCGCTCGAGATACAAATAGTCGCGAGATGCCACCCATTTTGTATATATAGTCATACAAGAAAAGGGACACGTCGGAATCGCGGCGGGTCCCTTTCTTTATTGCAACAATGACAACAACAATAACCACAAAAACTACACGCAACATGAAGTATCAAGTTGACGAAAACGGTTTCTACGGAGAGTTCGGCGGAGCCTACGTGCCCGAGATTCTCTACAAATGTGTGCACGACCTGCAGCAGGCCTATCGCCCCATCATCGAGAGCGAGGAGTTCAAGCAGGAGTACCACCAGCTGCTGCGCGACTATGTGGGACGGCCCTCACCGCTCTACTTCGCACGCCGCATGAGCGAGCGCTACGGCTGCCAGCTCTACCTGAAGCGCGAGGACCTGAACCACACCGGAGCGCACAAGATCAACAACACCGTGGGCCAGATCCTGCTGGCCAAGAAGATGGGGAAGACGCGCATCATAGCCGAGACGGGCGCCGGACAGCATGGCGTGGCCACGGCGACGGTCTGCGCCCTGATGGGCATGCAGTGCGAGGTGTTCATGGGTGCCACCGACGTGGAGCGACAGCACACCAACGTGGAGCGCATGCGCATGCTGGGCGCTGAGGTGCACCCCGTGCGCACTGGCAACATGACGCTGAGCGACGCCTGCTCGGAGGCCATACGCGACTGGTGCTGCCACCCCAGCGACACCTTCTACATCGTAGGCTCCACTATGGGGCCGCACCCCTACCCCGACCTGGTGGCACGCATGCAGAGCGTCATCTCGGAGGAGATAAAATGGCAGCTGCAGGAGAAGGTGGGGCGCGACTACCCCGACTATCTGGTGGCCTGCATCGGGGGCGGCAGCAACGCCGCAGGAACCGTCTACCACTACATGGACGACGAGCGGGTGAAGATAGTGCTGGCCGAAGCCGGGGGCCACGGCTGGCAGACCGACCACACCGCAGCCACCATCCACCGCGGCACCATGGGCATACTGCACGGAGCGAAGATGCTGGTCATGCAGAACGACGACGGCCAGATACAGGAGGCCTTCACCATCTCGGCCGGCCTCGACTATCCCGGCGTGGGCCCCATGCACTGCAACATGGCACGGCAGGGGCGCACACAGGTGCTGAGCATCAACGACGACGAGGCCATCAGCGCCGGCTACGAGCTGACGCGCATGGAGGGCATCATACCCGCCATAGAGAGCGCACACGCCGTGGCAGCACTGTCGAAGATGGCATTCAAGCCCAACGACGTCGTCGTCCTGACGGTGAGCGGACGCGGCGACAAGGACGTAGAGACATACCTTAACAACAAAAACCTGGCAGGAGAATATGGAGACTTTTAACTATACAACCACAAGCCGCACGATACTGGCCGACCTCTACACCCCGGTCAGCATCTATATGCGGCTGCGCGACCTGTACCCACAGAGCGCACTCATGGAGAGCAGCGACTATCACGACCAGAGCAACGCCCGTTCCTTCATCGGCATCAATCCCGTCGCATCCGTTGCCATAGGCCACGGCATCGCCACCGTCAGCTATCCTGACGGCAGCCAGCAGCGGCAGGAGCTGAGCGCCGCTTTCGGCACCGCCGATGCCATCCACGCACTGACCGACCGCCTACATGTTGAGGGCGACGATGCCAACCTGGTGGGGCTCTTCGGCTATACATCGTTCAATGCAGTGCGCTACTTCGAGAATATCGCCGTCAAAGACGAGACGCAGGCAGAGAATGACGCTCCCGACGTGTTATACATCCTATACAAGACCGTCATCGTGTTCGACCACCACAATAACCGGCTGAAGATTGTTGCATTGGAAGCCCCCCCTTCGGCCCCCGAGGGGATAGCCCCCCCTTCGGCCCCCGAGGGGGCTACTATAGACCATGCCCTTGCCCCTGCCCTTGAAACTATAGAAGCCCCCTCGGGGGCCGTAGGGGGGGCTTCGGGGGCTTCTGAGGCCATTGACAACATACTCAAGGCCATGAACCGTGCCAACGTGCGGGAATACGGTTTCCGCGCCGTGGGCGACGTGCATTCGACGCTCAGCGACGACGAGCACCGCCAGAACATCCGCCGCGGCATACAGCACTGCCTGCGCGGCGATGTGTTCCAGATTGTGCTGTCGCGCCGCTTTGTGCAGCGCTATGAGGGCGATGACTTCCGCCTCTATCGCGCCCTGCGCAGCATCAACCCCAGCCCCTATCTGTTCTACTTCGACTTCGGCGGCTTCCGCATCTTCGGTTCCTCGCCCGAGACCCACTGCAGGATTGAAGCCTCAAAAGCCCCCCCTTCGGCCCCCGAGGGGATGGCCCCCCCTTCGGCCCCCGAGGGGGCTACTATAGACCATGCCCTTGACCCTGCCCTTGAAACTATAGAAGCCCCCTCGGGGGCCGTAGGGGAGGCTTTGGGGGCTTCGGGGGCCGTAGGGGGGGCTTTACGCATGTACATCGACCCCATCGCCGGCACCACCCGTCGGACCGGCGATGCCGAGGCTGACCGCCGCGGAGCGGAGTTCCTGCGCCAGGATCCGAAGGAGAACGCCGAGCATGTGATGCTCGTCGACCTGGCCCGCAACGACCTCAGCCGCAACTGCCACGGGGTGAAGGTGGAATACTACAAGGACATACAGTACTACTCGCACGTCATACACCTGGTCAGTCGCGTCAGCGGCATGCTCGACGAGGGCAAAGACCCCATACAGGCGTTCATCGACACCTTCCCTGCCGGCACGCTCTCTGGGGCGCCTAAGGTGCGCGCTATGCAGCTCATCAGCGAATACGAGCCGCACAACCGCGGTGCCTACGGCGGCTGCATAGGCGTCATTGGGCTCGACGGCAGCCTGAACCAGGCCATCACCATACGCACCTTCGTCAGCCGCGGCGGCGAGCTGTGGTTCCAGGCCGGCGGCGGCATAGTGGCCAAGAGCGACGTGGAGTATGAACTGCAGGAAGTGAACAACAAACTGGGCGCGCTGCGGCGGGCCATAAGCATGGCAGAAGAACTATGAAAATCGTTATCATCGACAACTACGACTCCTTCACCTACAACCTTGCCCACCTGGTGAAAGAGCTGGGCGCAGAGGTCACCGTACTGCGCAACGACCAGTTCCGGCTGGAAGAGCTGGAGCCCTACAGCAAGATTATCCTGTCGCCCGGGCCGGGCATCCCCTCCGAGGCAGGCCTGCTGCTCGACGTCATCCGCACCTACGCCGGCCGCAAGCCCATCCTGGGCGTCTGCCTGGGCCACCAGGCCATCGGCGAGGTCTTCGGTGCGCAGCTTGAGAACCTCAGCCAAGTGTTCCACGGCGTGGCTACCCCCTGCCGCATAGTGAGCGACGACCCGCTGTTCAGCGGTCTGGAGCGCGACATCACCGTGGGCCGATACCACTCGTGGGTGGTCAGCCGCGACCACTTCCCCTCCTGCTTAGAGATAACCGCCGAGAGCCCCGAGGGACAGGTCATGGCCCTGCGCCACCGCGAGCTGAACGTGCGCGGCATACAGTTCCACCCCGAGAGCGTGCTCACCCCTGACGGCAAGCGGATACTGCAGAACTGGATGTTCCAATAATAACAGAATAACGAAATAAAAACCATATACACCATGAAAGAAATCTTAGCCAAGCTCCTGAACCATGAGGAGCTGAGCCGCGAGGAGATGAAACAGGTCCTCATCGGCATCACCCAGAGTGAATACCCCAACGAGCAGATTACCGCCCTGCTGACGGCGCTGCAGATGCGCGGCGTCACCGTTGACGAGCTGCTCGGCTTCCGCGACGGCATCCTTGAGACCGGCGTGCCCGTGCCACTGCAGTGCGACCGCTACATCGACGTCGTGGGTACCGGCGGCGACCGCAAGAACACGTTCAACATATCCACGACGAGCTGCTTCGTCATTGCCGGAGCAGGCTACAAGGTGGCCAAGCACGGCAACTACGCCGCCACCTCGACCAGCGGTGCCAGCAACGTCATAGCGCAGCACGGCGTGAAGTTCACCGACGACCTGGACCAGCTGAACCGCTGCATGCAGGAGGCTGGCATCGTCTACCTGCACGCCCAGCTCTTCGCACGCGCCATGAAGTTCGTGGGTCCCATCCGCAAGGCCCTGCCCTTCCCCACCATCTTCAACCTGCTGGGACCGCTGGTGAACCCCTCGCAGCCCAGCTGCCAGCTGCTCGGCGTGGCCAACCTCGACCAGATGCGGCTCTACCACCAGGTGTACCAGCGGCTGGGCATCGACTACGGCATCGTGAACAGCATCGACGGCTACGACGAGATTTCGCTCACCGGACCCTTCAAGGTGACCACGAACCAATACGAGCGGCTCTTCAA
Organism: Prevotella sp. UBA3837; assembly: GCA_002392835.1. Taxonomy (GTDB): domain Bacteria; phylum Bacteroidota; class Bacteroidia; order Bacteroidales; family Bacteroidaceae; genus Prevotella. The sequence goes on along the minus strand of DGHX01000186.1, from coordinate 35,598 downwards.
CCCCGCCGACCTGGGCTTTGAGCCGGCCAAGCCGCAGGAGCTGGTGGCCGGTGCCACCGAGCAGGAGGCAAAGGAGATATTCGACGCCGTATTAGAGAACCGTGCGCTGCCTGCACAGAAGAACATCGTGCTGGCCAACGCCGCCTTCGGCATACAGGTTTTAGAGCAGGGCCGAAAGCCGATAGAGGAGTGCATCGCCATAGCCCGCGAGAGCATAGACAGCGGTGCCGCCCTGCGCACGTTCAGGAAGTTTGTGGAACTCAACTCGTAGGGCCATGGACATTTTAGAACAGATTGTTGCCACCAAGCTCGAGGAGCTGCAGCGCATGCGCCGGCCGAAGCCGTCGCTGCGCCAGGCACTGCTCCAGAGCGACACGGGCATCATTGCCGAGTTCAAGCGCCGCTCGCCGTCGAAGGGCTGGATCAAGGAGGAGGGGCGACCCGACGTCATACCCCTGGGCTACCAGCAGGCGGGGGCCGCCGCCCTCTCCATCTTGACCGACAAACAATATTTTGGGGGGCATGATCGTTTTATTACTGAAGCGCGCCGCAGCGGCGTCACCCTGCCGGTGCTCTACAAGAACTTCATCGTCGACGAGCTGCAGCTCTATGAGGCCCTGCTCTGCGGTGCCAGCGCCGTGCTGCTCATAGCCGCCTGCCTCAGCCAGCAGCAGTGCAGCACGCTCATGGCCAAGGCCCACGAGCTGGGACTGGAGGTGCTGCTCGAGATGCACGACGAGCGCGAGCTGGAGTACGCCGCCATGCTGCCCGACGCCTGCGGCATCAACAACCGCCACCTGGGCAGCTTCGTCACCGACGTGCAGACCAGCTTCCGCCTGGCCGAGGGTCTCCGCTCCGTCTGCGGCGATGCCTTAGCCGCCCGCCGGACGGTGCTGGTCAGCGAGAGCGGCATCAGCAGCCCCGATACGGTGAAGGCCCTGCGCCAGGCTGGCTTCAGCGGTTTCCTCATCGGCGAGACGTTCATGCGGCAGCCCGACCCGGGAACGGCACTGAGAGAGTTTATTAACCAAATAAGAGTATAGAACATTGGCAAATCACAGATTAATAAAGGTATGTGGCATGCGCGACGGCGAGAACATCCGCCAGGTCGCCGAGCTGGGTGTTGACTGGATAGGCATGATCTTCTGGGACCGCTCGCCCCGCAACGTGACGATGATTCCCACCCATGCCGGCATCATCCCCGACAGGGCAGCAATACCGGAAGCCCACGAAGCCCCCCCTTCGGCCCCCGAGGGGGCTACTATAGACCCTTCCCTCCATACTGCCAGCAAAACTATAGAAGCCCCCTCGGGGGCCGTAGGGGGGGCTTTCAAGCGTGTCGGCGTCTTCGTCGACGAAATGCCCCAGAGCATCATCACCCGTGTGGTGAGCTATCAGCTCGACCTGGTGCAGCTGCACGGCCACGAGTCGCCCACGCTCATCCGTAACCTGCGTGCCACCCTCGACCCCGACATCCGGCCCGGCCTGCGCTTCATCAAGGCCATCACCATTCCCGCCGCCGACCGTGCTGCCTGCCGCGAGGCCATCGCCACCTACAAGCAGTATGAGGACTGCGTCGACTACTTCCTCTTCGACACCCGCTGCCCCACCGCCGGCGGCAGCGGCCAGCAGTTCGACTGGTCGGTGCTCTCAGCCTACGACGGCCACGTGCCCTTCCTGCTCAGCGGCGGCATAGGCCCCGACGACGCCCCCCGGCTGAACGAGCTGTTCGCCTCAGACAGTTCCGCTGTCGGCGGTTTCCCCGCCGACCGTTGCATCGGCATCGACCTGAACAGCCGCTTCGAGACCGAGCCGGGCATGAAAGACATACAAAAACTGAAACAATTCATAGACCAACTGCAATGAACAAAATAAACCAAGTGTTTGCCAGCCGTGGCGACCGCCGCCTGCTCAGTCTCTACTTCTGCGCCGGTTGCCCCAGCCTCGACAGCACCGCCTCAGTCATCCTGGCCATGCAGCGCCGGGGCATCGACTTCATCGAGGTGGGCATACCCTTCAGCGACCCCCTGGCCGACGGTCCCGTCATACAGACCGCAGCCACCCGCGCCCTGCGCAACGGCATGAGTGTGCAGCTGCTGCTCAGCCAGCTGAAGGCCGTGAAAGACCAGGTGTACATACCGCTCATACTCATGGGCTACCTCAACCCCATCCTCCACTACGGCATAGAGCGCTTCTGCGCCGAGGCTGCCGAGGCCGGCGTCAGCGGCATCATCATCCCCGACCTGCCTTTCGACGACTACCTGCACACGGTGAAGCCTGTGGCCGACCGCTACGACCTGCGCGTCATCATGCTCATCACCCCCGAGACCAGCGAGGAGCGCATCCGCTTCATCGACGAGCACACCGACGGCTTCATCTACATGGTCTCCTCGGCGGCCATCACCGGAGCCCAGAAGAGCTTCGACGAGCAGAAGCAGGAGTACTTCCGCCGCATCGACCAGATGCAGCTGCGCAACCCGCGCATGATAGGCTTCGGCATCAGCAACCGCCAGACGCTGCAGTCGGCCCAGCAGAACGCCGCCGGTGCCATCATCGGCTCGAAGTTCGTCACACTGCTCAACGAGGCCTACGACGCAAGGCAAAGCAGCGACACCGCCGACGTCATCGCCGACAGGGCCCTCGACCGCCTCTTCGAAGCACTGCAGGCGTAGCGCGCCCTCGGTGCCCGGCGGTTCTCCCCCAGCCCGCAACAGCCCCTGCAACAGCCGCAGTGCCCGACGGTTTTCCGTCGGTCCTCACGCGCACGCGCGCACGAACAATAACGCGCGCGGGAGGACAAAGACGCTACACTCCCTACACCTGAGAAGTGTTTCCCCGCCGAACCAAAACAACTTGTTTTGCGAAAAATGCGGCCTCCGCAGAAAAAAATGGAGGCCGCATTTTTTCACGAGCGGCCCGCATTTTTTTGTCCCAGGCCCTGGGACAAAAAAAATGCGGCCCGTTTTTTTCCAGGTGCAGGAAGTGTAGCGTCTTTGTCCTCCCGCGCGCCTTTTCGCGCGTGCGCGTAAAACCGACCGACGGGGAAACCGCACACCACCCGCCCCGTTGCTGCCGCTGAGAGCACCGCTACAGCATGTTAATACTGAGGCCGAAATAATAAATAATGTAAAAGCGCGTGTTATCTCACACTTTTTCATTAACTTTGCACACAAAATGCTACTAAAACTAACCACTTATGCGAAAACTACTGCAAACGCTACTGCTACTGATGGCAGTAATGACCGTCCAGGCCAGCGGCTGGGACGAGGCTACCTACAAGCAAATAGAGCAAAGCATCCGCGCGCCACAATTTGCTGACAAGGTGTATCTCATTACCAAGTTCGGCGCCAAGGCCACTACTGAGAAAGGCGGTCAGGCCGCCGACGTGGCCGCGCTGAACCAGAAGGCCATACAGAAGGCCATCGACCGTTGCTCGAAGAAGGGCGGCGGCCGTGTCGTGGTGCCCGCCGGCTGCACCTTCCTCACCGCCGCCATCGAGCTGAAGAGCGGCGTGAACCTCGAGGTGCAGGAGGGCGCCGTGCTGCAGTTTGTATTCCAGCCCGAGCTGTACCCCATCGTCGAAACGTCGTGGGAGGGCCTGGAGTGCTTCAACCTCTCGCCCTGCGTCTATGCCTTCCGTGCACACGACATCGCCATCACCGGAACCGGAACCATCGACGGCGGCGGCAGCAACGACACCTGGTGGCCCTGGTGCGGCTCACCCCGCTTCGGATGGAAGGAGGGCACGGTGAGCCAGAAGCTGGAGGCCAGGCCCCGCCTGCTGAAGAACGGCGAGGACGGCATTCCCATGTACAATGAGCAGGGACAGCGCTCGCCCGAGCGCGTCTTCGGACCGAAGGACGGCCTGCGGCCACAGCTCGTGTCGTTCAACAAGTGCGAGCGCATACTGCTCGAGGACGTCACCCTGCTGCGCTCACCCTTCTGGGTCATACACCCCCTGCACAGCACCGACATCACCGTGCGACGGGTGAAGATGATCAACGACGGCCCCAACGGCGACGGCTGCGACCCCGAGTGCTGCGACCGCGTGCTCATAGAAGACTGCTTCTTCAACACCGGCGACGACTGCATAGCCATCAAGAGCGGGCGAAACCGCGACGGACGCGAGCGCAACATGCCCTCGAAGAACATCATCATACGCCGATGCGAGATGAAGAACGGGCACGGAGGAGTCGTCGTAGGCTCGGAGATATCGGGAGGATGCCAGAATGTCTTCGCACACGACTGCGTGATGGACTCGCCCGAGCTGGAGCGCGTGCTGCGCATAAAGACCAACTCGTGCCGAGGCGGAATCATAGAGAACATCAACATGCGCAACATCACCGTGGGACAGTGTAAGGAGGCCGTGCTGAAAATCAACCTCGACTACGAGCACAACGAAATCTGCTGCCGTGGCTTCAACCCAACGGTGCGAAACATCTACATGGAGAACGTCACCAGCCAGAAGTCGAAGTACGGCGTGCTCGTCATAGCCCTCGACACCGTGTGCAACGTCTACGACGTCAACGTGCGCAACTGCCGCTTCAACGGCGTGCAGCAGGGCAACAAGATTACCGGACAGACGCGCAACATCAGCTACGACAACTACCTCTGCAACGGCTCGCTCTGCCTCACCGAGATGCCCTACAAGCACTACTCGGAGTGGATGACCTACTCGGAGATGAAACGCACGCCGCAGTCGTACCTCCTCGACTTCTCCACCAAGCCTAAGTGGAGCTACGTCATGGGCATAGAGCTCGAGGGAATGCTCGACACCTACCTGCGCTACGGCGGCGAGGACATACGCAAGTATTGCCAGCAGTACACCGACACGATGATCAACGAGAAGGGCGACATACGCGGATACAACATCCTGGACTACAACCTCGACAACATCCGCACCGGACACTTCGTCACACGCATGTACCAGCAGTGGCCCGAGGAGAAGAACCTCAAGGCCATGCAGACCATGATGCGCCAGCTGCAGGACCAGCCGCGCACCAAGGCCGACCGTGTGTACTGGCACAAGGCCATCTACGCCTACCAGGTGTGGCTCGACGGCATCTTCATGGGACTGCCCTACCGCTGCCTCACCGCACCCATCACCGAGAAGGGAAAAGGGAAGGGCGGAAAATCGAAAATCGAAAATCAGAAAATCGTAAATATCTATGACGATGCCGTAGACCAGCTCAAGATTACTTACGAGCGAACCCTCGACCCAAAGACGGGACTGAACCGCCACGCCTACGACGAGACGCGCAAAGCATTCTGGGCCGACGAGCAGACGGGCCTGAGCCAGCACTGCTGGGGACGGGCACAAGGTTGGTACACCATGGCACTCGTAGAAGTGCTCGACGCACTGCCCGAGGACTACGCACGCCGCAGCGAGGTCATCGACCTGCTGGTGAAGGACTTCGACGCCATACTGAAATGGCAGGACAAGCAGACAGGCGTGTGGTATCAGGTGATGGACAGCCCGGGACGCGAGGGTAACTACCTGGAGAGCACCTGCTCGGCCATGTTTACCTACGCACTGCTGAAGGCATACCGAAAGGGATACGTGGGAACGAAATACCGCGACGCAGGCATACGCGCCTACAAGGGCATCATCAACAACTTCATTCGCGTGAACGAGGACAAGACCATATCGCTGACCAACTGCTGCTCAGTCGCCGGACTCGGACCCGCCGCCACCGACGAGGTCATAGCCGCCATGAAGCAGGTGAACCCCAAAGGCTCGGTCAAGGAGAACCGCCGACGCGACGGAGGATACGCATACTACCTATCAGAACCCATACGCGACAACGACGCCAAGGGCCTCGGCCCGTTCATCTGGGCGTCGCTCGAAATGGAGCAGATGGGCTACGACACCAGCAACGCCACTACCGACATCAACCGGCAGGCCGTAGTCACACGCAACAATCCCGTCATCACCGAGGCCGACCCGCTGGCATCGCTCACCGTGGGAAACGGACACTTCGCAACAACGGTCGACGTCACAGGGCTGCAGTCGTTCCCTTTTGACTACGAGGCAGGTGTGCCTCTGACAGCCATGTCCGACTGGGGATGGCATAAGTTCGAAAACACCAACGCCCTCACGCCCGCAGAGAGTGAGAAGACCTTCGACCTGGGCCACGGCCACCCCGAGGTGTATGCCGTGGAATACAAGAAGCAAGAGGACGGACGCCACAAGCTGGCCACCGAGTACTTCCGCGTGAACCCCCACCGTCTGAACCTGGGTGCCATAGGGCTGCAGATGACCGATGCCGACGGCAAGCCCGTGGAGCTGAAAGACCTCAGCGCCATACGCCAGGAGCTGAAGCTCTACGACGGCGTGATAGAGAGCAGCTTCGTGGCCGACGGCCAGCAGGTGGACGTCACCACAGCTGCCCTGCAGGATCAGGATGCCATGCTCTGGCGCATCAAGTCGCCCCTGCTGAAGGACGGGCGTGCACGCATCAGCATCCGTCTGCCCTACCCCACCGGCCGACACGCCGATGCCGCCTCTGACTTCACCAAGCCCGACCGCCACTCCAGCCGCCTCATCACCAGTACTGCGGCTGGCGGTTTCCCCGCCAGCGCCCTTACCTCTACTGCGGCTGGCGGTTTCCCCGCCAGCACCAATTTCGCCGTCATCGAGCATCAGATAGACAGCACCCGCTACTACATCACCCTTCAGTGGCAGGGCGACGCCACCATCAGCGAAAGCGCCCCCCACCACTTCACCCTCTCCACCACCGATGACGTCCTCGCCTTCAAGGCCATCTACTCCTCACTCCCTGCAGCAACGGCCGGGGCTGAGGCTCCCGCTGCTGAGGCCTTCGTCTTCGACCAGGAGCTGCGCGCCGTGCTGAAAGCATGGAACCGCTGGTGGAGCAACGGCGCCATCGTCGACTTCGGTCTCTGCACCGACCCGCGGGCCAAGGAGCTGGAGCGCCGCGTGGTGCTCTCGCAGTACCTCACGCAGGTGAACTGCGCCAACGCCCAGCCGCCCCAGGAGACGGGTCTCACCTACAACAGCTGGTTCGGACGGCCCCACCTGGAGATGACCTGGTGGCACATGGTAGACTTCGCCCTGTGGAACCGCCCCGAGGTGGTGGCACAGGTCCTCGACTGGTACAACACTGTGGCCTATCCCGAGGCAAAGAAGATAGCCCAGCGCCAGGGCTTCAAGGGCATACGCTGGATGAAGATGACCGACCCCTGGGCCGGCGAGGCCCCGTCGAACACCGGTTCCTTCCTCATCTGGCAGCAACCCCATTATATATATATGGCAGAAGAGATGTACCGCGCCAACCCCACCAAGGCCACCCTGCAGAAGTACGCTCGCCAGGTAGAGGAAACCGCTGAATTCATGGCCGACTTCGTCAGTGCGACCAGCGCTTCCCCTTCCCACAGTCGCGCGTCCAGCGGTTTGCCCGCTGGCAACAGCCGCGCGGCCAGCGCTCCCCCCTCCAACAGTCGCGCGGCCAGCGGTTTGCCCGCTGGCAACAGTCGCTTCTTCCTGCAAGGCGCCACCGCCATGCAGGAGTCAATGTCGAAGGACTTCTCGTACAACCACCCCTTCGAGCTGGCCTACTGGCAATACGGCCTCGCCGTGGCCAACGCCTGGCGCCAGCGCCTGGGCAAGGAGCGCAATGCCCTCTGGGATGACATCTGCCAGAACCTGACACCCCTGCCCAAGACGAAGGACGGCATCATCACCGCCGGACTGCCCAAGGGCAAGACCACAGGCCTGAAGAGCTTCGACCCCTTTGACGCCGTGGCCAGCGGCCTACCCACCCCCAGTGCGGGCAGCAGTTTTGCCGCTGCCACTGAGACCTTCAATGAGAAGTGCCGCAGCGACCACCCCGCCTGCCTCGGCCCCTTCGGCATGCTCCCCGCCAGTCACCTCACAGCTGACACCATCGCCGCCCGCAACACCCTCAACTGGGTGATGCAGAACTGGAACTGGCCCACCACCTGGGGATGGGACTACGGCATGACGGCCATGGCCGCCGCCCGACTGGGACAGCCCGAGACAGCCCTGCAGGCCCTGCTCATCGACACGCAGAAGAACACCTACCTGAAGAACGGCCATAACTTCCAGACCGCCGACCGCCTGCGCATCTACCTGCCTGGCAACGGTGCCCTGCTCTCGGCCGTGGCCATGATGTGTGCCGGATGGGACGGCTGCGCCCAGCCCAGCAACCCCGGCTTCCCGCAGGACGGCCGATGGAACGTACGCTGGGAAGGCCTGCAGCGAATGCAATAGCGGGCTTCGGCCTAAATGATAAATGATAAATGAAAAACTAAAAATGGCAAATGGCAAGTGCCAAATAACGAATAACAAATAGCATTATAAATCATAGAACAACTAAACAACAAAGCAAGGAACTAAGACATGACAACAACTAACAGCAAACGATGGATGCGAGTGATAGGTTTATCATTTATCATTTGTCATTTATCATTTAGCCCCGCAGGGGCGCAGGCCCCCGCCTTCCCCGGTGCCGAGGGTCATGGACGCTACGTCACCGGCGGACACGGTGGCGCCGTGCGCCACGTCACCAACCTCAATGACTCGGGCACCGGCTCCTTCCGACAGGCCGTGAGCGGCAACGCCAAGAAGATCGTCGTCTTCGACGTAGGCGGCGTCATCGCCCTGAAGAGCGACGTCAGCATCGGCGCCAACACCACCATCATGGGACAGACGGCTCCAGCACCCGGCATCACCCTGCGCTACTACACCGTGCAGTTCAGCGGAGGCAACGTCATCGTGCGCTTCCTGCGCAGCCGACGCGGACAGGAGAAGGACATCAACGACGGTGCCGATGCCATCTGGACACGACAGAAGAACGGCATCATTCTCGACCACTGCTCCTTCTCGTGGAGCATCGACGAGGTGTCATCATTCTACGACAACAATAACTTCACCATGCAGTGGTGCACCATCGGCGAGAGCCTGAACAACGCCGGACACGAGAAGGGTGCCCACGGCTATGGAGGCATCTGGGGCGGAAAGCTCGCCTCCTTCCACCACAACCTCATCTGCCACGTCAACAACCGCTCGCCCCGATTCAACGGCGCACGCTACAACTGGACAGGCTACACCGGCAACCAGCTCTACAGCCAGTACCAGTGGCAGAACGCCGTGCAGGCAGAGAACGTAGACTTCCGCAACTGCGTGGTCTACAACTGCGGCAACGGCTGCTACGGCGGACCCGGCGGCGGACAGGTGAACATGGTGGGCAACTACTACAAGAGCGGACCTGCAGGCAACACGACACAGCTCACCACCGTGTCGACGGCCAACAGCACCACGTCGAGCGACAACAAGGAGTACTGGGGCATGACCAGCCGATACTACCTCGACGGCAACCAGATTGACAACAACGCCAACGCCGGCTGGGGCCAGATGAACTACGACAGCGATGCCACCAACATCATCACTGTCAGCGGCGAGCGCTACAGCTTCGACGGCAACCACTACAACGGCGACGGTGTCAGCTACATCACCCGCAACGGCAAGGACTACGTGCGCATCCGACTCGACGAACCAGCCCCCGTGGGCACCGTCACCACCCACCGCGCAGCCACCGCCTTCAGCAAGGTGCTGGCCTACGCCGGGGCCTCGCTCTCGCGCGACAATGTGGACGAGCGCTACGCCACCGAGGCCGAGAAGGGCACCGCCACCTACAAAGGCTCCGTCACCGGAAAGTGGGGACGCATCGACCTGGTGAGCGACGTCAACGGCTACACTGAGGCCGACTTCGGCACCGGCAGCCGACCCACAGGATTCGACAGCGACCGCGACGGCATTCCCGACGCATGGGAGACGGCCAACGGCCTGAACCCCAACAGCGCACTCGACGGCTCGCTCACCACGCTCGACCCCATGGGCTACTACAGCAACGTAGAGGTGTACTGCAACTCGCTCGTACAGGACATCATGCTCGCCGGCAATGCCGATGCAATCACCACCGTGGCCGACTACTACCCCGCCTACACCACTGAAGAGGGCGTCAGCGTGGCTGCCATCAACATGCCCGAGCAGCAGCAGACCGAGGATGTGAGCTACAACATATCGCAGACCACCATGGAGAGCAACAGCGGTACTACCTGGAACTTCGCCGGCGGCCTGAAGGTGACCAACCAGAAGAGCAAGAGCTACACCACCGGCAAGAACGACGGCATCAAATTCTCGGCCGGCGTGCAGTACACCATCCACCTGCCACAGGACGTCAGCATTAGCGAGGCCTTCTTCTCGGGCTACGACAACTACGACGACACTGACGCCTACCTGGGCGAGGTGAACGGCACGGACTATGCCTCTGACGTCTTCGTCTTCCCCAAGAGCAAGGCATCAGTGGCCCACACCGTAGCCATCGCGCCCGCCGCCACCGGCACCCTCACCTTCACGCCCCAGGGCAAGCAGGTGGTGCTCACCATCACACTCAACGGCCAGAAGGGCAGCGCCGTGGGCATCAGCGCCATGCCGCAGGCCACGGCCGCCGCTACACATTATTATAATATGCAGGGACAACGCATCAGCCAGCCCGCACGCTACGCACCCTACATAGAGGTGAGCCTCAGGGCCGACGGCACGCGCAGCAGCCGCGTTGTCATGAACCGATAACGCACATCTGACAACAACTATTATCCATATTAACTAACACCATTTCTACATTATGAAACACAAATCAATGAAGTACGCATTGCTCGGCATGGCGGCGTTGCTCGTCGGCGGCATGGCCAATGCAGCAACAGTCAGCTTCGCCATCGGCGAGGCACAGGGTATGGCTCCCGAGGCCGTGACGCAGGACGCCGGCACGAAGATCACCCTGCCGCAGAACTACACCATGTATGCAGAGGGCAAGACGCTCACCGCCTGGACCGACGGCACCAGCAGCTATGCCCCCGGCGCTGACTACACCGTGCCGCAGGCCGACGTGCAGCTGCAGCCAGTGTTCACGGAGAACGCGTGGAACCTGGGCCAGCAGCAGGAGCCTGTCACCATTAAGTGGAACTTCCGACGCGACCAGGGCGCCCCCACCGTGCAGTGGGAGGGCAATACCAGCCTGCTGTGGGTGGCACAGGCCACCTGCCAGGGCAAGACCATCGACGTGAAGGCCGACCTCTCCACCAAACCCGGCAAGATGGCCAACGCCAACTGGACCGACTGGTGCCAGCTGAACCAGGGCACCACCTTCACCATACCGTCGGCCAAGGGAGCCGTGGTGAGCATAGAGAGCTACAGCGCCACCACGACCACCACCATCGACGGACAGACAGACTACACCGCCAGTGGCAACACCGTGACCTACACCGTGCAGAACACCGCCGACGCCATTGACGTCGTCATCGGCAACGGCTCATACTTCCGCTACCTGCAGGTGGTGCTGCCCAAGGCCGAGAAGAACACCGCAGGCATGGTGTTCGACAATGTGGCCGGCACTGCCACATGGCCCGTGGGCAACGAGGCCGAGGCTACGCTCAACGAAGAGTGGGCCGACGCCTTCAGCAGCACCGCATCGAGCATAGCACCTGAACTCAACGTGACCACCAAGACCGTATTCAACCAGACCATGCTCGCCCTGAAGCCCGCCAGCGACAACCCCGGCAACGTGGCCAGCGCCATGGTGGAATACCGCGTGAAGGCTGCCGCAGGACTTACCTTCAAGCCCACACTCGTCACCTACGACGCAGTGAAGAACGGCACCGACAACGCCACCTACTCCTACAGCTACGTCATCGACGGCGAGGAGAGCACCATCACCACCGTGCCTAAGGACGAGATCATACGCAACAACAACACCACGGGCAACCCGCCCATGAACCACCAGCTGACCATCAGCTGCAACGGCTGCCAGGAGTTCGCCTTCCGCATCTACGTATCGGGCTTCGCCGCCAAGAAAGACCTCGACCTGGCCAACATCGTCATCAGCGGCACCGTCAGCGGCACCGTGGCCGACGTGGCCAAGTATGCCTTCACGGCCACCGCAGCACCGCAGGAGGGCGGCACCGTGAGCATATACCCCAACGGCGACACCTTCGAGGAGGGCACCGAGCTGACGCTCACCGCCACCGAGAATTTCGGCTACGACTTCGTCAGCTGGACTGACGCAACGGGAGCCGTCGTCAGCCAGGAGCCGAAGTTCACCTACACCGTCAATGCCGACGCACAGCTCACCGCCAACTTCAAGCAGGTAGAGACCTACGAGCTGGCACTCAGCGTAGACGGCACCAACGACTACATGGTGCAGATCATTCCCGAGCCCACCATCGTCGACGGCAAGAAGATGTACGAGGCCGGACAGGCCGTACAGCTCAACACCCGCGAGTATGAGGGGCTGGTGAGCTTCAACAACTGGAGCGACGGCGAGACCACCAGCTCGAAGATGGTGCAGATGAACGCCGACGTCAACCTGACCGCCGTCTTCACACAGGCCGACATCCTGGCCGGATGGGACTTCTACCTCGAGGGCGGTAGCGGGCGCAAGGCCGACTTCGCCTCGGCCGACAACGAGGCTGCAGCACTGAACATCGTGTACCCCGACGGGCACACCAGCGGATGGCTGGACAAGAGCGCCATCGCTGCCGGAGGCTACGAGAGCTTCGAAGGAGCAGCAGTGAACTGGCGCAACGACGTGGAGATAGGCACCACCTGGTGGCAGACCAAGGTGAACGCTGCCGACTTCACCGACATCAACGTGCAGTTCCAGATGCTCTACAACTACAACGCCTACCAGACCTACGACGTGGAGTACTCACTCGACGGCGAGAAGTGGACCAAGGTCGGCAGCATCACCATGACGGCAGCTAAGAAGGCCGCACAGTTCAACGGGCAGCTGCCCGCCGAGGCCAACAACCAGGCTGAGCTGTACATACGCATGATTGCCGACAAGACCTCAGGCATAGACGGCAGCAGCTCGAACAACGACGGCAACACGCTGGCCATGTTCTTCATCACCGGAACGCCCAAGCTCGTTGACGACGGCAAGGCACCCACCATCGTGAGCACCGTGCCTCAGGACGGCGCCACAGGAGCATCGGCCACAGGCCGCATCGTGCTCACCTTCGACGAGCGCGTGAAGCTGGCCGAAGGCACCAAGGCCTACATCAACAACGCCACCATCAACAGCAACACCCAGAACCCCACCGAGGGCAAGGTGAACGGAAAGACCGTCACCTTCGAGTATAAGGGGCTGGAATACAGCACCGAATACCAGTTCCTGCTGGCTGCAAACACCGTGGCCGACCTCACCGGCAACTACATCAGCCAGCCCATCAGCATCAGCTTCACCACCATGATGCGCCCGTCGGTAGAGAAGAAGCTCTACGACTTCATCGTGCCCGACGACGGCACCTTCGCCGAGGCCCTGAAGGCCGCCGCCAACCGCAGCGACAAGAACGTGCGCTACCGCATCTTCGTCAAGCAGGGCAGCTACGTCATTCCTGCCGGAGAGAAGGGCTACACCGACAACAACGGCAGATTCTACGACTATCCCGACCCGCGCACCTACTTCAACACGCCCAACGTGTCGATCATAGGCGAGGACCCGGCCACCACCAGCGTCACCAACGAGATGCCCAACTCGCTCGTCGACAACCCCAATGCCGGTGCCAACGGACAGGCTAACCCCTGCGAGGGCATACGCAGCAGCGGCGTGCTCTACCTGCAGAGCGGAGCCACCGACACCTACTTCCAGGACATCAAGCTGTGGAGCGCCACCGCCGATAACTCCGGGCGCAACGTAGTGCTCGTCGACGGCAGCACGCGCACCGTGCTGAAGAACGTCACGCTGTGGGCATACCAGGACACCTACGTGCCCGACAACGGACGCGGCATGTTCTACATTGAGAACGGCACCGTGCGCGGACGCACCGACTTCATCTGCGGCGACGGCGACCTGTTCTTCAACGGCGTTGAACTCATCATGTGCCAGGACGGAGGCTACATCACCGCAGCACGCGGCAACTCCCACTACGGCATGGTGTTCAAGGACTGCACCATCAAGGGCGAGAACCCGAAGGTGGACGGCAACTACTACCTGGGCCGTCCCTGGACCGAGGGTGCCGAGGTATACTACATCGACACGAAGATGGAGGCAGTGCCCCGCGCCATCGGCTGGGCCGAGATGAGCGCCGGCGGCTGCACCCGGCTGGCTGAGTGGAACAGCACCACCGCCAGCGGCAGCGTGGTTGACCTGAGCGCACGCGCCAAGACCCTGGGCAAGGAGACCGCCAACCCCAACAACCCCATCCTCACGGCCGACGAGGCACTGCAGATAGGTAACCTGCACAACACCTTCGGCGACTGGGATCCCACCCTGCTCACCGAGCAGGCTCCCACCCCCGCCAACGTGCAGCTGGCAGGCAACCAGCTGACGTGGACCGACAGCCAGTATGCCCTGCTCTACGCCATCGTGAAGAACGGCGCCGTGGTGGACTTCACCACTGAGCCCGCCTACACCGTCGACGACACCCAGGCCACCTACGCCGTGCGTGCCGCCAACGAGATGGGCGGTCTGGGCGAGGCTGCCAACGCCACCACGGCCACCGGCATCAGCGAGCTGCAGCCCGCAGCCGTGCAGGCCGATGCCAATGTCTACAACATGCAGGGCATGCGCGTCAGCAATGCCACACGCGGCCTGTACATCATAGGCGGAAAGAAAGTGGTGCGCTGACAGCTGAAAAGGCTAAGCTGCCCACGCAGCAACTTGCACAACATACAGACACCACCCGGAGCAACGGCTCCGGGTGGTGCTGTCTTTCTATGACAACAGTATTTTTTTCCGTCACAAGCCTTGCGATGATTTCGCCGTCTCATAAAAGTTTTGTACCTTTGCACCAAACTTTTAAAGACTATCTATGGACGAGATACTCGACTTCGGTCCCGTTGAGGACCTGATGCAGAACATCATCAAGGTGATAGGAGTGGGCGGCGGCGGTTGCAATGCCGTGAGCCGCATGTACGACGAAGGCATCCAGGGCGTATCGTTTGCCGTGTGCAACACCGACAGCGCTTCGCTGAAGCACTCGCCGGTGCCCGTGAAGCTGCAGCTGGGAGCAGGCCTGGGAGCCGGCGGCAAGCCTGAAGTGGGGCGCGCCGAGGCAGAGAGCAGCATTGACAGCATAGAGCGGCTGCTGGACGACCAGACGAAGATGGTCTTTGTGACCGCCACCATGGGCGGCGGCACAGGCACCGGCGCAGCACCCGTGGTGGCACGCGTGGCCAAAGAGCGCGGGCTGCTCACCATAGGCGTGGTGACCATACCCTTCTATTTTGAACACAGGCGCAAGATCATCAAGGCGCTGAAGGGCGTCGACGAGCTGCGCCGGAACGTCGACGCCATGCTCATCGTCAACAACGAGCGGCTCTGCGATGTCTACTCCGACACCGCCATGTCGCTGAAGGACGCACTGGCCGAGGCCGACAACGTGCTGAAGAATGCCGTGAAAGGCATATCGGAGCTCATCACCATCAGCTCGGAGGGAAACATCAACCTCGACTTCCGCGATGTGGAGAGCACCATGCGCAACGGCGGAGGGGCCATCATGGCCATAGGCAGGGCCGGAGGCGAGCAACGCGTGGAGCGAGCCATACTCGATGCTCTTGATTCGCCATTGCTCCACGGCAACGACATCAACCACGCCAAGCGCATACTGTTCAACATCTATGCCAGCAACCAGGCACCCATACGCGTGCTGGAGATGGAGGAGATATCAGAGTTCTTCGACCAGCTGGATCCCGACATCGACGTTATCTGGGGCACGTCGACCGATGACTCGCTGGGCGACGATGCCAAGGTCATCATCCTGGCTGCCGACATGGGCGAAGACCTGAAACCAGGCAACGACGACGAGAGCCTGTCGGCCAACGAAGAGCACTACGAACGGCTGATGGGGCGCCTCTACCAGCCACTGGCCAAACCAGCGAAAGAAACGGCCGTAAAGCCGGAGCCGGAGTTTGTGGTGGAGACGGCACCTGAGACCGAGACAGCCGTGAGCTACGAGCCACAGCAACCAGCAGAGCCGCAGTCCGGCAACAGGCAGCCGGATCCACGCCCCACCACCACGCTGGGACGATGGAAGAGCTGGCTGAACAAGAAGCTGGGCGACATGATGAGTGAGGAGGACTGAACGCATGCCATACCTGAACCTGACACCTGAAGAGACGGCCGACGAGCTGCAGCGGCTGGCACGCCAGCTCATGGCCAACGGGCGCACCGACCTGCTGCTGCGGGCACTGGGGGTGCCCGCCATAGAAGCCCTGCAGATAGAGGCCGCCAAGGGCAGGCTGATGCCGCTGCGCATCACCGACGACTATCGTTTCTTCGTAGGACAGCAGGAGGTGGAGCTGCAGCCCGTGCACAAGGCCGTATACCTGCTCTTCCTGGCACACCCCGAAGGGATAGAATTCAAGCAGCTGGGCAACTACCGGCAGGAGCTGACACAATACTATATGAAGACAGCGCGGCTCATGGACAAGCAGCGCATAGAGGAAGGTGTCAGCCACCTCACTGACCCGCTCGACAACGCCATCAACGAGAAATGTTCGCGCATCAAGAAGGCATTCCACGCCCTGATGGACGAATACTCGGCCAGCTATTACATCATCAGCTCACACACGCAGAAGCGCATTGCAGGCAGCACACGGATATGGTACGAGCGGCTGAAGGTCATCACCCTGCCACGACAACTGGTAGTGGCCAGCGAACAGACGTTCACGCTGGCCACCAAAGAGCAATAGCCGGAGGGGGAACGGTGCCCCACAGCCAGCACAAAGGGGAACGGCTAAGCCCGGTTGAACTTCTCCTTGGGCCGCTTGCAGCGCGGGCACTTCCAGTCGTCGGGCAGGTCTTCAAAGGCCACACCGTCGTGTGATGCATCCTCGCCCCGTACATCCTCAAATGTGCGTGGAAGTGTTATGATTCGTAGGGTCTGTACTTTCTCAATAATTATATTGAAAGCTTTAGCCAATGGCAAGTTACTTTCTATGGGTTGCATCACTGTCACCATATCTTTTTGCCTTATAATGTAGGTTTATATTCCTCTCTCCGCCAGTCGCCTCTATCGAGGAATCTTGCGTTTAGCTTTTGTCATCGAATAGTCCGTTTTCACGCCACTTTTTTATCTCTTGGTCAAAGTCAGAAAGAAATTCGCGGTCTTGTATTAAACGGAATTTGTCATACTCAGCATACGCCTTTTCTTTGGCTTCCTCAGCAGATATGGTTCCTGCAGTTTCCAGAATGTCGTAACGGTAGTAGCCAAGAAATCTCTCCAGTTCTTTCTTCCAGTCCGCCATCGTCATGATTAACTGGCGGTCTGCCCTGTCTTCTGCCACATCAAGGAATGCATTGGAAAGACGATTTAGCGATGTCACTTCCTTGTCCGACAAGTAGTTCTTTGCTATTATTGTATCTGATTTCTGGACTCTGCCATCAGGGGCATTCTTCCATGTGGTCAATCCCATGTGGGGCATCTCCGCATCAGCTCTGGTGTAGATAATTTCTGCTGCCGTCTGATGGGTGACAGCCCAATGCATCATGTTTTGCACCATCTTAAAGAACAGTTTCGTGGTTTCAGCCTTAGCATCATAGTCGGCACTGCACTCTGCATAGACATCCGTTATCTTTTGGTAGTACCTGCGTTCAGAAGTACGTATCTCTCTGATACGCTCCAGCAAGTCATCGAAATAGTCTCGGCCGAAGTGCTTGCCCTGCTTCAGCCGCTCATCATCCAGCACAAAGCCTTTGATAATCAATTCTTTCAACACAGCCGTTGCCCAAATGCGAAATTGTGTAGCCTGATAGCTGTTTACGCGATAACCAACGGCAATGATGGCATCAAGGTTGTAAAGCATCTGTGGACGATTAACCTCACGTTCACCTTCCATCTGAACTATCCCAATTTTTCGGATAGTTGATTCTTCTTTCAGCTCTCCTGACTCGTAAATCTGGGATAAGTGATAACTCACCGTCCTTATGTCCACCCCATACAAATCAGCCATGCGTTTCTGCGTGAGCCAGAACGTCTCGCTGTTGAACACCACTTCAATGTGGGTCTCTCCTTGATTTGTCTTATAGAGCAGGATTCTCGAAACAATTTGATTCTCAACGAGTTCCGCCATAGGCACATGTTCTTTAAAATAGATACGTGCTGCTTGTACCTGTGGCTTCTTGCTGTCTGCATTCTCTGCAATAATAAGACAGGCCATGCGTGACAGATGCCAGTCGTCCACTTTGCGGAATGTACCAGACCCAAGCTTAACCATCACAACCGTCTGGTTGAAATGCTCGCCGATGTCCATCCCTCTGTTCTGGGCCACCAGCAGGGCCTTGTTCAATACACGGTTGAACTTCTGCCATGTGCTATATCCCAAGACAGGGCTTAGATCCCTTGCACTCCAATACTCTTTTCCTTTATCAGTCCTCTTTTTGACTTGTTCAAAGTCCGACTGCATCGGTTGTATGTTCTGTTGCTCGTCCATACCTTCTTATATCCTAAGTTCCTTTTCAGTATTATCTCATATCCCACGCTCTGCCCAGTCGCCTCTATCGAGATTACGGTAGCCGATGGCCTCGGCGATGTGCATGGACTCGACCTTCTCGCTGCCGGCAAGGTCGGCGATGGTGCGGGCGACTTTGAGGATGCGGCTGTAGGCACGGGCGGAGAGCTTCAGGCGCTCCATGGCCATGCGGAGCATGTCGAGCGAGGCGGCGTCGGGCTCGGCGAACTCATGGAGCATGCGCTCGGTCATCATGGCGTTGGAGTGAATGCCCTTGAAAGGCTTGAAACGCTCCTCCTGAATCTTGCGGGCGGCAATGACTCGCTCGCGAATGACAGCCGAGGGTTCACCAGGCTGCATCTGCGAGAGCTGGGCGAAGGGCACGGCCTGGATTTCGCAGTGGATATCGATGCGGTCGAGCAGCGGGCCGGAGATTTTGTTCATGTAGCGCTGTATCTGGCCGGGAGTGCAGACGCAGTTGTGGGTGGGGTCGCCATAGTAGCCGCAGGGGCAGGGATTCATGGAGGCGACGAGCATGAACGAGGCGGGATATTGCACGGAATACTTGGCCCGGCTGATGGTGATGGTGCGGTCTTCCAGCGGCTGGCGCAGCACCTCGAGGACAGAGCGCGACAGCTCGGGCATCTCGTCGAGGAAGAGGACGCCGTTGTGGGCCAGGCTTATCTCCCCCGGCTGCGGGTTGTTGCCGCCACCGACGAGTGCCACCTGCGAGATGGTGTGGTGGGGAGCACGGAAGGGGCGCTGGCTGATGAGACTGGTGTCGCGGCTGAGCTTGCCTGCAACGCTGTGAATCTGTGTGGTCTCCAGGCTCTCGGCCAGCGACAGGGGCGGCAATATGGAGGGCAGGCGCTTGGCCAACATCGACTTGCCGCTGCCCGGCGGGCCTATCATGATGAGGTTGTGCCCACCGGCTGCAGCCACCTCCAGCGCGCGCTTCACGCTCTCCTGTCCACGCACATCGCTGAAGTCGAGTTCGAAATGGTTCTGCTGCTCATAGAACTCGCGGCGCGTGTCGATGACGGTAGGCTGGTAGGAAGTATCGCCGTTCAGGAACCTGACGACATCCATCAGCGTCTCCATGCCGTAAACCTCCAACTGGTTGACGACGGCTGCCTCGCGGATGTTCTGCTGGGGCACTATGAGTCCCTTGAACTTCTCCTTGCGGGCACGGATGGCGATGGGCAGCGCGCCGCGTATGGGCTGCAGCCGCCCGTCAAGCCCCAGCTCGCCTACCAACATGTATTGGCCGAGCCGGCCGTTTTCCACCATGTTGTTAGCAGCCAAGATGCCGATAGCCAGTGGCAGGTCGTAGCCGGAGCCCTCCTTCTTGATGTCGGCCGGCGAGAGGTTCACGGTTATTTCGCTGACTCCTAACTTGAATCCCTGATTAGCAGTGGCAGCCTTGATGCGGTCATAACTCTCTTTCACAGCGGCATCGGGCAATCCTGTCATGTGGAACAGAACGCCTCTTGTCACATTTACTTCCACTGTCACCGTGGTGGTCTCCAGACCGTTTACAGCTGCCGTATAGGTTTTTGCGAGCATACTAATAGCTTTGGTTTTTTCCTTTTTTCCCGACAAAGGTACAAAATTATTCATAATTCCGCATGCTTAATGGCTTTTTTTTGTACCTTTGCAGCAATAAAAACGAAATTAGCACTTTCCATGACACCATTCAACAAAGAAGAAGAAGAAATAAACACCGGCCGCCAGTGGGCTTTCGACTTCACCAAGGCAGTGGCCATCGTTTCGATTTAGAAAAAAAACATTACCCATGAAAATCAAACTACAGTTATCCATCGCCCTTCTGCTGCTGGCAGGGGGCACAGCGAGTGCCCAGAACAAGGTAGAAGGCCACCTGAAGGCCGACGTGGTGAGCAACTACATCTGGCGCGGCCTCAACCTGGGGCACGTGGCCGTACAGCCCGAGCTGGCAGTGGGCTGGCAGGGGCTGAGCCTGACGGCCTGGGGCAGCACCGGCCTGTCGGGGCACAAGGACGACGTGCGCGAGATAGACCTGACACTGGCCTACGAGACGGGCGGCCTGTCACTGGGCATCGTCGACTACTGGACCGACGAAAGCGACGAGCGCTATTTCTACTACAAGAAGGAAAACACCGGCCACTCCTTCGAGAGTTTCGCCCAGTATGACTTCGGCCCGCTGTGTGCCTCGTGGCAGACCATTTTCGCAGGGAGTGACTATCAGGCTGCCGACGACAAGCGGGCCTACAGCTCCTACCTGGAGCTGGAGGCGCCGTTCCGCCTGGCCGCCTGTGACTGGACGGCCACGGCCGGCATGGTGCCCTGGGCCTCCGACTACTATGGCACCAGCGGCTTCAGCGTGACCAACCTGTCGCTGAGTGCCACGAAAGACATTCCCATCACCGACCACTTCGCGCTGCCTGTGTTCGGCCAACTGACGGCGAACCCACAGAGCGGTCATCTCTACTTTGTGTTCGGCATCACGCTGAATGCATTTTAGCCACCAAGGGTGTGCGTAGGCCCGCTCATGGCCTCATTTTCTCACGCGCGCGCGAGGACAAACATGGTGCACTCCCTACACCTAAAAAACTCTTGACGCTACACTTCCTACACCTCGGCTCATTATCAGCAGGTTGCAACTTCCGTTTCTACGAATTTCCTATAAAAAATATTGACAAGCTTTTCCAGCAGCTCATTGCCCGTTCAAATGCCATTCTTCTACCTTTTTCTTGCGCAAGGTGAAGATAATCCGCGGGCCTGGAACTCTTTGTCCGCGGGCCTGGTACTCTTTGTCCGCGGCCCGCGGACAAAAAGTACCAGGCCCGCGTACTCTTTTCTGAAACTCTTGTTAAAGCTTCTTAAATGGATATGCTTAGTGCGGGACATGCGGTTTTTGCAGTCATGAGCCGTCTGAAGTGGCAAGTCGGCTGAAGTCACTGCCCCAGGTGTAGGAAGTGTAGCGTCTTTATCCTCGCGCGCGCGTAAGCTAATGAAGGCTACAGCTGGTGCAGGCGCCGTGTGCCGTCGGGCTGCTCCTCGATGGCGATGCGCACGGCATCGGGGGGCAGCAGCTCCTCGATGAGTTCGGGCCACTCGATGAAGCAGGGGGAACCGGAGTAGAAATACTCCTCGTAGCCCATGTCGTAGACCTCCTCCAAGCGGTGGATGCGGTAGAAATCGAAGTGGTAAATGGTGGAGGGTGAAGGGTGGAGGGTGGAGGGTGAAGGATGGAGGGCGGAGGGCTCCACGCTGTACTCGTTAACGATGGCGAAGGTGGGCGAGGTGATGACGTCGCTGACGCCCATCTCCTCGCACACTGCCTTGATGAAGGTGGTCTTTCCGACCCCCATCTGTCCGTAGAAGGCGAAGACGGTGCGGCCGTCCATCTGGCTGATGAACTGCCGCGCCGCTTCCCTGATGTTGTCTATGCTGATGCTTATTTCCATAGTCTTAAATGCCACACTGCTGGGTTAGTAACCGAATATTTCTTCCGTGGTGAGGCGCCGTATGGGGCCTATCTTGCCGAGGGCCTCCATGTCGAGCTCCTTCTCATCACCGAGGATGATGTAGCGGTAGGGCTTGCGGGCCATCTGCTGCTGCTCGAAGCCTACGATGTCCTGCAGCGTCACCTTCGGCAGCTGCTGGTAGATGCGCTCGTTCTCATCGTAGTCGATGCCGAGCGTCTTGGCCTGCAGCCATGCGTTGATGAGCGCGAACTTCGTGGTGCGTTGGCTCTGCAGGCGCTTGGTCAGCGCGTCCTTGGCAATGCGGAAGGCCTGCTCGCTCTGCGGAATGGTGTCGAGAATCTGGTGGAACTGGCGCACGCAGTCCATCATCTTGTCGTTCTGGGTGATGATGTGCGTGAAGAAGTACTCCGGGCGGTCCTTGTAGGCGGGCTCCAGATAGGCGGCATAGGCGTTGTAGGCCAGTCCGCGTGCCTCGCGCAGCTCCTGGAAGACGACGGTGTTCATGCCTCCGCCGTAGTATTCGTTGAAGAGTGCCTTCACGGCGGCCTCCTCGGGGTGCCAGGGGCGCTGCTCGTTGTGCACCATGCGCATGTAGATGTTCTTGGCGTCGTAGGGGGCTATCCACACCTCGTTCTGCGGCGTGGGCTGCAGGGCGTAGTGGCGGCCCTGGGGCACGGCCAACAGCTTCTTTGACGTCTTGTGGTTCTTGGTCACGGCGGCAGCCAGCTCGCCCTCGCTCATGGGACCGTAGTAGAGTATGGTGTGCTCGTACTGGCGGAGGTTCTTCAGCAGGTTGAGCAGCTCCTGCGGGTCGGTCTGGCGCAGCTGCTCGGCGCTGAGGATGTTGCGGTAGGAGTTATAGGGTCCGTAGACGCCGTACTGCACCAGTGCCGAGAAGTTGCGCTGCTGGTTCAGCTTGGCGTCGGCGCGGCTCTTCTCTATCAGCTGTATGTACTGCTCGTAGGCGTCGGTGTCTACCTGGGCGTTCTGCATCAGGTCCTCGAGCAGGGCCAGGGCCTTCGGCATGTTCTCCGACAGGCCGCTGAGGGTGACGTGTATGGTGCGCTCGCCCACGCTGATGTTGTAGTTGCAGGCCAGCTTGTAGAACTGCTGCTTCAGCTGCTCGTTGGTCATCTTTTTCGTTCCCAGATACTCCAGGTAGTCGGGGGCGTAGCTGTACTTCAGCTCGCTCTCCTCGCCGAACTCATAGCGGAAGCTGAGCGTGAAGCGCCCGTTCTCCACGTTCTTCACGTAGATGTAGGGGATGTTGCGCTTGGTCTGGCCGAAGGTGAGGTCGCGCCGGAAGTCGACGAAGCGTGGCTGGATGGGGTCTACATGAGCGCCCTGTATATCCTTGACGAACTGGCTGACGAGGTCGCGGTTGGTGGGTATGGGCGTTATCTGGGGCTTGTCAATCTTCTTCAGGTTCTTGTCCTCGCCCTGACGCTTGAACACGGTGACGTAGTTCTGGCGGAAGTGGCGCTGTGCGAAGCTGACGATCTGGTCCTTGGTCATGCCGCTGATGCGGTCGAGGTAGTGCACCTGCTGCTGCCAGGGTATTTCGTTGATGTAGGTATCGACGAACATGTTGGCGCGCGCGCCGTTGCTCTCTAACGAGTTGTAGTAGCTGAGCTTCTGGTTGTTGACCACCGAGGGCAGCAGGTCGTCGCTGAAGTCGCCGGACTTCAGCTTGTCGAGTTCGCCGAGCAACAGCTGCCGCACCTCGTCGAGCGTCTGCCCCTCCTTGGGAGTTCCGCCGAGGATGAAGCACGAGTAGTCGCGCAGCTTCTCGGCTCCGGCCCATGCGCCCAGCATCTTCATCTGCTGGTTGATGTTGAGGTCGATGAGTCCGGCGGTGCCGTTGGAGAGCATGTCGCCTATGACGCTGAGCGTGTCCATCTGCAGCGAGTTGCCGCGGTCGAAGCGGAAGCCCAGCCACAGCGTCTCAGCCTCCAGGCCGTAGACGGTGGTGTCGCGGGGCTCAGTGATGGGCTGCAGGGCGGGGAAGACAGGCTGACGGACGTCCTGTCCGGGCTGCCAGCTGCCGAAGTAGCGGTCGATGATGGCGATGACGCGGTCGGGGTCCATGTCGCCGGCCATGCAGATGGCCACGTTGTTGGGCCGGTACCAGTGGTTGAAGTAGGCCTTGATGTTGGTGATGCTGGGGTTCTTCAGGTGCTCCTGCGTGCCGATGGTGGTCTGCGTGCCGTAGGGGTGCGTGGGGAAGAGCATGCGGCTCATGGACTCCCAGAGCTTGCGCGAGTCCTGGGCTATGCCGATGTTGTACTCCTCGTAGACGGCCTCGAGCTCAGTGTGGAAACCGCGTATGACCATGTTCTGGAAGCGGTCGGCCTGAATGCGGGCCCACTGCTCCACCTCGTTCGAGGGGATGTCCTCGGTGTAGCAGGTCACGTCGTTCGAGGTGTAGGCATTGGTGCCCTCGGCTCCGATGGCAGCCATGAGCTTGTCGTACTCGTTGGGTATGAAGTACTGTGCTGCCAGCTGGCTCACGGAGTCAATCTCGTGGTAGGCCTGGCGCCGGTCGTCGGCATTGGTGATCAGGCGGTACTGCTCGTAGCGCCGCTCAATGTCGTCGAGCAGTGGGCGCTCCTTGACGGGGTCGGTGACGCCGAACTTGTCGGTGCCCTTGAACATCAGGTGCTCCAGGTAGTGGGCCAGGCCGGTGGTCTCGGCGGGATCGTTCTTCGAGCCGGTGCGCACGGCGATGTAGGTCTGTATGCGAGGCTTCTCGCTGTTCACCGAGAGGTAGACCTTCAGCCCGTTCTGAAGGGTGTAGATGCGGGTCTGGGTGAGATCGCCCTCCACCGTCTCATACTTGTAGTTCTGAGCCTGTACTGCCAGGCCAAGCGACAGGGCACAGAGGCCCGCCATGAGTGTTCGTTTCGAATTCATTACTTTATATGTATTATTGCTATTTTCAGAAAAGACGAAAGAGCATGAAAAGGTGTTATACTACTTTCCCATACTTGAGTTCATGCTTCAAGTATTCATAGCAGTATGCAGGGCTTTGGTAATAAAGGCCGGTAGAAAGGTCAGTCAACTTCTCGTAGAACTGGGAATTGTATATGACCTCCAGGGCTTCCATTATTGACATATCAGAACTGTCAATCAAGTATCGCGAAACATCCTCCGTAATACTGTCAACTAAAAACCTCTGCTCATTGCTCATAACTTCCGTAGTTTTGATATGGCCTTCTCCGTTCCAAAGAAAAATTGCCTGTTCAGTACTTTGTATTCTAATTCCTTGACTAATATTTTCAGAGGAATCACCCCTAACAGATAGCGTCTCAGCTGAAAAGCCACCGTGTCATTGGCAACAGGGCCAACAACGACATCATAGTTATGGGAGAAACCTTCATGGTTGATGTCACGGTTTTTCAAAACGAATGTAGCCCATTTTACTGACACTTTGGGAAACACCAGAGTCTTTAGTGAGTTATCTTTAAGACTGCGCTCGTCAAATTCAAAAGCCGAGATTGTCGGTACACCACATCCAGCCAACCTGACACGCCGAAGAGCCATCTCCTCAGCTTGTGCCATCAAGTCAGTAAGATAAAATCCTTGCCCAAAGTCTTTGTATGGCTTACATAATGCAAGGTTTATTTTGTCGATAGCTGTATTTGAACCGTGGTATAGAATCATATGAGGCCCCCTCCGTTCCTTTTGCAGACAGCGGCCATGTCAGCGACCGCATCATCGAGTGACAATGTATGTTCGGCTGCATAGCACTCATCAATAAAGGCAAGACCTCCATAACGTTTCAAATAGGAGAAAGCCTGTTTGGACGGCAGACTAAATCGCTCGCCAAACATGCTGATGCAATAAACAATGTATGTCAGCTTGTCTTTTTGCTCCTTGCTCATAAATATATGATGTTGCGTCTCGGATGCAAAGATAGGCATTTTTTCTGAAACGGCACTCATTTATGAACTGTTTTTTTAAAATATCGGCTGAAAATTTGGTCGTTTCCGCTTTTTGTGCTATTTTTGCAACGCAAAAACAAACACAGTAAGAAATGAGAAGAAAACTTGCCCTGCTGTTATGCCTCTCAGTGCTGACGCTGACTGCCATGGCGCAGACCGCCTCGGATGACGTACTGGGTGTGGCCCGCCGTGTGAACAACTACTTCATGCAGAAGTACGAAGACCCCACCGTGCCCACCAACTGGAAGCGCGTAAGGCCCTCGAGCCTGTGGACGCGCGCCGTGTACTACGAGGGACTGATGGCCCTGCAGCGCATAGACCCGCAGCAGCGCTACATAGACTATGCCACCCGCTGGGCCGACTTCCACCAGTGGACGCCGCGCAACGGCATCAACACCGGCGATGCCGATGACCAGTGCTGTGCACAGACCTACATTGAGCTCTTCTGGACCAACGCCGAGGGCGCCATCGTACCTGCCAAGGCTACGCCGGAGCAGCTGGCATCGAAGCAGCTGAAGAACGTGCTGGCCAACCTGGACCACCAGATGGTGACACCCAACCCAAAGAACAAGGAGCTGTATGGATGGTGGACATGGATTGACGCCATACAGATGGCCATGCCGCTCTATGTGCAGGCCTACGTGCTGACGGGCGAGAAGAAATACCTGGACCACGGCATGAAGATGTACCGCTGGAGCCGCAACACACTGGGCGGCGGCGTATTCAACACCAAGGACGGGCTGTGGTGGCGCGATGCCGACTACGTGCCCCCCTATGTGGAGCCCGACGGACAGCAGTGCTACTGGAGCCGTGGCAACGGATGGGTGTACGCAGCACTGGTGCGGTGCATGGACCTGCTGCCGCAGAAGTCGAAGGAGTATAAGGAGCTGAAGAAGGACTTCCTGCTCATGAGCCAGGGACTGCTGAAGTGCCAGCGCGAAGATGGTTTCTGGAACCCCAGCCTCACATCGACCAACTACGCCATGAAGGAGACCTCGGGCACAGCCCTCTTCCTCTACGGAATGGCATGGGGCATACAGCGCGGATACCTGAAGGCCGACGTGTACCGCCCGGCCTGCGACCGCGCCTGGAAAGGCATGGTGACCGACGCCGTGCACCCCGACGGCTTCTTAGGATGGATGCAGGGCACCGGCAAGGACCCGTCAGCAGGACAGCCGCTGAGCTACACCCGCATACCCGACTTCGAGGACTACGGCACGGGCTGCTTCCTGCTGGGAGCCACGGAGTACTGCAAGCTGCTGAAGAAGTAAGGCGCACGCCCGCAGTGACGCCTGCAGTGACGCTCGGCCGGATTTGCCAATCCCGACCAAGCGGGTGCGACCAAACGAAGAGGGGGAATTAAACCCTCGGACGGGCGCTGCGTCAATAATAATGTATAAAGAAAGAGAAATTATAACAATAAAAAAGCTATGACAATGAAAAAACTGTTACTCTTTGTCGTGCTCCTCGTCTGCAGCCTGGGCACGGCCATGGCCCAGGACCAGGAACAGACCGGCCCGGCCGAGATTAAGTTTGAGAAGATGACGCACAACTTCGGCAAGTTCTCAGTGAAGGACCCCGTGGTGAAGTGCACGTTCAACTTTACCAATGTGGGCGGCCAGCCGCTCATCATCAACCAGGCAGTAGCCTCGTGTGGCTGCACGGTGCCTAAGTACACCAAGGAGCCCATCATGCCCGGCAAGAGCGGACAGATAGAGGTGACCTACAACGGCAGCGGCAAGCCCCTGGGACACTTCCGCAAGTCCATCACCGTGCGCACCAACGGCAAGGAAGAGCTGACACGCGTATACATAGAGGGCGACATGGTGAAGGCTGCCGACATGGAGCAGCAGTAAGCCCCACAGCCGTAAAGCCGAAAGGACTTTGTCTTAGAAAAACAGATAAAAACCAGAAAAACAGATAAAAACCCATTCAAGGACCTTTATCTCGAAGTGTTTTTATCTGTTTTTCTGGTTTTTGCCTGTTTTTCAAACGAAGACATGGCCCCACGTTGCCAAACCGGCCTTACTTCATTTGGAAGTAGGTCGTTTGATGTACCATAGTATATGCTAAAATGAAGATACTGACCCCACCCCCGACC
>DGHX01000186.1:6967-7449 GCA_002392835.1 Prevotella sp. UBA3837 | reverse complement strand
GTCGGGGGTGGGGTCAGTAATATCCAAAACGGGTACAAGATATTAAACACCCTAATTTGGAAGAACCGAAAAAAAACTCTGCGCCCTCCCGGAAGCGGGAAGGCGCAGAGCTTTTTCTATGGGGGTATTCCCCTACCCTATTTACTTGGCGTAGGCCACCGAGCGCGTCTCGCGAATGACGGTGATCTTCACCTGGCCGGGATAGGTCATCTCGTTCTGAATCTTCGAGGCTATCTGTCCGCTGAGTGCCTCCGTCTCGGCGTCGTCCATCTTGTCGGCACCTACGATGACGCGCAGCTCGCGTCCGGCCTGTATGGCGTAGGTCTTCGTCACGCCGGGGTAGCTCATGGCGATGGCCTCCAGGTCGTTCAGACGCTTGATGTAGGCCTCCACAATCTCGCGGCGGGCACCGGGGCGGGCACCGCTGATGGCGTCGCACACCTGCACAATCGGGGCAAGCAGCGTCTGCATCTCCATCTCGT
>DGHX01000186.1:0-6923 GCA_002392835.1 Prevotella sp. UBA3837 | reverse complement strand
CATCTCCATCTCGTCGTGGTGGGCGCCGATGGCATTGCAGATGTCGGGCTTCTCCTTGTACATCTCGGCAATCTTAGCGCCGTAGAGTGCGTGAGGCATCTCGCTCTCCTCGTCGGGCACCTTGCCTATGTCGTGCAGCAGTCCGGCGCGCTTGGCCTTCTTCGGGTTCAGGCCCAGCTCAGCGGCCATGACGGCACACAGGTTGGCCGTCTCACGGGCGTGCTGCAGCAGGTTCTGGCCGTAGCTGGAGCGGTACTTCATCTTACCGATGATGCGTATGAGCTCGGGGTGCAGGCCGTGTATGCCCAGGTCGATGGCGGTGCGCTTGCCCGTCTCGATGATCTCGTTGTCGAGCTGCTTCTTCACCTTCTGCACCACCTCCTCGATGCGTGCGGGGTGTATGCGTCCGTCGGCCACCAGCTGGTGCAGGGCCAGACGGCAGGTCTCGCGGCGCACGGGGTCGAAGCCGCTGATGACGATGGCCTCGGGGGTGTCGTCGACCACGATCTCCACGCCGCAGGCAGCCTCCAGGGCACGGATGTTACGGCCCTCGCGGCCGATGACGCGGCCCTTCACGTCGTCGTTGTCGATGTGGAACACCGAGACGCTGTTCTCGACGGCCGTCTCAGTGGCCACGCGCTGGATGGTCTGTATTACAATCTTCTTGGCCTGGGCGTTGGCGTTGAGCTTGGCCTCGTCCATGATTTCGTTCACATAGCTGGCAGCAGCCGTCTTGGCCTCGTCCTTCAGGCTCTCCACCAGGCGGTTGCGGGCCTCCTCGGCGCTCAGGCCGCTGAGTTCTTCCAGCTTCTCGCGCTCCTTCTGCTGCATCTTGCCCAGCTCATCCTGCTTCAGGGCCAGGGCCTTCTTCTCGTTCTCGATGCGTGTCTGCTGGTTGTCCAGGTCGTTCTTGCGGCGGCCCAACTCTTCCTGACGCTGGTTGAGCTGCATCTCGCGCTGCTTCAGCTTGTTCTCACTCTGCTGGATGTGCTGGTTGCGCTGCTGCACCTCTTTCTCCAGCTCGCTCTTCTTGTTGAGGAATTTCTCCTTTACTTCGAGCAGTTTCTTCTCTTTGATGACGTCAGCCTCCTTGTTGGCTGCGTCAATCATGTCGTTGTACTTCCCCTTGATGACCTTGAGGAATAGGAAGTATCCGCAGGCCACGCCGATGATAAGCGCGGCCGCAGCAATGATAATGCTTAGGATAGGACTCATAAAGTGTGTTGTATATATATAATGTTAATATTCTCGTGAGCGACGCTCACTTCAGCGCATCTTCAATTTCAGAAGTCAGCTGTCGGAGAATATTATCATAGGGTGCAGTGTCGTTCTTGCTCATTTCCTTTTGATAACGCAGGGCTATCTCGATGAGTGTCATCAGTGCTATGGTGTGGTCGCTCTTTCGGCCTTTGTACACCTGCGCGTATGCGCCATAGCGCTCGGTGATGAGCTTGGCGGCAGCACGATAGAACACCTCATCCTCGCGATTGTGGAGGACCATGGCGATGTCTTCGTCGTAGACGTGCAACCTTATATTGAGTTTCTCTTTACTTTCTTCTGCCATCGTGCGTCAGTGTCGTCGTTGTTACTTCTCTTCGCTGAGCAGGGTGATGCACTTGTTGATGCTGCGTATGAGGCCTGCCACGCGTTCCTTGGCTCCCTCCAGGTCGCCGTCGGAGATTTCCATCATGCGGGCCATCTTCAGCGTCTCGTAGTTGCGCTCCTGTTCGGCCAGCCGTGCCTTGAGCTGCTCGATTTGCTGTTCGTTCTCGTCAATCATGGCATACAAGTCCTGGTTCTCCTGCTTCAGCTCTTGGAAACGGAGAATCATCTGCCTGACGCGGGTCTGAAACGTTGCTAAATCTTTTTCTCTCTGAGGCATAGCCACGAATTTATTCTACAAAGGTAGATAATATTGATGAAAAACGAGTAACGAGAAAAGAGAAATGAGCGTATCTTAACATGATTTAACCGCACGCAGGCTCCAATTTTTATTTTTTAGGAGTTCGCACAGCTCTCATTTCTCAATTTCTCAATCTCTCAATTTCTCATTTCTCCGTTCCCGGCCGCTTCTCCTTCTTGGCGAGCATGACGACACGGTAGACGAAATCGGTGCACCACTTCTCTGAGAAGTTGAGCTTCTTGTTGTATTCGCGCACGTCGGCCACGGTCTTCAGCACGCCGGCGTCCTTGTAGTCATTCTTGGTGAAGATGTCGTGAATGGTCTTCTCGGTCATGCCGTAGATGGCCTTCTTGAAGAAGCCGGGCACGCGCAGCTTAAACTTCAGCAGGTTGCTGGTGAGCATCATCAGATCTTGCACGAAGTTCTGGAACTGCAGCAGATAGGTCTGCACGTCCTGAATCTTACGGCACCGGCGCCCGATGCTCTGGTCTATCTCCTTGAAGAACTGGTCGTCCATCTGGTACATGTCCTTCAGCATGTTGCGGCAGCGTGCCTTCTCGCCCACGCCCAGGCGCCCCTGCTGGGTGGGCACCTTCAGCGTCAGCTTGAACGTGCGCAGGTCGGGCAGCGCGTTGAGGTTGCTGATGTGCAGCAGCTGTGCTATCTCGGCCTGAAAGTACACGCGGATGAGCGTCATGAAGTCCTCCATGCCGCCAATCTTCACTTCATTATCGACCGCCTTGCGGCCAAAGAGTTTTCCGAATATTCCCATAGCTATAATTGATAAACGGCTGCAAAGGTACAAAAAAGTTGGCAGTTGAGAGCGGTGAACCAAAAGTTTTCGCCCTGCAGCGAGTAATAAAAAATGTTAAGCAGCACATGAAACTCTGTGCTCCGCATGTGTAACTCCCAACTTTTTTGTATCTTTGCAGCCGAATTTCGAAATTCTATTGTACATGAAAGGTATTGTGTTGGCCGGTGGAAGCGGAACACGCCTCTACCCAATCACTAAGGGCATCAGCAAGCAGTTGATACCCATCTTTGACAAGCCGATGATTTACTACCCCATCTCGGCACTGATGCTGGCAGGCATACGCGAGATTCTGATCATCTCCACGCCGTATGACCTGCCGGGCTTCCAGCGCCTCTTGGGCGACGGCAGCGAGCTGGGCGTACACTTCGAGTATGCCGAGCAGCCCTCACCCGACGGGCTGGCGCAGGCCTTCATCATCGGCGAGCAATTCATTGGCGACGACTGTGCCTGCCTGGTGCTGGGCGACAACATTTTCTATGGCTCGGGCTTCAGCGGACTGTTGAAGCAGAGCGTGGAGAATGCCGAAAAACAGGGGCTGGCCACCGTCTTCGGCTATTATGTCAACGACCCAGAGCGCTACGGCGTGGCGGAGTTTGATGAGAAGGGCAACTGCCTGAGCATCGAGGAGAAGCCGCAGAACCCCAAGTCGAACTATGCCGTCGTGGGGCTGTACTTCTACCCCAACAGCGTGGTGCAGATAGCCAAGAACATCAAGCCCAGTGTACGAGGCGAGCTGGAGATTACCACCGTAAACCAAGAATACCTGCGCCGGCAGCAACTGAAGGTGCAGACCCTGCAGCGCGGCTTCGCATGGCTCGACACCGGCACCCACGACTCGCTGGCCGAGGCCTCGACATTCATTGAGGTCATCGAGAAGCGGCAGGGCCTGAAGGTGGCCTGCCTTGAGGAGATAGCCTACAAGCGCGGATGGATAAGCGCCGAACAGCTGAGGAAACTGGCACAGCCCATGCTGAAGAACGACTACGGGCAGTATCTGGTGAGGCTGGCAGAAGGCAAATAACAAAGAGAAAGAGAGAATACACATTATTTATATTATAAGAAACGACAATGAGTGAAGTAAAAAAGAACTACGATGGACCCATCGAGAGCTTAGAGAGCCTGCAAGAGGAGGAATCATCGTTCAACTTCAAGAACATGCTGTCCATCTTCATACTGAACTGGAAGTGGTTCTTGCTGTCAATGTTCATCTTCGTATGCGGGGCTCTCATCTACCTGCGCTATACCGACTCCGTCTATCAGGTGACGGCAAAGATGCTGATCAAGGAGGAGACATCGAACCGACGCTACAACGGCTCGGCACTGGCCAGCATGCAGAATCTGGGCATGATGACCAACTCAACGGGCATCGAGAACGAGATGGAGATTCTGAAGTCAAGGCGACTGTCATTAGAAGCCATCAACGATCTGAAACTCTACGTGGAATACCGCACGGAGGGTCGCATCAAGAAGGTGCTGCTCTACAAGACGCAGCCCATCAACGTGGACCTGGATCCCCAATCCTTAGAGCGGATGAACAGCGAGGGACCAAGCAGCTTCGGCTTCATCATCTCGCGCTCATCTGAGGGCTACCGCGTGGTGAGCGACGACATGACGGCCCTGCCCTTCGAAGGAACGTTCAGCACCATGCCCGACACGCTGACCACGCCCTACGGCGTGCTCACCTTCACACTGAACATATCGAAAGGCATGCGCCCGCTGGCCAGCGGACAGAACCTGCTCGTATCCATCACGGCACCGAAGCTCGTGGCACAGCGCTACGCCAAGATACTACAGGTGGAACCCACGTCGAAGATGACCTCCATAGCACAGCTCATCATTCGTGACCTGAACGTGGAGCGCGGCTACGACTACCTGAACCAGCTGGCCGTATGCTACAACCGCCAGGCCAACGCCGACAAGAATGAGATTGCACTGAAGACCGAGGAGTTCATCAACGCCCGCTTGGAGAAGATTAACAACGAGCTGGGCATGACCGAGAGCGAGCTGGAGGAGTTCAAACGCTCGAACCGCCTGACCGAGCTGCGCCTCGACGCTAACCAGACGCTGACACAGTCGAGCCAATACGCCGCCAAGCTGGCCGATGCCAACACGCAGATCATGCTGCTCGACTACCTGCGCGAACACGTGAACGACCCGGCTAACAAGTACCAGATCATCCCGTCAAACGTGGGTATGACCGACCCCATTTCCGCCTCGCTCATCAATGAGTATAACAAGACCGTCCAGGATCGTGACAAGCTGCTGCGCTCGGCTTCGGAGAGCGCACCGCAGGTCATCACGCTGACCAACACCCTGGACAACCTCACCGCCAGCATCAAGACAGCCCTGATGCAGGCCCGCCGCACTGCCGACATTCAGCGCCAGAGCATAGAGAGCCAGTACTCGAACTACAGCCAGCGCATATCGAACACCCCGGAGCAGGAGCGCATACTCACACAGATAGGTCGTCAACAGGAGGTGAAGTCAGGACTTTACCTGATGCTGCTGCAGAAGCGCGAGGAGAACAGCATCTCGCTGGCTGCCACTGCCGACAAGGGATGGCTCATCGACGAGCCTGCCTACGCCGGAAAGGTAAGCCCCAAGAACAGCATCATCATGCTGGCTGCCATCCTGCTGGGCTTCATGCTGCCCATGCTCATCTTCTACCTCATACAGATACTGCGCTACAAGATTGAGGGCCGCAACGACGTAGAGCGCCTCACCTCGCTGCCCATCGTCGTCGACGTGCCTGTGGCCAGCGAGTCGGCAAAGAGCGCCGCTGGCATTGTGGTGAAGGAGAACGAGAACAACCAGATAGACGAGGTATTCCGCTCGCTGCGAACCAACATACAATTCATGATGACCAACGAGCAGAAGGTGATACTCTTCACATCAAGCACCTCGGGCGAAGGCAAGACCTTCAATGCCGCCAACCTGGCCGTGAGCTTCGCCCTGCTGGGCAAGAAGGTCATCCTGATGGGTCTCGACATACGCAAGCCGGCACTGGGACGCCTGTTCAACATCGAGGATCGCGACTCGGGCGTGACGCCGCTGCTGGCCATGAACAGCGTCACCATGAGCGATCTGCGCCAGCAGATTAATCCTTCGGGCGTGAACGCCAACCTCGACCTGATGCTCGCCGGCCCCATCCCCCCCAACCCAACGGAGCTGCTGGCACGCCAGAACCTGGGCGACATCATCGCACTGCTGAAAGAGCACTACGACTACATCATCCTCGACACCGCACCCGTGGGACTGGTCACCGACACGCTGCAGATAGCCAAGCACGCCGATGTCACCGCCTTCGTCTGCCGTGCAGACTACACCCCGAAGAGCAGTTTCCAGATGCTGAACCAGCTGAACGAAGAGAAGAAGCTGCCCAACATCTGCGTGGTGCTCAACGGCGTCGACATGTCGAAGAAGAAGTATGGCTACTACTACGGCTACGGCCGCTATGGCCGCTACGGTGGCCGCTATGGCAACTACGGCAGCAGCTACGGCTACTATGCCGAGAGCAGCTATGGCAACAAGAACGACGACTCGGTGAAGCGCAAGAAGAAGCAGTAACGTTAACAAAAGAAGCAAGCACTGCGCACTATGGCAACAATAGCAGTAGATTTTGACGGCACCATCGTGGAGCACCGCTACCCCGAGATTGGGCGCGAGCTACCCTTTGCCACCGACACGCTGAAAATGCTCATCAAGGACCGCCACAAGCTCATCTTGTGGACGGTCCGCGAGGGCCAGCTGCTCAACGACGCCATCAACTGGTGCCGCGAGCGCGGCGTGGAGTTCTATGCCGTCAACAAGGATTACCCCGAGGAGACCACAGCCAACAACCCGCACTTCAGCCGGAAGCTGAATTCCATTGACTACTGGATTGACGACCGTAACCTGGGCGGGTTGCCCGACTGGGGCACCATCTACCGCATGATCACCCATCGGAAGACATGGAAAGACCTGATGAGGGAGGAGCGCAGCAATGCCACGATGAACAGCTTCGAGACTTCATCACAGACCAAGAAGAAGAAACCGTGGTGGAAGCTGTGAGAAATGAAAAATGAAAAATGAGAAATGGGCTGCACACGATGCGCAGCCCATTTCTCATGTTCTCAATCTCTTAATTTCTTTTTACTTCACCTTCTCCACGATGGCCTTGAAAGCCTCGGGGTTGTTCAGGGCGAGGTCGGCGAGCACCTTACGGTT
>DGHX01000083.1:21389-36557 GCA_002392835.1 Prevotella sp. UBA3837 | reverse complement strand
GCTCGCAGATGTCGCCGCGCAGCATGGCGAACTGTCCGTTACCGCGGCGATACTCTATCACCACGTCGTAGGTCTTCCCCTTCTGCACGGGGAACGACTTATACTCAGCGCGCCGTCCGAAGCCGAAGCCACGGCGTCCGGCGGGCTGTGCCTGCTCCACCACGCGGCCGTTGACACGCAGCACATAGCCGTTGTCGGTGGTCAGCGTGTATTTCATCTCGCCGGTGAAGGTAGCCTTGTAGCGACCGCTGACGCGCACCGACAGGTTGTCGTTGTCCACGCCCTCGGCAAAGCCCCAGGCTCCGAAGGTGGAGTAGTCGAGGGGAGTCTTGCTGTAGAGGGTCTTCACGGGTGCTCCCTTCAGCTCTTTATTGTTCCAGAACTCCACCTTCACGCCGCGCCCGCCGTTGAAGTCCTGCAGGTGGTGAACGGTCTGGTATTCGTCGTCCAGCTCGCAAGCCTTATTATATATAATGTGTGTCTGCGGCAGTGCCTTTTGTATGCCACTGAGCAGCGAGTGCTGGTGCTGGGGTGTGGGTGTTCCGCCATAGTTGCCGTTGAGCAGCTCCACGTCGTCGGCATTGGGGCCGACGACCACCAGCTTCTTCAGGTTCTTGCTGAGGGGCAGCAGGGGTGCCAGGGCTCCCTCCTGGTTGGGCACGCTCTTGTTCTCGAGCAGCACCATCGACTCGCGAGCGGCCTGTGTGGCCAGCCGGTTGTGCTCCTCGCTGCTGATGATGCTCTCGCCCAGCTTGGCCCAGGGCAGGCGGTCAGCGGGGTCGAACATGCCCAGCTCGAAGCGGCCGGTGAGGGTACGGCGCAGGTGCTGGTCGAGGTCGCTCTCCTTGACAAGCCCCTTCTGCAGGCCCTCGGTGAGCGACATAAACACCTTTCCACACTCCAGGTCGGTGCCGTTGAGCACGGCGTCGACACTGGCCGACAGCGGGTCTTTGTGCGTCTCATGCTGTCCGCGGCTGTAGAAGTTGTTGATGGCGTCGCAGTCGGTGACCACCAGTCCGTCGTAGCCCCACTTGTGGCGCAGGATGTCGATGAGCAGGCGGTCGCTGGTGCAGCAGGGACGGCCTTCGAAGCGCTGGTAGGCGCACATCACCTCGCGCACATGGCCCTTCGTCACCAACGCCTTGAAGGCAGGCAGGTAGGTCTCCCAGAGGTCACGGTTCGAGGGCTCCACGTTCATGGAGTGGCGCAGGGGCTCGGGCCCGCTGTGCACGGCATAGTGCTTGGCGCAGGCGTGGGTCTTCACGTATCCGTCCTTAGGGTCCTGCATGCCCAGCACGGTCTCGACACCCAGCACGGCATTGAGGTAGGGGTCCTCGCCGCAGGTCTCCTGGCCGCGTCCCCAGCGTGGGTCACGGAAGATGTTCACATTGGGGCACCAGAAGGTGAGCTCGGGGTTGCCGGGGTAGTACACCTCGCCCATGCCCACGTGGCGCACGCTGTGGTCAGAGCGGTTCCAGTTGGCACGGGCCTCGTCGCTGACCTGCGTGAACACGCTGCGCACCAGCCCGGGGCTGAAGGCGGCCGCCATGCCTATGGGCTGGGGGTAGACGGTGTAGTTGTCCTGGCGCACGCCGTGGCAGGCCTCGCTCCACCAGTTGTAGGACGGTATGCCCAGACGGTCTATCGAGATGCTCTTGTTCATCATCAGCCCCACCTTCTCCTCGGGGGTGAGCATCTGCAACAGGTTTTCCACTCGCTCGGCCCTGGGCAGGTCGGGGTTCTGCCAAGGATATTTCTGCTGTGCAGCAGAGGGTAAGGCACAGGCCACGAAAGCCACTGCCGCCATGATAAGTCTTTTCTTCATAGCTTTGGGTCTTGTTTTACAGTGTGCAAAGTTACTAATTATCCTTCAAACCAACAGCACCGGATGTTTCATTTATTATTCCATTTGTATAATAAATAGGGAAAACACTATGCTGTTTTAGGGAAAATCCCGCCTCCCAGCCCCACCCTGATTCGTCATATAGGTGAGAACAGCAAACAACATGTATCACAAATAAAACAAAAACAGGAGGACAAAACTATGAAGAAGATGATGATGACCCTGGCAATGATGATGGTCATGACCGTCACGGCCAACGCTATGAGCTACAACGTGGCAAGGAACGAGGCTCGTTTCCTGAGCGACAAGATGGCTTACGAACTGAACCTGAGCGACGCGCAGTACAATGCCGTCTACGAAATCAACCTCGACTATCTGCTCAGCATCGACAGCCGCGGCGACGTGCGGGGCCGCTGGTGGGACCGCCGCAACAGCGACCTGAAGTATGTGCTCAGCCCACGGCAGTATGAGCGCTATGTGCGACTGAACCACTTCTACGCCCCCGTCAGCTGGAGGGATGGTGCATGGGCCTTCAACGTCTACACCGTCTACGGCAACAGGCACCACTACTACAGGGGCCACCCCACGGGCTTCGCCGACTACCGTGGCGGCAACAACCGGCGCGACGCTCGCTTCTACGCCGACTGGAACGCAGGCCACCGCCCGGCAGGTGTCAGCAGCAAGGCCACCTGGCGCATCACCGCCCAGCACCCCGCTGCTCACCAC
This sequence comes from Prevotella sp. UBA3837, assembly GCA_002392835.1. Classification (GTDB taxonomy): domain Bacteria; phylum Bacteroidota; class Bacteroidia; order Bacteroidales; family Bacteroidaceae; genus Prevotella. The sequence continues at coordinate 33,988 of DGHX01000083.1, read as the reverse complement.
ACCGGCAACAAGCACGGCAAGCGCGGCAAGCGCGGAGGACGCAGATAGGAGTCCATAAATTCCACTATATGCCTCCGACAGGAGGACACCACAGGGAGCCCCAGCTAATGAGGCTCCCTGTTTTCGCAAGAGGCAGGCCGCTCAGAAGCCGCCCCCACCGCCGAAGCGTGGGAACTCCGGGTCGGGTTCGCGGCCCAGGTCTATGAGCAGCTTGATAAGGGCACGGCGACGCTGCGTCCACATGGGATAGTCGTCGCCACGGATTACCTTCGGGGCGAAACCGGGCATCTGCGGCATGCCACCCTGCTGCATGAAGTCGAGCGAGCTGGTGGTGATGATGCAGGGCTTCGTCTTGCCGTCGGCCAGCATGCGGTCGGCGATGGCGTCGGCACCGCCCACCTTGAACCAGCTCTCCATGGTCTCGCCGGTGGGCGGCAGCAGCTGAACGAAGCGGGGGATGACCATGCGCTGCTGCGGCATGGGCGAGATGTACCAGGCCTCACGCCGCTCCAGGTCATAGCTGGTGGTGCCATGGGGTATGTCACCCTGAGAGGCGAAGTTGAACAACGAGGCAGGGTTGTCGGCAATGCTCCACTTGAAGCCCTCATCGGGCGAGAGGTACATGTTCGAGGGGTCGGCAACGGGGGTGCCATCGACGCGGAAGCAGTACTTGAAGCGCTCGTACAGCCCGTCGGTGAGCGTGGTACTCCACACGCCGTCACTGTCGCGCTGCATGGCTACCGGCTCGCTGAGAATCTCGCTGATGAGTGCCACGCTGCGGGCCTGGGGAGCCTTGAAGCGGAAGGTGACGCTCTGTTCGGCGTACTCCGGCGAGACGATGGGCCGTGGGAACATGCGGGCCATGACGCCGGGGGTGAACTGCGGCTCCTGGCCGGTGGCGGCGGGAGCGGGCTGGGCCTCCTTCATGGCGGCCTCAGCGGCCTTCTTGTTGAAAAGCAGCGGCAGCGTCTTCCACAGGAAGTAGCGGGCGTTCATCCAGGTGTGGCCGAACTTGTCGGTGGTGAACTCCTTCACGCTGTGAATGCCTTTCGTGTCGAGGAACTCCATGTAGTCGCGGGCGTTGCCGTAGAGGAAGTCGTCGGTGCCGACGCCGAGCCAGAAGAGGTGAATCTTCTTGTTCGTCTCGGCGGCATGGTCGTAGACCTGCGGAATGTCGGTCGAGGTGAACGAGCTGTAGCTGCACAGGTAGCTGAACTTGTCGAGATGGGTCAGACCGTTGTAGAGGGCCTGGTTGCCGCCGCGCGAGAAACCGCCGATGGCCCGGTGGTCGGCATTGTTGATGGTACGGTAGCGCGACTCAATGCAGGGCATGAGGTCGTTGATGAGGTCCAGGCTGAAGGGGTCGCCGCCGAAGCGGGTCTGCGGCTGAGCGGCCGCCGAGGCGGAACCGGCGGAGAGGCGGGCGGGATTGCCGTATGGCAGCACGACAATCATCTCGCGGGCCTGCTTCTCGGCCAGCAGGTTGTCGAGGATGTAGTTCACGCGCCCCACCTTGTAGTACACCTCCTCGGTGTCGGTGGTTCCGCTGATGAGGTAGAACACGGGGTACTTCTTCTGCTGGTCAAAGAGGTAGCCGGGCGGCAGATAGACGACGGCATGGTTGGTGCAGCCAAGGGTCTTGGAATAGTAGTGCACATACTCCATGCGGCCATGGGGCACCTGCCGGATGTCGTGGGGCAGCGTGCCGTCGCCGGGCATCTCCAGCAGGCTGTTCTTAAACCCCTCGTTGGGGAAATACTGCGGATTTTCGGGGTCCATGACGCTGATGCCGTCAACGATGAAGCAGTAGGGGTACATGTCGGGAGCGGCGGGCCCCAGGGTGACCGTCCACTTGCCGTCGGCCCCGCGCTGCATGTCGTGGCGACCAGCAAACTGCACGTCGACCTGCACGCTGCGGGCCGAGTCGTTCTGATAGGTGAAGGTGACCGTGCCGTCAGCATGGGGCTGCGGCTGGCCTGCTGCGGTGAGGGCCATGGCGCTCACTGCAAGGAACATAAGGATCTTCTTCATGGCTGTCAATGATTAACGGTAAAACTATTCATAAAGCAGGAAGCGGTCGATGAACGACTGCGTCACGGCATACTGGCTCAGCGGCAGCTGACAGTGTCCGTGACCGCCGATGATGTCGCAGCCGAAGCGCTCGGCAATACCGAAGCGCTGCCACACCCGGGCGGCCTCGGCGGCTGAAGCGCGCATGGCGTCGTCGGCCAGCCACTTGAAATCGGGATTGCCTAAGAGCAGCAGGGCGCGCGGGCAGACCATAGCGCACAGCTCATGCTGGTCGTAGGGCAGGCGGTAGACATTGTCGCCACCGAAATTGGTGCGCTGGCTCTCGAGGAACCAGTGATAGTCGGTCTTGTCGATGTTCTCCACATCGTCCTGCAGGTGCGACACGCGCCAGGCGGCGGCCCCTCCCCCACCCGGCTCCTGAGCGATGGTGAGGGCGATGCGCTCGTCGAAGGCTCCGCTGTAGAGGGCCATCTTTCCGGCGTATGAACAGCCGGTGATGCCGATGCGGCGGGTGTCAATCTTCGTCACGTCTGGCCCCAGCTGCTGCAGACCATCGATGAGACGGCTGACGCCCCACGCCCACTCGCTGTAGGCGCCGTTGTCGCGCAGCTCAGGGTAGAGGCGGTCGAAGTGGTGCTCGCCGCGGTCGTGGTGAGGTCCCCACTGCTTATAGTCGTTCACCTGGGCCGAGTGGAAGGTCATCATGGCCACGGGGCGCCCCTCGAACAGCTCGCGGGGCAGCGAAATCATGTCGGTGCCCATCATCAGGGCGTAGGGCGGACGGCCTACCGAGGGATAGTAGATGCGTGAGCGCAGCGTGAGCGTCTCAGTGCCCACGGTGACGTCGACCACAAGCATGGTGTCGCCCTCCATGCGGGCCTGCACCTGCGAGGGCTCCACGGCGGGCTTGGTGCCAATACCGTAGTGCTGGATGAGCGAGCCAATCTCGGCACGGCGGCGTGCCCAGTCGCTGAACGTGTTCACACCCTCAAGGGCGTTGGGCAACTCGCGCACCACCGGCAGGTCGGCAGCGGCGGCAAAGGTGGTCAGCGCATGCTGGCGCCCAGTATGCTCCTGGTCGTAGACACGCGGCTGAGCGCTGCACGGCAATGTGGCCAACAGCGCAAGCAATAGTGGTAAAACTAATTCTCTTTTCATGCCGGTGAATAACGAATTAAATGATGACTGAAAAACGATTGGCTTGCATTACTTGAACTGCCACCAGTCGAGGTGCACGTCGCCCTCTACGCCGCTGAAGCAGAGGTAGAGGTCGTGCACACCGATGGCATTCTGCACTTTGGTGCCGAAGGCCTTGTACTTGTCGACAGAGCCGGTGGACTTGACGGTGAGCGTACCTATGACGGGACCGTCAGGGGCATCAAGGCGCAGGCTGACGATGCAGCTGCCCGTGGCGGCAGCGGTGACATCGAACCGGCGGGCACCTTTCTGGCCGAAGTCAACACCACGCAGGCGGATGTACTCACCGTCGTCGATGTCGTAGATGTACATGTTGCGCTTGCCCGTTGACTCAGGCATGTCCTTCACCACGCCGGTGTTGGGTATGCCCATCTTGGCCGAGCGCAAGCCATAGCCCCAGTTCATGGTCTCGGCCTCCACGCGGCGGTAGGGGTTCAGCCAATGCAGCTGCTTCACGGGCTGCTGGTCCATCCAATAGGGCACCTCCTTGATGGTACCGTCGGCGTTGTACTCTATCTCAGTGACCGAGACGGAGCGGCGCTCGCTGTGCTCGAAGGTCTCTAAGTGCATCAGGTCGTAGTTCTGGCCGAAGACATACGAGTGTCCCTTGTAGTCGCAGATGCCGGGGTGGTTGCCGCGGTCGCGGGGCGTGGGCCGCATGATGTAGCCCTTCGACTGCCACGGCCCTTCGGGGGAGGTGCTCATGGCGTAGCCAAGCGCCTCGGGGCAGCAGGTGCTGGCGTAGGCCAGGTACCAGTGGCCGCCACGCTCGTAGAGCCACGGCCCCTCCTGGTAGTGCTCTATCTTATAGTCGAGCTTATGGATGTCGCCCTTCACCGAAATCATGTCGTCGCCCAGCTTGCACCAGTAGGTGTTGGGGTTGCCCCAATACATGTAGGCCTGTCCGTTGCGGTCGGTATATACGGTGGGGTCGATGTCGTCCCAGTGTTCCTTCTGCCACACCAATGGCTCGCCGAGTGGGTCCTTGAAGGGGCCGTAGGGCGATTCGCTGACCAGCACGCCGATGCCATGACCGTGCAGCGGGGCATAGAGGTAGTACTTGCCGTTGCGCTCTACGGTCTGAATGGCCCACCCGCCGTTGTCGCGGCTGCGCCACTTGAAGTCCTGCAGCGAGGCCACGGCGCCGTGCTCCGTCCAGTTCACCATGTCGGTGGTCGACCACAGCAGCCAGTCGTACATGAAGAAGCCGGCCGAGTTGCGTTCGTCGCGATCAGGTATATCGTCGAAGTGGGCATCGTGCGAGGTATATAAGAATAATGTGTCGCCTACCACCAGCGGCGACGGGTCGGCGGTGTACTTGGTCTGGAAGAGCGGCATGTTCACCTGCTCTAAGGAGCGCATCTCCCACCAGTCGAAGTTGAACAGCTTGGGGCCCTTGCGGCCCTTGAAGACGAAGTAAAGGTCGGTGGAGGGTGACGGGTGGAAGGTGGAGGGAGAATAGTCGAGGTCGATGGTGATGGTCTGCCAGTTCTGCCATCCGCCGGTGGCAGGCACTTCAAGCCGGCCCAGCTGCAGGCCGTTCAGGCTGTCGACGTGTATCTCAATGGCTCCGCCCCGCAGGCCGCTGGCCACACGGGCTGTGAAGGTGCGTGGCGGCAGCGGGCCGAAGTCCACATTCTGCAGCTTGATGTAGTCGCCGTTGTTGACGTCACTGACATAGACCTGCAGGCCGTTGCCCTGGCCCGGGGCTGCACATTGCTCGGTCTTGATACCACGCGAGAAGGCCATCGTCTCGGCCTCCACGCGGCGGTAGGGATTGAACGTGGCCACGGGCTTCACGCCCTCGTCGGTGGGCAGGATGGTGGGCAGCGAGCCGTCGCTGTTGTAGCGGAACTCCTCTACGGCCACGCTGCGCCCGAAGCCTCCGCCGCCGGGCAACTTGCCCGTATGGTAGAAGAAGTAGCTGTGGCCCTTGAAGTCGGCCACGCCGCAGTGGTTGGTGAACGAGCCGGTGTTGCTGTGCGGCATCACCTGCCCGGCGTAGGTCCACGGCCCTGCCGGCGAGGGAGCCGTGCTGTAGCTGATGTGCTCGGGAATGCCGCCCGCAGAATAGAGCAAGGCGAAGCGCTGAGCATTTCTCAATTTCTCATTTCCTCCATTTCTCATTTTCATCAGCCACGGTCCCTCCACATAGCTGTCCTTGTATTCCTTGCCCTGTTCGCGCTGGCTCATCATGGGCCCGCCGAAGGCCTGCTCGGTCATGGGCATGAGCTGCACCTCGCCGTCGATGGAAATCATGTCGTCGTTCAGCTTGCAGTAGTACAGCTGCGGGTTGCCCCACATGAGCCATGCCTGGCCTTCGTCATCAATCATTACGGTGGGGTCTATGTGGTCCCACTTCTTGTCGGTATAGAGGGGCTTGCCCAGTGCGTCGCGGAAGGGCCCGGTGGGCGTGTCGCTCACCGCCACGCCGATGGCCATGCCCCCCGACTGGCGGCAGTGGGTGCAGACATACCAGTAGAACTTGCCGCCGCGCTCTATGCACTGCGAGGCCCAGGCGCGGTCGTCGGCCCAGCGGAAGGACTCGATGGCCAGCGGCGAGCCGTGGTCCTGCCAGTTCACCATGTCCTGCGAAGAATAGACACGCCACTCCTGCATCCAGAAGAAGTCGGCACCGTCCTCATCATGGCCGGTGTAAACATACATCGTCCCGTCGTGCACCATCGGTGCCGGGTCGCTGGTGTAGCAGGTCTGCACAAAGGGGTTCTGCGCCGTGGCAGCAGCCGTCAGGGCCAGCAGCGAGAGGGTTGTCAGAAATGTTCTCATACTTGTGGTATCACTCATTATTAAAATAATATCGCGCCTATCAATGCTGCAAAATTACGAAAAAAAATTCAATTATGCCATATCTGCTTGTCACATGAACTATTCGATTTGTCTCATTTTGCGCTGAAAGCGCCAAAAAGGGCATACGCACAACAAAAAAGCAGCGGCTCCGCATGCGAAATGCAGAGCCGCCGTAGCTAACTGAGGATGGGAGTGCTTACTTCGCCCAGCCTCGTGTCTGGTGCATCTGGTCGTTCACCTCGAGCACCGACTGCGGTATGGGCCAGTACTCATTCTTGCCGGCGACGAACTCCAGCTTGATGCCGGCGTTGGCAAACGGGTGGTGAATGGTGTAGTAGAGCTTGTGAGGCTTCGTGCCACCCGACGTCCAGTACTCGTCGAACTGCAGGGGTATGTTGTCGAGCACCTTGTCGTAGCACTCCTTGGCGATGCCCCAGCGCACGATGTCGAGCCAGCGGCAGCCCTCGAACCAGAGCTCATACTGCTTCTCGTCGCGCAGCACCTGCATGTTCACCTCGGAAGAGATGGTCTTCGAGCCGGCACGCTCCTGAATCTTGTTGATGTACTTCTTGGCCTCGGCATTGTTGCCGGTGGCGATGCAAGCCTCGGCGTAGAGGAGGTAAGCCTCGCCCAGACGTGCCAGACAGAGGTTCGTCTGGTTGCAGTTGTCGCCCACGGCCAGTCCGGCGTCATTGGGGTGCATCATCATCTTCACCTCCATCACGTCGCTGCGGCTGAAGGAGCCAGCGTCCTTGCGGATGCCGCGGTTGGGGTCAAACTCCTTCTGCTCGCGGGTCAGCTTGCCAATCACATTACCCTTTTCATCAGTCACATCGTCGCTGCGCCAGCCGCAGAGGTCCTCGTCGTAGAAGAACTCGTCGCTGGTGAGGAACGTGGCCTTACGGCGATAGCTGTCGCCATCGTTCTCCAGCATCTTGTGGGCGAAGTCCTGGTTGATGGAGCCGCCGCCCCAGCCGCCTGTAGAGCAGATCTTGGGGCTCTTGCCGCCGCCCACGATGTCGTCGCCACGCCAGTTGAGCACGTTGGCCACCATCCAGCGTCCGCGGTTGTTACTGGGGTTCCAGGGAGCACCGCCACCCGAAGCGGCAGTGTTGGTGATGTAGTTGAACTCGAAGATCTTCTCCTCGCAGCCGTCGCCCTCCACATGGAAGAGGTCGCGGAAGCGGTTGCCGGGCACGAGTGCGTAGTTGGGCGACTCTACCAGGGGCTTCAGCATGCTGACGGCCTTGTCGTTCTCACCTGCGAAGAGTGCTGCCTTGCCGGCCACGAACTGTGCGAAGCCCTTCGTGGCATACCATGCACCCTCCTTGTCGCTCTGGCCCTTGCGCTCGGCCAGGTCGGGCATGGCCTCTTCACACTCCTTCACACACCAGTCGAGGATAGCCTTCTGCGACTCGGCATTGGTAGGCTTTTCAGTGGTGATGAGGTGGTCGATGAGGGGCGGCTGATAGTACACCTGTGCGGCCAGCATGTGTGCCCAGGCACGCATGACACGGGCCTCGGCCACGGCCTGCTTCTTGATGGGGGTGTCGGCCGTCTCGCCGAAGTAGTTGATGACCAGGTTGGCCGAGTAGATGGCCTTGTAGATGTGGTTGTAGAGGGTCTTGATGGGAGCCGAGCTGGGGTCGTAGCGCATCTCGTTCAGGATGCGGAAGTCAGCGTGGTCGTTCATGTCGCCGCCAGCAGCGAACACGTCGTCCGACGAGTAGTTCAGACCCATGATGTAGGCGTTCCAGATGCCTTCGTTGCCACTGATCTCGTTGCTGTAAGTAGCATACATGGCGGTAACGGCCGACTTGGCGTCGTTGTCAGTCTTGTAGAAGTTACCCGTGCTGCTGGTTGCCTTCTGCTCCACCTCGAGCATGTCCTCGCACGATGATGTCACCATCATACCGGCAGAAAGCAATGCTACCGAAAATAATATCTTTTTCATGTTTCTTTCTTATTAACAGTTTATACAAGTTGTCATTGTAGGGCGCAGCCCGTTTAGAATGTAACGCTCAGTCCAAGCACCATCTTCTTCATGGTAGGATAGACACCCTTGTCCAGACCCGGGCAGTTGTAGCCCTGCGTGGTGGTCTCGGGGTCGAGGCCAGGATAGCTGGTGAAGGTGAAGAAGTCGTCGAGCGAGATGTAGGCACGCACATTCTCCATGAAAGCCTTGCGGGTGATGCTCTTCGGCAGTGTGTAGCCCAGCTGAATCTGCTTGATCTTGAAGAACGATCCATTGTAGACCATGGCCGATGAACGCCAGAACTGTCCGCTGCCGGCTACGCTGTTTGCGTTAGGCAGCTTGCCCGACTTGAAGTCGTCGTACACGCCCTTGGCAATGTTGTTGTAGCCCGTGCGATAGAGTCCGTAGTAGACGTCGTTGCCAGCCTGTCCGGCACCGAAGACGGTGAGGTCGAAGCCCTTGTACTCAGCATTCAGCGTGATGCCGTAGGTGAGGTCGGGCAGTCCGGAACCGACGTTGGTCATGTCCTCAGCCTGCGGGTCGTTGGTGGTAGAGCCGTCCTTCTTGTAGTAGAGAGCGGTACCGTCGTCAGCACGACCGGCATACTTGTAGCCGCGCATGTACCACAGCGGCTCACCCTCCTCGAAGTAGCATGCCACCACCTCGGGGCTGGCACCGTCGACGGTACCACCGGCGATGCGCTCAATAGAGGGGTCGAGATAGGTGACCTTGTTCTTCAGGGTAGCCAGGTTGCCGGCTACGCTGTACTTGAAGTCGCCAATGTGGTCTTTCCACGAGAGCTCCAGCTCAAGGCCGCTGTTCTCAATCTCACCGGCGTTGATGGTCATGGTGGAAGCACCCGACTCAGGCATGACGGGAGCGGGGACGAGCAGGTCCTTCGTAGTCTTCTTGTACCAATCGATGCCCAGTGCCAGACGGTCGTTCAGGAAGCGGAAGTCGGCACCCAGGTCAATCTGCTCTGACTTCTCCCAGGTCAGGTCGGGGTTGGCAATGCCGTTAGGCATGGAGCCGTAGGTGACGGCCTCGGTGGGACCGTAGTTGTAAATCTGTCCGTTCAGGGCGATACCGGCGGTATAGGCATAGTTGTTCAGCACGTTGACGTTACCGTTGGTACCCCAAGAAGCGCGGATCTTACCAAACGACATGATGCTGGGGTCGACGGCGTCCTTGAAGAACTTCTCGTTAGAGAAGGTCCAGCCAGCCGATGCAGAGAAGAAGTGTCCCCAGCGGTTGTCCTTCGACAGCTTCGACGAGTCGAAGGCGTCGGCACGGAAGTTAGCCTGCAGGCTGTAGCGCTCGTCATAGCTGTAGAGCAGACGTCCGAAGTACGACAGGGCACGGGTGGTGCCGGGCAGGCCGGTGATGGTCTTCGTGGTGTTAGAGTTGCCGTTGATACTGTTCAGGTAGATGTAGTTCGACTCGTAAGCCTTCAGGATGTCGGGACCGGAGGCCTCGCCCCTGACGTAGTTCGAGTTAGACTGGCGGTACGACATACCGGCCATGGCGCCCACATTGTGCTTGCCGAAGTCCTGGTTGTAGTTGATGAAGTTCTCCCACTGGTACCAGGTGGAGTTGCTGCTCTGGCCGTTGATGAGGTAGTTGTCGCCCTTGGTCTGTCCGTTCAGGTAGTAGGGGTACTGCCAGTCGGAGCTGTTCGAGAAGGAGAGACGGTAGCCCAGACGCGAGGTGAAGGTCACCTGCTGGATGGGCGTGATGTTCATGTAGGCCGTGCCGTTGATGTTGACACCATCGTTCTTGGCTGCCGAGCGGTCGCGCTGCGAGAAGGGGTTGGCACCGGCCAGACGCTGGTTGAAGTACGAGGTGGCATAGTAGCCGTTCTCGTCGCCGAAGAGGGCGTAGTTCGAGTTGCCGGCCATCACCTGGTCGTAGTAGTTGGCATAGTCGCCCAGCATCTGCTTGCGGTCAGTCCAGTACAGCGGGGTCAGCGGATCGATGAGGAGCAGCATCTCGAAGGAAGAGCCGTAGCCGTTCTCAGAGACACCCTTCGTCCTCCACTTCTCAATCGAGGTGTTGGTGCCCACCTTCAGCCAGTCCTTGATGAGGTAGTCGGCGTTGATCTGAGCCGTCAGGCGCTCGTACTTATCCTTCGAGCCCTTCACGATACCGTCCTGGTTGACGTAGCTGGTGCTCAGGAAGTAAGAGCCGCGCTCGTTGCCGCCCTGGAAGGTCAGCGTGTGCTGCTGTGCCCAGGTGTTCTCGAAGTACTCGTCCATCCAGTCGGTGTTGGTGTTGGGGTTCCACCCGTACTGGTCGGCGGCCTGCTTCAGGTCGGCCTTCACCTGCTCGGGAGTGAGCTGCATGCCCATCCAGTCCTGGAACTCAGTGGCATTGAGCAGCTTGCCCACATGGCCCAGCGACTGGTTGGTGAACTTGGCTGTATAATTAATAGTACCCGTGCCACGCTTGCCGCTCTTGGTGGTGATGAGCACGACGCCGTTACCGGCCTCGGCACCGTAGATGGCAGCCGATGCAGCATCCTTCAGCACCTCCATCGACTCAATCATCGAGGGGTCGAGGTACTGTATGCTGGTCACCTGCAGACCGTCGACGATGAGCAGCGGGCCGATGTTGTCAGAGTTCGAGGAATAGCCACGTACACGGATGTTGGCACCCTGTCCGGGCTTACCCGAGCTGTTCAGGATCTGCACGCCCGAAGCCTTACCCTGCAGGGCAGCGGCGGCGTCGGTGGTAGAGCGGTTCATCAGGTCCTCAGCCTTCACTGAAGCCACGGCGCCCGTGAGGTCGCTCTTCTTCTGTACACCGTAGCCGATGACGACGACATCGTTCAGGTTGGTGATGTCTTCCTTCAGCACGATGTTAATGTTTGAACGGCCACCCACTGCCACGGTCTGCGTGACATAGCCGATGTACGACACCTGAAGCTGGGCATTGGGGCCTGCGTTGACAGTAAACCGACCCGTGAGGTCTGACACACTGCCTACCTGGGCGCCAACCACCTTCACCGATGCACCGATGATGGGCTCGCCAGCTTCGTCACTCACTGTTCCACGTACCACATTCTGTGCCCAGGCCATGCCAGGCAGCAGCATGCAGATTAAGAACAAAAGCACTCGTGAGTTTTTCAAAACTCGTCTTGTCTTGTCTTTCATTTCACTCGTGTGTTAATTAGTTAGTTATTTAGATTATAAAAAATGTATCATTCGCACGAATCGCATGGCACCTTTTCGGCAACGGCATGCGTTTCCGAGTGCAAAAATAGTCCATTGGTGACCAAAAAGGCTTTTCTCTATGTCTCATTTCCTTTTTCCTGCGTGTATGGAGGTGCAGTAAAACAGCAATGATACATGCATGAAACAAAAATGCAATAAAAGGGGAAAGAATTGACATAAATCATTTTTCAATGCACAAAAATCAATTCACAAGGGTCAATCACAAGAATTAGGTATACCTTTGCAGCGCAAAAGAAAAAACAGCAATCAACTAACCAGAGAACTATGAACAGCATACTGGGGACACGGCCTGCCCTGAAGGCCGAGATTGAAAAGATAGCCGAAGTGGCCGGTTACCTGTGGCAGAACGGGTGGGCCGAGCGCAACGGCGGTAACATCACCGTGAACATTACCGAATACGCCGACGACGAGCTGCGCCAACTGCCCGCCATCAGCGAGGTGAAGCAGATAGGCATCACGCTGCCCGCCCTGAAGGGCTGCTACTTCTACTGCAAGGGCACCGGCAAGCGCATGCGCGACCTGGCCCGCTGGCCCATGCAGAACGGCAGCGTCATCCGCATCCTCGACGACTGCGCATCGTATGTCATCATCGCCGACGAGCCGGTGATGCCCACCAGCGAGCTGCCCAGCCACCTCATCGTGCACGCACGCCAGATTGAGACCGGCAGCGGCTACAAGGCCACCGTGCACACGCACCCCATAGAGCTGGTGGCCATGAGCCACAAGCGCGAGTTCCTGGGCAAGGACGTGCTGACGAAGATTCTGTGGTCGATGATTCCCGAGACGAAGGCTTTCTGCCCGCTGGGACTGGGCATCGTGCCCTACACCCTACCCGGCAGCAACGAGCTGGCCGAGGCCACGCTGAAGGAGCTGGAGGACTACGACGTGGTGATGTGGGAGAAGCACGGCGTCTTCGCCAAGGGCAAGGACGTGATGGATGCCTTTGACCAGATTGACGTGCTCTCGAAGAGCGCCAAGATATACATCGACGCTCGCTGCATGGGCTTCGAGCCCGAGGGCATGAGCGACGAGCAGATGAAGGAGATGACGCGTGCCTTCAACCTGCCGCGATAAATAAAACAAAAACAGAACAAAACAACTACTGACTAATATATATATCATTTTAATGTAACCCCGCCGCTGAGAAGCGCCGGGGTTTTTCGTTTATATTGGTGTCCGGGGGAAAAGTTAGGCTGCATAAGCAGTCTTTATACCACCCTCATCAGGTGTACTTGCACCTGTCTGCACCACTTGCACCTGCCTGCACCACTTGCACCGGAATGGCATCGGCGTGGGGCGGATGATTGTCGGAACTGGAATAATTATACTGCTCAACTTTCGCTAGTTGGGGAGTT
>DGHX01000083.1:5399-21195 GCA_002392835.1 Prevotella sp. UBA3837 | reverse complement strand
GAGCGAATGCGAAACTTGAATTATGTTTCACGAGCGGCCCGTATTTTTTTCTGTGCGGCCCACTTTTGAAAAAAAGCGGGCCACTAATGAAAAAAAGCGGCCTCCTTTTTTTCATTAGTGGCTCGATTTTTCCGGCGAGAGGCGTGAAACAAAAAAATGCATGAAACGGAACCGGTGCTGGCCGGTGCAGGGTGGTGCAACTGGTGCAGGCTGGTGCAACAGCCACTGTTCTAAGCCGGCCACCTCTGCCGTACAGACTGTACGGCTGGAATAGGCCTGGGTAAGTGATGGTGGTACGCCGGAGGCGGCTTTCAAAAACAAAATAAAACCAAAGAAAACAAAATAAAACCATCCCTCAGAGAGCCTCAGCCGAGAATCAGTCTCTCAGATTTGTTTTGGCAACTATATAACATTCGACCCTATAGAGGTTGGGAACGGCCCGCGCTTTAACTTGCAATCCGACGATGGGGAGCGGCCTGAAAGGCCAATAAGCACATAGCCCAGGGCATCGCCCTGGGAATACAGCGTGCATAGACACCGCCCTGACAGGGCAAAAGCACAATGAAGGGGCAACGCCCCTGTGGTGAGCATACGAGGGCGATGCCCTCTATTAGCGCTTTTGCCCTGACAGGGCGAAAACAGCCGCCCTAATTAACCCAGGGCGATGCCCTGGGCTATGTGCTCGTTGGCCTTTCAGGCCGCTCCCCATCGGTTGCAAGTTAAAGCACAGGCCGCTCCCAACCCCTATAGGGTCATATACTATATATTTGCTTTTGTTTTTTCCTGTTTTCTTTGGTTTTATTTTGTTTTTCAAAGCCCGCTTTAGCGCTTCTATGGGCTGAAGAGTTACGAACTGCCGTGCCTGGCACCACGGAAGGTTAAAAGCGGTGAGAAGAGGTTAAAATGGTGTTAACGGCTTCCTGGCGCGGCGGCTGCCGACTACCATATCGGGGCCTGTATTTCGTTTACCATGTTACCAAAAAAGCCTCCCCCCAACGGGGGGGGAGGTTGGAGGGGGGGCCATTCCCCATCGGGGGAGGTTGGAGGGGGCATTCCCCAATGAGCGGGAGGAAACCTTTACTCCATCATCTTCGGCAGGAAGGTGGAGAAGATGAGCACCACCAGACCAATGATGAGCACGGTGATGGTCTTGCGCGAGCAGCCCTTCCATTCCTTCAGGATGATGCCCCATACGTTGCTGAACAGCACATTGAACGCCATGAGGATGCAGAAGGCCAGCGTCATCATGCTGCTGCCCGGCTCGAAGAAGCTCTTGCCCAGCGAGAGGCCGAAGAACTGGCTGTACCACAGCGCGCCGGCCAGCAGGCAGAACAGCAGGTTGTTGCCCCACACGCCCTTCTTGCGGTAGTCGCCCCAGGTGTGGTTCTTCTGGTTCTGATAGAAGCAGTAGACGGCATTGGTGACGAAGCCGCCCAGGGTGACGAGGAACGTGGCGGGCAGCGTCTTGAACATGTCAGGCGTCTCAGCGAAGTGGATGTCCTTGCCGAACTCAAGGCCCACATTGAAGCAGCCGCTCATGAAGCCCGCCAGCAGGGCGATGGCCAGGCCCTTGGGGAAGTTGAAGTCCTTCACGGCCTCCTTCTTCTCCTCCTCGGAGAGCGATGCCGACTTCATGCCACCGGCCACTCCGATGATGGCGATGCCGGCCAGGCACACCACCACGCCCAGGATGACGGCGAAGGTGAGGCTCTCAAGGGCGTTCAGCTCGGGGAAGAAGATGTTCAGCAGCACAGGGCCCATGATGGTGCCCAGGCCGGCACAGGTGCCCAGGGCTATCGACTGTCCGAGGGCCACGCCCAGATAGCGCATGCTGAGGCCGAAGGTCAGGCCGCCCACGCCCCAGAGCACGCCGAAGAGGATGGTCATCCAGATGTTGAACGACGAGGCTCCGGCGAAGAGCTCGCCCACCGAGTGACCGCTGGGCACGGCCAGCAACAGGCCCAGGAAGGGCAGGATGAGCCAGGCAAAGACACCTTGAATAATCCAGTACGTCTCCCACGACCAGTCCTTGATCTTGTTGATGGGCACGTAGCAGCTGCTCTGGCAGAAAGCGCCAATAGCAATGATTAAAAGTCCGATTACGATTTCCATGTTCTTTTAGATTGATTAGTTTTTATAATATGTTGCAAAAGTAAGCATAAATTTGAACAACGCCAAATGTTTCGCTCATTATTTTCAACAAATCTGTGTTCTACTCCCAGCACTCCAGGTCGTGCTCCAGCTCAGGCAGTTGCGAGCGGTGGAAGACGGGGCTCTTGATGCCCTGCCGCTTCTGCCGCCGGTAGTCGTCGAGCAGGCGGAAGGCATACTTGCCCAGCAGGATGATGGCCACGAGGTTGCAGGCCGTGAGCAGCGCCATGCACAGGTCGATGATGCTCCACACGGTGTCGAGCGACACCAGCGCACCGAACATGACCATCACGCCGCCGGAGCACACACGGAACAGGGTGACGGCCCGCGGGTCGCGGCTCATGAAGCGCACGTTGGCCTCGCCGTAGTAATAGTTGCCGATGATGCTCGAGTAGGCAAAGAGGAAGATGGCTACGGCCACGAACACCGGCCCCCACGCCCCCACCTCGCCCTCGAGGGCTGCCTGCGTGAGCGCGATGCCGTTCAGCTCGGGGTTGTCATACAGTCCGCTGATGAGGATGATGAACGCCGTGCACGAGCATACGAGCAGCGTGTCGGTGAAGACGCCCAGCGACTGTATGAGCCCCTGCTTCACCGGGTGGCTCACCGCCGCCGTGGCAGCCGCGTTGGGAGCACTGCCCTCGCCGGCCTCGTTTGAGAAGAGGCCGCGCTTCACACCATTCATGATGGCAGCACCCACCGTGCCGCCGACGGCCTGCTCCAGGCCGAAGGCGCTGTCGATGATGACCTTGAACACATGGGGCACGTGCTCAATGTTCATCACCACGACCACCACGGCCAGCACGAAATAGCCCAGCGCCATCACCGGCACCAGCACCGAGCTGACGCGCGCAATGCGCTGTATGCCGCCAAAGACGATGACCAGCGTGAACACCGTGAGCACCACACCCGTCGTGGCTGGGCTCCAGCCAAAGGCTCCCTCCATGGCTCCGCAGATGGTGTTCGACTGCACCGAGTTGTTGGCCAGGCCGAAGGTGGCTGTGATGAGCACGGCGAAGAGCACCGCCATCCAGCGGCAGTGCAGGCCCCGCTCAATATAGTAGGCCGGGCCGCCTATGAACGAGTCGCTGTGGTGGCGCTTGAACAGCTGGCCCAGCGTGCTCTCGACGAAGGCTGTGGCAGCGCCGAAGAGGGCCATCACCCACATCCAGAACACCGCTCCCGGCCCGCCCACGGCGATGGCGGTGGCCACGCCGGCCAGGTTGCCGGTACCCACACGCGAGGCCAGCGACACGGCGAAGGCCTGAAACGACGAGATGTGCTTCTCGTGGCCGGTGGGCCGCACCGACGAGTCGGTGAGCAGGCGCAGCATCTCGCCGAACATGCGGAACTGCACAAAGCGCGAGCGGATGGTGAACCACACACCGCAGCCCACCAGCACGATGATGATGATGTAGCCCCAGAGGGCATCATTGATGTGGTTGATGATGTCAATCATATTACGCTTTCATGTTTAGCCTTGCAAAGGTAACATTTTTTTTGCAGACAAACGACTTTCTTCATTCTTTTTTAGTACCTTTGTGGCCTAAAACCTCACACAGATGACAGAAAAGGACTTTCAGCGCTGCCTGGACAGCCATGCTCCCATCATTGAGCAGATGCGGCACGCCGCCCACCAGCTGCATGCCGACGTGAACCAGCACTACGACGGCACCCACCCCTACGGCTTCCACCTCGACATGGTGGCCGACGGCGTGCGCCGCTATGGCGCGGAGGTGTGTGCCACCGAGCACGACGTGCTGCCCCTGCTCTTCGGTGCCTACTACCACGACAGCATTGAGGACGCCCGCCAGACCTACAACGACGTGCTGGCCACCGCCCGCCGCTACATGGACGACGCCCAGGCCCGCATGGCTGCCGAGATAGCCTATGCGCTGACCAACGACAAAGGGCGCACGAGGGCCGAGCGCGCCGGCGAGAACTACTACCGCGGCATACGGCAGACGCCCTACGCCCCGCTGGTGAAGCTGGCCGACCGGCTGGCCAACACCACCTACTCCTTCACCCACACCAACGCCGCCAACGCACACATGAAGGACGTGTACCGCCAGGAGATGCCTCACTTCCTTGAGGCCATCAGCACACAGGCCGACGACCCGCGCCTGGCGCTGCCCCGGCGCATGACCGACGCCATCAGGCAGTTGGTGGGACTCACTGAACACGACGACTGATGGAACGCATATACCGACGCCTGAACGACCGGCCCGCCGCACGCTGGACGGTGCTGTTCATCGTGGCCACGGCCATGATGATGGGCTATTTTGTCAATGACGTGATGTCACCATTAGAGACGCTGCTCGAAGCGCCGCCCTCAGAGGGCGGACTGGGGTGGACGCCGGCCGACTACGGCTTCTTCTCAGGAGCCAGCGGGCTCATCAACGTCTTCCTGCTCATGCTCTTCTTCTCGGGCCTCATCCTCGACAAGATGGGCATCCGCTTCACAGGACGCCTGTCATGCTCGCTCATGCTGGCAGGCACGCTGCTGAAACTCTTCGCCGTGACGCACGACTTCGGAGGTGCGCGCTTTGCCCTGCTGGGCCTCGAGCTGCCCATGTCGGCGGCCATGGCGTCGCTGGGCTTCGCCGTCTTCGGCGTGGGCTACGAGATGACGGGCATCACCGTGTCGAAGGCCATGGTGCGCTGGTTCACCGGCCACGAGCTGGCCATGGCCATGGGCCTGCAGCTGGCCATGGCACGCTTGGGCACGGCAGCGGCGCTGAGCATCTCGGCACCCATAGCGCGACGCTTCAGCCTCTCCACGCCGCTGCTCCTGGCCGTGGCACTGCTCTGCATAGGGCTGCTGGCCTTCCTGGTGTTCTGCGTGATGGACCGCCGGCTCGACAAGGACACGGCCACCGCTGACAGCAGCGCGCAGGGGCAGAGCACTGACGAGGAGTTCCGCTGGAGCGACATCGGCATCACGCTGCGCTCGCCGGGCTTCTGGCTCATCACCCTCTTCTGCGTGCTGTTCTATTCGGCCGTGTCGCCCTTCCTGAAGTTCTCCACCCGGCTGATGGTGATGAAATATGGCGTCGATGCCGACGTGGCGGGTTTCTTCTCATCGATAGCACCCTTCGGCACCATCCTGCTCACACCGCTCTTCGGACTGGTCTACGACCGGCTGGGGCGCGGCGTGACGCTCATCATCACCGGCGCGCTGCTGCTCACGGCGGTGCACTTCGGCTTCGCCCTGCCCCTGCACGGTGCCGACGTGGCCATCGTGCTGATGGTGGTGCTCAGCATCGGCTACTCGCTGGCCCCCGCCGCCCTGTGGCCCTGCGTGCCGAAGATCATCCCGCTGAAATGCCTGGGCACGGCCTACTCCATGATTTTCTTCATCCAGAACTTCGGGCGCACCGTCATCCCCACCCTAGTGGGCCGCGCCAACGAGAGCGACCCGTCGTACACCACGTCGATGCTCATCTTCGGCTTCACGGCCCTCGGCGCCGCACTGGTGGCAGTGGTCATGCTCGTGGTGGACCGCAGGAAGGGCTACGGCCTGCAGAAGCCCAACATCCAGCGCCCATAGGACGGGCCGCAGCAGGTGTAGCATACACCTTTCTTATTTCGCACGCGCATGCGCGCGCGTAAGGACAGAAACGGGGAACCGAGGCTGACGCCTCGGGCACTGCGGCTTGCAACGACGGACAACCGACCGACGCAGGCGGATGTAGGAACGGAAAGCGACGGACAGCCGACCGACGCAGGCGGATGCAGGAACGGAAAGCGGTGGCCATGCACCAGGCATGACCACCGTTGTCAATCAGCTGTAAGCAGGCATCGCCGGGCGATGCCGCCATCAGTGCTTACCGCTTCGAGGTGACGTCCTTCTCGTACTGCTGGATGGCCTGGATGAACTCCTCGCCCACGGGCACGTTGTTCTTCAGGTTGAAGTAGTCGAAGACGGCTCCGAAGGGCATCGACTTGGCCTCCTCCATGAGCGCGAGGCGCTCGAAGTACTGCCCGTTGTCCTCATACTCGCGCAGCTTCTGCTTCGGCTCGAGCAGGGCCTGCAGGATGCACTTCTGCGTGGCGCGTGTGCCGATGATGTAGGCACCGATGCGGTTGATGGAGGCGTCGAAGTAGTCGAGGCCCACATGAGCGCGGTCGAGAGCGTCGGCGCGCACCAGCTCCTTGAAGAGGTCGAGCGTCTGGTCGTTCATGATGGTCACGTGGTCGCTGTCCCAACGCACGGGGCGGCTGACGTGGAGCATCAGCTCGGGCACGTACATCAGCAGCGTGCTCACGAAGTCGCTCACGTTCTCAGTGGGCTCGTAGTGACCGGTGTCAAGGGTGTACATCTGCTTGCGGGTGGCGCAGTAGGCGGTGTAGAAGTCGTGGCTGCCCACGGTGTAGCTCTCCAGACCGATGCCGAAGAGCTTGGCCTCGAAGCAGTTCTTCACGCCGTCGAGCTTCTCCTCCATGATCTCGTCGAGCGAGGCGGCCAGGATTTCACGATATTTCTTGCGCTGTACGGGCATGTCCTTGCTGCCGTCGTGCACCCAGATGTTCATGATGCAGGGGTCGTTCTGTGCCTTACCCATAGCGTCGGCGATGCGGCGGCAGCGCTTGGTGTGCTCAATCCAGAAGTCGCGGATGCCCTTGTCGGGGTTCGAGAGGGTGAGGTCGCCGCTCTTGGGGTGCGAGAAGCTGGTGGAGTTGAAGTCGAGCTTCATGTTGTTCTCCTTGGCCCAGTCAATCCAGCTTTGGAAATGCTCCACGCCGCACTGGTCGCGGTCAACGAACTTGCCGCCGAAGTCGCCGTAGATCTCGTGCAGGTTCAGGCGGTGGTTGCCGGCGAGCAGGGTCTTCACGAACTCAATGTCCTGGCGCACCTCGTCGATGGTGCGTGCGCGGCCGGGATAGTTGCCGGTGGTCTGTATGCCGCCCGAGAGGGCCTCGTTGCGCTCGAAGCCGACGACGTCGTCGGTCTGCCAGCAGTGCAGGGAGATCTGCTGCTTCTGCATCTGGTCGAGTACTGCGTCGGTGTCGACGCCAATGGCTGCGTAGCGCTCCTTGGCTACGGCGTAGGCCTGTTCAATGAGATTTGCTTTCATGTCGTTTGTTTGAATAGGGTAATTAAATTGTTTTTAATGTAGGTTTATTGTTTGTATGAGCATTATCTGACCACTATCTTGCGGCCGTCGATGATGTATAGTCCGGGTACTGAGGGCGCATCGACCAACTGTCCGCTGAGGGTGTACACCCGCTGGCTGCCCTTGCCGTCCGAGGTCTTCGGCTGGCTGATGGCAGAGGTTTCATGAGTGAGCAGCTGCACCAGCTGGCTGACGATGCCGGGCGACGGGCAGGTGCTGTAGCCCTGGAGCATGAGGTCGCAGGCCAGCGTGCCGTTGCTGTAGTGGTTGTGGTCGGTGAAGCAGCTGATGATGGCCTGTGCGGCGGCATTGGCGTTGGCATAGCCCAGGGCGGCATAGTCGGAGGTGTAGGCATTGAAGATGGCATCGGCGTTCTTGCCTATCTCCACGAATCCGATGTAGTTGGGGTCGTTCTTCTCACGCTGCTGCGCCACATTGCGCACCACCGTCTCGTAGCTGTCGCGGCGGTAGCTGTTGAAGGTATGCGTCGACGAGTTGTAGCCGCTGGAGTAGTTCGACACGGCCCCGTGCGGCGTGTAGCTGTTGATGATGACCTTTGCGCCCAGCATCTCGGCAGCGTTGAGGTAGTAGTTCACGTCGGCCTCGAAGCTCTTGCCCATGCCGTTGGTGCCGTTGTTGCCCAGCATGACGATGTCGTCAGGATAGATGTCGCGCAGCACGGCGGCCAGCTTGCCCTGTGTGTAGTAGGTGGAGAGGTTCCGGCCTCCGGCTCCGCGGTTCTGGAAATCGCAGAGTGCGAACAGCTCGGGATAGGTCGATGAGCTCTTCGACAGACGGTAGGCCCACGAGCCGTTGTTGGCCGACGTGGAGTCGCCGATGTGCAGCACCGCGCGCTTGCTGCGCTTCTTCCTGGGTGCCTGCTTGGTGACGACGATGCTGGCGATGCGGGCCTCGCTCATGCCCTCGGCGGCAGCCAGGCGCAGGTCTATCTTGTCGGTGGTCACGGGCAGGGTGTAGGTGGCGGTGGCCATCGTGGGCTGGCGGCCCAGCTCGTAGCCGGCCAGGTCGCTGTTGATGTAGCCGGTGGTGAGCACGCCCTGATAGGTAATCTCTATGGTGTAGAAGGCACCGGGCTGCACATTGATGTCGAAGTTGATGTCGCCGCTCAGGTAGTCGGCAGTGGCGCTGGCCGAGTTCTCCGTTCCGCCAGCGGTGGCTATGCCCTTCGTGATGCCGTATCCGTTGGCAGCGGTGTAGGCCGTGGTGGCGCTGACGCCGGTGTAGCCGTCGGCGATGCTGGCGCTGCCGTCGTAGCCGAAGTCGAACTTCATGCCGTGGATGTTCACACGCACGCTGCGCGTCAGCTCCTTGCCGTCGCTGTCGGTGCTGGTGGCGCGGATGACCAGCGTGACGGGGCTGGCCTCCGACGTGACGGCGAGCACGCCTGTGGCAGCGTCGAAGCTGATGCCCTTGGTGGCGGCAAAGGGCGTGGTGCCGTCAGACTGACAGGCTGCCAGGCTGACGCTGCGCTCCTGCGGCGTGCCCTCGGCGTCGACCACCTCGGCGGCAAACTCTGCACGCAGCACCGTCGTCTCGTCGAGTGGTATGGTGATGTTGGTGGTGCTCTTGGTGAACTTCAGCGTCTCGCCGTCGGTGGTCAGCGTCAGGGGCAGGGTGGCCACCACGCCGCCAATGCTCACCTGTATGGTGGCGGTGCCGGCATCGGCGGTGCTGCTCAGGCTGACGGTGGCGCGGTGCGAGTCAGCGGCGTCGGGGGTGATGACCACCGACTGGCGCATGTCCTCCTCCTGCACGCTCCAGGTGGCCTTGCCCGTAACGGGATAGCCGTTCTCGTCACTGATGGTGGCCACGAGGCGGGCCGACTCGCCGTCGGGGATGGACAGCGAGTCCTTGTCGGTGGTGAGCTTGTAGGAGCCGAGGTCTACGGTGGGCATGAAGGCCTCGCAGGCGGCGATGTCTACCGCGCCCGTGCTGCCGTTGTCCATTCCTATGTTGAAGAACACGGGGTCGGCATCGGCTGCCGTTGCCCAGGGCTGTATGTCGCTCTGTCCCAGCAGCTGCCCGTCAGCGTCGTAGAGCAGCGCGAAGCAACTGCTGCTGCTCTTGTCGGCCGACAGCACCAGGCGGTACCAGGTATCGGCGGCTACTGCTGCCGCAGCGCCGTTGAGGGCGAGGGGCGTGCCGTTGAGGGCGATGTTGCTGCCGTCGTAGCTGAGAGCCACGGGGCACTGATAGCCGCTTTCATTGGTGAAGGGGCTGCCGCCGCTGAACGTCAGCAGGGCACCGGCGCTGCTGAAGCGCAGGCGGGCGTCGAAGAGCAGCTGGCCTGCGATGGACTCCAGCTGGTGGCTCAGCAAGTGGCGCTTGCCAGAGGCGGGAGCCGTCAGGTGCACGTAGCGGGTACCGTCGGCAGCGGTGGTCAGCACGGCGGTGTGGGCATCGTTGCCTGCGGCACACCATCCGCCGCTGATGATGTCGCCACCGGTGACGGAGGCGCTCTTCATGATGCTGTAGCCGTCGAGGGCGGCGGGATAGGCGCTCGCAGCCGACGGATAGCCGGCCAGGGGCAGCACCTGCGTGGCCTTCTGCTGGCGGTTGCCCAGCGCCACCACATACTTGCTGGTGGTGGTCGTGGTGCCGTTGTAGACGATGGTGGCCACGAGGCGGCCGTAGAAGTTCATGGGAACGTCGCGCAGGTCGAAAGTGGTGGCGACCTTCGCCTTGCCGTTGACGGAGAAGCTGCCGTAGGAGTCGCAGTACTGGCCCTCGGTGTCGTTCTCGGTCTTGAAGCCCTCTATGTCCCAGCTGACGCTGAAGTCGCTGACGCCCGTGCTGTTCTGCTCGGTGATGACGGAGCCGTCAGTGGCGGTGATGAGCAGCTGGTAGGCGTTCTTATAGGCTGAGCTGGTGCTGGCGCCGAAGGTCATGCTCTCCGGGCCGATGATGGTGGCACAGGCGATGCCCTTCGTCTCGCCCGCAGGGGCCGACACGGTGTGGGTGGTCACCCTGACGTTGTCTATGGCATAGCAGCGGTCGGTGTTCTCAACGGTGCTGCTCACGCGCAGGCGCGCCACATCTTTCTTCAAGTCACCCACGCTGCCCTTGAGCGTTGTGGTGTTGCCCTGCAGGGTGAAGGCCATCGTGAGCATGCCGCCGGCGGTGAGGGTGACGGTGATGTGCGGGTTGTAGCCCGGCGTGGCCACGTATGGCTTGCCGTTGCCGCCGAAGCCGTTGCCGCCGCCGTTGGCGATGCGGCTCTGGCAGCTGAAGGCCTGGAAGCCCTGCGGACTGCTGCCGCCGATGGTGGCTGCCGTAATCTGGCACGACTTCGACGAATAGACATAGCTGGCCAGCTCGCGGCCGTCGCTGTTGAGCAGCGTGACGGTGCTGCTGCGGTCGTTGCCGAAGTAGCCGTGGAAGGCATCCCACTCCGCCACGACGGCCCCGTTGCTGCCGGTGCCCACTGCCTGCCCGTCATAGCTGGCTATGGGGGCCTCGGCGGTGGCCTTGCACACCGTCAGCACCTGGCGGAAGCCCGACAGGCCGCTGTCGAAGATGGCAGCCTTGCCGGAGGCGGGCTCGGTGGCGCTGACGCCAAAGATGTTGCCGGCGGCCGAGAAATCCTCGGTCAGCACCGTTGTCTGTGCCCTCGCTGCTGTCATTCCCAGCACGACGGCGATGCAAAGCATGATTCGTCGCATAGTCATACGTCTTTAGCGCCCTTAACTCCTTGCCACTATAGAGAGATACTTGTCGTAGGCCTGGTCCCACTGGGCCTTGTCCTGCGGCTCATAGCGCACCAGCTCTATGGAGTTGGCAATGATCTGGCGCATCTGCCAGATGTCGTTCACCACGCCTCCGGCCTTGGCCTGCATCATGATGTTGCCTATGGCGGTGCACTCCTGCGGCCCGGCGAGCACGGTAGCGCCGGTAGAGTTGGCGGTGAACTGGTTGAGGTATTTGTTCAGCGATCCGCCGCCGATGATGTGCAGCGTCTCGAGCTTGAAGGGTGCGAACTCCTGCATCCACTGGAACACCTGGCGGTAGCGCAGGGCCAGCGAGTCGAAGATGCAGCGGCATATCTCGGCCGGGGTCTCGGGCACGGCCTGGTTGGTCTCGCGGCAGTACTTCTGAATGGCGCCAATCATCGACGACGGGGCAGCGAAGGCCTGGTCGTCGGGATTGATGAGCGAGCGGAAGGGCTCCACCGTCATGGCCTGTCCCTGCAGCTCGGGGTGCGAGAGCTTCCTCACCTCCTCGGGCCACTCCAGGCGGCAGCGCTCATAGAGCCACATGCCGCAGATGTTCTTCAGGAAGCGTGTGGTGCCCTCGATGCCGCCCTCGTTGGTGAAGTTGCGCTCGTAGCTGAGGTCGCTGATGATGGCATCCTTCGTCTCGATGCCCATCAGGCTCCATGTGCCGCTGCTGAGGTAGGCGAACTTCTCGTCCTTGGCAGGCACGGCGGCTACGGCGCTGCCCGTGTCGTGACCGGCAACGGCGATGACGGGCACCTGTCCCAGGCCCGTCAGCCGCTGCACCTCGTCGGTGAGCACGCCGATGACGGTGCCGGGCTGCACCATCTTGCCGAACTTCGAGCGCGTCAGGCCCAGCGACTGCAACAGCCGCTCGTCGAGCTGCTTGGTGCGGGGGTCGAGCAGCTGCGAGGTCGAGGCGATGGTGTATTCGCACACCTCGTTGCCAGTGAGCATCCAGCTCAGGGCATCGGGCACGAACAGTATCTTCTGTGCATGCTGCAGCGCCGTGTTCCCCTCGCGCCGCATGGCGTAGAGCTGGAAGATGGAGTTGAAGTTCATGAACTGTATGCCGGTGACGTCGTAGACCTCCTTCTTCGAGATGACATGCTTCAGATAGTCGTCCATAGCGCTGAAGGTCACGGGGTCGCGATAGGCGCGCGGGTTGCGCAGTATGGCTCCGTCCTCGCCGATGAACACGAAGTCAACGCCCCAGGTGTCGATGCCTATCGAGGTAATCTCGAGCCCCCGCTTGGCCACCTCGCGCAGGCCGCGGATAATCTCGAAATACAGGGCATAGATGTCCCAGTAGTAGTGGCCGCCCTGCTCAATGAGGTTATTGGGGAAGCGCGTCACCTCCTCCAGTTCAAAACGTCCGTCAGCGATGCTTCCTACGATGGTGCGCCCGCTGGTGGCGCCCAGGTCTACGGCAAAGAAATAGTTCTTCTGTTCCATTGTTAGTATGTGGTTTTGATATGTTTTAGTCGGTTGCAACAATAAGATGCGCCTTTTTGTAGTCTTCAGTTTGCAATAATGCCGCAAAGTTACGCTTTTTTGCCGTTTCCAAA
Source organism: Prevotella sp. UBA3837 (assembly GCA_002392835.1). Taxonomy (GTDB): domain Bacteria; phylum Bacteroidota; class Bacteroidia; order Bacteroidales; family Bacteroidaceae; genus Prevotella. Next base: position 8,625 of record DGHX01000083.1, on the reverse strand, counting down.
CATCGTAATTTGATTTTCCGACTGAATTTTTTGATTTTCGTCAAAAATGATTTGGCCGTTTCGGATATTTACTGTATTTTTGCCTGTGAATTCAGTAACACATTAATTAATAATATAGAGTATTATGGAAGGAATGTATTTTTGGATCGTACTGGGAGTGGCCGCCCTGGCCTTTTTCATCTTCATCAGCTACGTGAAGGCTCCCCCCTCGTTTGCGTTCATCATCTCGGGCCTCTCGAGCCAGCCCCGCGTGCTCATCGGTAAAGGCGGATTCCGCATACCCTTCCTCGAGCGGCTCGACAAGGTGTACCTGGGCCAGATTACCGTCGACATCAAGACCGAGGAGAGCGTGCCCACCAACGACTTCATCAACGTCGACGTGGACGCGGTGGCCAAGATTCGCGTCACACCCAACAACGAGGGCACACGGCTGGCTGCCAAGAACTTCCTGAACATGCTGCCCGACCAGATAGCACAGCAGCTGCAAGACTCGCTGCAGGGCAACATGCGCGAAATCATTGGCACGCTCGACCTGCGCTCGCTGAACACCGACCGCGACGGATTCTCAGACCAGGTGATGCAGAAGGCGCAGCCCGACATGGCCAAGCTGGGCATCGAGATCATATCGTGCAACATACAGAACGTCACCGACCGCGAGGGACTCATCAAGGACCTGGGTGCCGACAACACGGCGAAGATCAAGAAGGACGCCGCCATCAACCGAGCCGTGGCCGAGCGCGACGTGAAGATTGAGGTGAGCAAGGCCGACAAGGACGCCAACGACGCCCGCGTGGACGCCGACACCGCCATAGCCGTGAAGAACAACGACCTGGCACTGAAGCGCGCTGCACTGAAGCGCGAGGCAGACACAGCACAGGCCGACGCCGACGCCGCCTACGCCATACAGCAGCAGGAGCAACAGAAGACCATCAACATCAAGACCGTGGAGGCCGAGATTGAGAAGACCAAGCGCGAGCAGATACTCTCGAAGGAGCAGATTGAGATCAAGCAGAACCAGCTGGCTGCAGAGATTGAGAAGAAGGCCGACGCCGACAAGTACAAGGTAGAGAAGGACGCCGCCGCCGACCTGGAGCAGCGCAAGCGCAACGCCGAGGCACAGAAGTACGAGGCCGAGCAGCGCGCACTGGCACAGAACGCCGAGAGTGACGCCGTGCGCTACCGCCTGGAGCAGGAGGCCATAGGCATCAAGGCCAAGGGCGAGGCCGAGGCATACGCCATACAGAAGAAGGGCGAGGCCGAGGCACTGGCCATGGACAAGAAGGCCGAGGCATACAAGAAATACAACAACGCCGCCGTGATGCAGATGATGATCGAGGTGCTGCCGCAGGTGGTGGAGAACGTGGCCAAGCCCATCTCGGCCATCAAGGACGTACACGTTTACAGCGGCGGACAGGACAGCGGCGCCGGCGTGGCCACCATGAGCGGCGGCGTGCCCATAGCCATCAAGCAGGCCTTCGACGTGCTGAAGAGCGCCACCGGCGTAGACATGGCCGACATCATGCGCGCAGGAACCATCGACGCCAAGGTGAACCGCAACATCAACCTGAACGACCAGGCCCGAGAGGCCGCAGACAACATCACGGGAGCAGGCGAGTAGCCAGGCTTTCACACCGATGGCAAAGACCGACCTGCTGCAATACATACGCGAGGGACGCACGATGACACGCGGCGAACAGCTGCGGCTCATCGTGCAGCTCTCCGTACCCAGCATCCTGGCACAGATCTCGGCCACGGTGATGTTCTTCATCGACGCCGCCATGGTGGGACACCTGGGCGAGAAGGCGACGGCGGCCATCGGACTGGTGGAGACGACGACATGGCTGATGAACGGCCTGATGGGTGCCGCCAACATGGGCTTCTCCGTGCAGGTGGCGCACTTCATAGGGGCCAGCGACTTCGAGGGCGCACGCCGCGTGCTGCGCCAGGCACTGGCCTGCTGCCTGCTGTGGAGCCTGCTCATACTCGTGGCGGCGGTGGCCGTGCACCAGCAGCTGCCCTACTGGCTGGGAGGCTCGCCGGAGATAGCCCGCGACGCATCGCTCTACTTCCTGCTCTTCGGGCTCTCAGGGCCCTTCTTCCAGCTCTCGGGCCTGTGCAGCTCCATGCTGAAGTGCTCGGGCAACATGAAGGTGCCGTCGGCACTGCACATACTGATGTGCGCCATGGACGTGGCCTTCAACTACTTCTTCATCTACATCATGCAGCTGGGCGTGCTGGGCGCTGCCCTGGGCACGCTGAGCGCCGTAGCCATCACCAGCGCGCTGATGGCCTGGCAGCTACTGAAGCACAGCCCCATGCTGCGGCTCTTCGGGCGACAGGCACGCGCACAGGGCCGCACGGCACCCGCCGCCAGCTTCCGCCCTACGGCCGACGTGGTGCGCACGGCGGTGAAGGTGGGGCTGCCCATGGGCTTCCAGCATCTGCTCATGGGCGGCGCACAGATAGTGAGCACCATCATCGTGGCACCACTGGGAACAGTAGCCATAGCCGCCAACTCGCTGGCCATCACCGTAGAGAGCCTGTGCTACATGCCCGGATACGGCATCGCCGACGCCGCCACCACACTCGTGGGACAAGGCATCGGTGCCGGACAGCGCGTGCTGACCCGGTCCTTCGCCCACCTCTCGGTGGCACTGGGCATAGGGGTGATGACGGCTATGGGCGTGCTGATGTTCATCTTCGCGCCCGAGCTGATGAGCGTGATGTCGCCCGTGGCCGGCATCGTGAGCGAGGGAGCACAGGCACTGCGCATCGAGGCCTTCGCCGAACCGATGTTCGCCGCAGCCATCGTGTGCAACGGCGTCTTCGTGGGTGCCGGCGACACGCTGAAGCCAGCCATAATGAACCTCATGTCGATGTGGGGCGTCCGCCTGACGCTGGCCTGGTGGCTGGCCCGCGACTACGGGCTGCGCGGCGTGTGGACGGCAATGGCCGTAGAGCTCACCTTCCGCGGTTTCATCTTCCTGCTCAGACTCTGGAAGGGCAACTGGAATCGCCAGCTCATAAGGGCACGCTCATAGGTTTTCGTGCTTTTTCCTGCACCACCATTGATACTCAGCAGATTAGCAATAAGAACCTGCACCTAAACCTGCACCTACAGCTGCACCACTTTCTTGAGTAGTGTAATAAACATACGCAGTCGCATGTACTCCGACCGCGAAGCGAGCGTTTGTGTCCGCGGGCTTCGGACTCTTTGTCCGCGGGC
>DGHX01000083.1:0-5329 GCA_002392835.1 Prevotella sp. UBA3837 | reverse complement strand
GGACTCTTTGTCCGCGGGCCGCGGACTGCGAGTTCCAAGCCCGCGGACACTTTTTTGAAACTACGGTTAAGATTTCTTAAATAGACATGCTGTGGTGCAAGAAGCGGTGCAGAAAAAGGAGCGTAAACAACTGAAAATCAACGCTGGTGCAAGAAAAGGGAGATTATTTCGTCGTTTTTTCAGTGGACGATGCATTTGGCACCAAAAAGCAATGTATTCATAGGGAAAAGAACTTTGCTCAAACTTTTTTTCAAAAGAAACAGAGAAATACTTTTGTAGTTTCAAAATCTTTTATTATCTTTGCAATCGGTTCGGGGAGAAATCCGGACTGATGAAGCATTCGCTATTATTTCGCGTTCAGCCAAAAGCCTCGGAAACTCAGATTGGCATGGGATTCCAATAATATAACCTTGTCGAAAGCCGCGTCAGTGCATCACCATAACAACAGATTTTTCTATTACTTCCTTCAGAGATAATCCATGTATCTTAAGGTTTTGCCAAAGGTCGCGGAGGTCTTTATATTCATATACTACATCAGGCTCCGGTTCTGGGCAATGGGAGAATTCCACCCTTTCAATGATATATTTTCCATCCCAATCATCCCGTTCTTTGAGCTTCCAAACCTCATTGTTCTGAATATTGTCAATGTAGTAGAACTCATCCGTCTCAACCAAATATAGTGCTAAGTCAAATCCATAGTGGCCCAAATAGAACTTCAAAATGTTCCATGAGTCTGTAGAGTGGGCATCCGATTGATTAGCTACTCTCCATCCTAATTGATCTTCATACAGATTAGTGTCACTGTCCCACTGGGTTGGATGCCAAAAATTCTTTTTCAGCCGTTTCTGTATCATACGCAATTCATTATTGATGTTCCTGATTATACTTTAGAGCCTTCTTAATAAACTTCATATCAGATTTTGTAGGTTCAAAGGAATTGTTTTTGTCGTGAGACTTCCTGCCCACATCTCCCTTTTCTTTATTTCCAGGCCATTTGTGAACGTGAGTACCAGTAGGTTTGTTCTTTCCTTTATGCTTTACTACTTTATAAGGTATGAGGTTACCAGACTTGTCATATACCAAATCAATGGACTTGACAATTTTGTGCGTCCGACCACTATAGAAAGCTATCGCAACTATCAGGTTCGGATTATTAGGCGATGTAACATAATACATCTTTGATTCAAAGCTATTCATAGGAATGCTTGTATTAATTTTAACGTTAGTGGTAACTACTTTATTGTTTCCAATCGTACCAACTTGTTTGAAACGTTCACCGTCGTAGATGTCTAGTGCGTATTTGCGATAGTAATCAGATGCTCCATTACCTCCCATAATGCAATTTGTTTAAAATGTGATTATTAAAATAGATACTTATCTCCTCATATTCACCATCCATTTTATCTCCATAACGAATGATAAGTGATGGCTCTAAAACTTTTATTACTTCCTCGTAGCCAAGATGCCAAAAAAAACGAGCATCTGGGTCGCCTTTTATTCCCATGCAGTTAATTGCAATCACACAATGTTTGGGGTAAACATGTATGCAATAACCATAACTGTCTGGACCAGCCCATGAGACATTGAAAATTACTGGGATGCCATTTATTTGCCAAAGTCGTGTCATCTGCTGATTTCTCCATGCACTCTGTCTTTTTTCATGCTCAGTCCAGTTCAGATAGACAGGATTGTCTGGGCTGATAACCATCGGATAAGACATCAGCATTGATGTATAACGCAATGGACGATTGTTGATGCATTGAAACATATAATCATAGAGGTAGAAGTGCACGCATTTATCTGATATGATTCCTTTGTTATATCCTGCCTTTGCATAGTTGAAGGCTATTATATCTTTGGGCTTCAATCCGTAATTAGGACGAAACTCCTCCTGCTCAATGATATGATCAGGTAGAAACATACCTTGGTTGAGTTGTAGTTGAGGAGGAACAATGATTTGATGATTCTCCCCATTACCGTAATGTGCGGTAATTAGTTGCTGTTCATTCTCAAATGGCAGATTCATGACTTGCGAGCTGTATCTGCTGTTGTCCATATTTCTTATCCCTCGCTATTATAAGGGTTCCCTATGAGGAATCCCAATCTCTATCTCTACCTTTCTCGAACAATGTTTGTTTGAAGATAGAGAAGAAATAGCGATGCATCAAAACGGAAATCCGCGAAAGCCTATTAGCACAGATGCTTTCACGGAAATCTTTTTTTTAAAATTGAATCTCTACATAGAGAAAAATCAATCTGTCGGTTCCGCTGTTCCCCTCAGATTATTTGGGTCTTTGTCCCTCCCGGCAATAAAGTCCTTAACAGCAAGTTCTTTAAAATACGTTGATGTTCTATCAGGACCTGCGGCACTAAGCCATGTCTGTATATTCCCGTTCAAGTCAGGATCAAAGAAAGATATAATGGCATCCAGTTTCTGTATAATATCAGTGTCTGTTATTTTCTGCGAATTACTTTGTAAGGACTTGGGTGAAATGGGAACTGGTCTTGTCATTCCATTCTTCAGCTCTGTAGCAATGGAAAAGTGTGAGGCGACTACATTCCAAAGACCTATTGTCTTGTCGTTTCCGTCCTTAGGGATATTGATTAGCCTTTTCTTGTTTAGATTACGGAACAAGTAGACTAACTCCTGCTTTGTTCCCCTCCATACAATCTTATTTTTTGACTTAATCTTTTTTCCTGTAAACAACTTGATAATAGCATCTGGTTTCGTATTCGGTTGTAGAAAGTGGAGAATCAAATCATTGGACAGAAGATTCAGACGGATTTGTTTTGTTGATTCAGCATCCGTAGCGTTTGCTTTGTATATAAACGTCTCTTCAGACTGCCAGTTTTCATCATTTGCCTTCGCTGACCTTTTACACTTATTGGTTCGGAGATTTTTCCTTCTTTGAAGTTGGGCCTGAAAAGCCTTATCAATCTCACGTCTTTTCAACTCATCTGCCTTGACACTTTCAAGGTCTTTTTTGAGGTCAATGTGCTTGAGCATTTTCAAAGGATGGTCTATTTTATACATGGACTGTCCGTCGAAACCATAATCTGAAGTGTGTCCAACGATATGGTAGCATAGTTCGTCCTTTTTGTTAGCCAATTTATTCCATGTGTCAACAATCACCAAAATAGCCTTATCCATGAGCCATTCTTCTTTAAGCCCACGTATGATTGCCTCCATAAAACTCCATTCAAAGCCTGACTTCGCGACAAGGTTGCCCAGTCCGGATACTAACTCCGGGGTGTTGTTGATGTTATCAACTAACTCCATAATGTTTTCCTTTAATATGCTTGCAAGATTCTCCATGGATCCCTGATTTATGGAGCAAAGTTACTAAATAATAAGCATGAAACATCTTTTTTGCTGTAATTTTGAACTCTTTTTTGCAGTTTTTTTGTTACAGAGGCCTTATTTACAAATAAAAATTGTACTTTTGCAATCGGTTCGGGGAGAAATCCGGACTGATGAAGCATTCGCTATTATTTCGCGCATAGCCAAGAAAAGCCTAGGAAACTCAGATTGGTATAACAAGCACGGAAATAATAAGTGACAGGTGAGCTGTGGGCAATATGGTTCTCTCTGTTCAGTCAATAGTGATGCACGCACTCTTAGAGTGTGGTGTATCTTAGAGACTGACAGGGGTTCCAGAAAAGTATTCCTAGGCTTTCACCTCTTGCTATGCGCATTAAGAGCACCGCGCTCTTTTTATGTGCCGTGGCGTGATTGATAGTCTGAGTGCGCTGACTTAAAACTATCAATCGATTATGGCTAACAAGAATCTGAGCGCAGCCAAGGAGGCAAAAAAAGATGAGTTCTACACCCAACTGGAGGACATCAACAAGGAACTGAAACACTATCGCGAGCATTTCCGTGGTAAGACGGTGTTATGTAATTGCGATGACCCGCGAATCTCGAATTTCTTTACCTACTTTGCCTATAATTTCGAGTTCCTGGGGCTGAAAAGGCTTATCACTACATGCTATAAGAATCAGGATGCAGACTTGTTCAGCCAAAACAAAAGCGAAAAGGCTATCTATCTTATTTACGATGGTGACAAGAACGGCAACCATATTCCTGATCCAGAGGAAATAGGCATCCACGCGCTGAAAGGCAATGGTGATTTCCGTTCGCGAGAGTGTATCGAACTGTTGAAACAATCTGACATCGTAGTGACTAATCCGCCATTCTCTTTGTTCCGTGAATATGTCGCTCAACTCATGGAATACGAGAAGAAGTTTATCATTATTGGGAATGTAAATGCCGTCTCATATAAAGAAATTTTTCCACTCATTATGGAAAACAAAATGTGGATGGGACAGAGTATTAAGAGTGGAGACAGGAAATTCCTTGTTCCAAACGATTATGAACTGAATGCTGCAGGATGCGGAATCGATGAAGACGGTAAAAAGTATATCCGTGTGAAGGGAGTCCGCTGGTTTACAAATCTCGATTTCAAGGAGCGACACGATGACTTACCTTTGTTCCGTCATTATTCTGCAGAACTATATCCAAGATACGATAATTTCGATGCTATTGAAGTAAGCAAAACAGAAGACATCCCAGATGATTATTACGACATGATGGGCGTTCCTTTGACGTTTCTCGACAAATTTAATCCAGAGCAGTTCGATATAATGGGTATAACACAGTCTTGGTTTAAGATGGCATCGAAAATCTATCCTGAGCAAATTCAGGTCGACAAAAATGGTAAAGAATCGAAAGTAACGAAACTGAATGATGGATCTGCAATCAAAATAGGCAAACCTCCTGTGAACAAAACTTATTATAAGGTAGGTGAAGAAATGTTCATCAAGACATATGCCCGCATCCTAATACGGAGAAAAAACAATCCACAGAACCTCTAAACTCAATAAAGATGATTATCGAAGAGAAGAAAATCAAGGTTTGCGACCTCATAGCAGGCTACGAAAACGACCCAGATACTGGTGTCCGTGCTTACAACGGCAGTTTAGACGTGCGTCCTCCTTACCAACGCGAGTTTCGCTATGATGACAAGCAGAAGGAGGCAGTAATCCATACTATTCTGAAAGGATTTCCTCTCAACATCATGTACTGGAGCGTGGAGGACAATGGAAGTTATGAAATGATTGACGGTCAGCAGCGTACTCTTAGCATTTGTGAGTATGTGCAGCATGACTTCCATATTAAGGACGAACAAGGACATAAGCGCTATTTCAATAGCCTCACTGACGAAGATAAGGCAAAGTTTATGAACTATGAACTGACCGTATATTTCTGTAAAGGCACAGACAAGGAAAAACTTGACTGGTTTAGTGTCATTAACATTGCCGGTGAACG
>DGHX01000057.1 GCA_002392835.1 Prevotella sp. UBA3837 | reverse complement strand
GGCAGCCGGGCTCGAAGGTCACGTTCATCACCGCGCCCATGTCAGCGAGGTAGCTCTGGCCTGTGAAGAACTGTCCGTAGGGGTTCTCCACGCCTTTGGGCCACACGTTGAAGTCTACGGGTGTGCCTGCCTTGTACGTCTCTCCAAACACTGCTGCCACGGCCTGCTCACAGCGCACGGCCTCGGCCTCGCCGATACGGCTGCGCAACACGGCGGGAATAGCCTTCAGTTGTTCGTCGCTGACGCCCATGTTACGGGCTCCGCTGACGTGTGCTTTCAGCTGCGGATCACAGCCTGGCAACGCCGATATGGCCGAAACGGTGACCAATTCGCGCTCGGCAAAGGAAAGGTTGTTGCGGGCAAAGATGTCGCCAAATAGATGGGCTTTCAGATAGTAGTCGGTCTGCGGCGCAAAGGTGTAGTTGAACGGCTGTCCACCCACCAGCTGCGTCTGCACCTCGGTGCCACGCTTCAGCGCGTTGTAGTCGGCTGGCAATGGGTCGGCTTCGCGGCCAGGTTCCGTCTGCAGGCCCGTCTCTTTGCGCTGCTCAATGACCTGTTGCAATGCGCCGAGAGCGTTCAGCGACCGCGGAAATCCCGTGTAGGCATAGAGCTGCGACAGCGCTTCCTTCACTTCGCTGATGGTCAGTCCGGCATCAAGACCATTGTTCACTTCTTTCTTCAGGGCTTCAAGGTTGCCCTTGGCCTCGTTGGCTGCAATGGCCACGAGCGCCTGCTGCTTGTCTGTCAATTTCATAACTTGCTGTGCTTTAACGTGCATTGTTGCCACTATCATGGCCGCAACGATGACTATTGTTTTCTTCATTTTACAGTATGTCTTATGGTGTTATCGCTTCCTGTCAGGAGCATGCAGACTCCTTTTGCTTGCTGCAAAATTACGAAAAAACCGCTAATTCCCTCGTATACTTTTTACGGATTCTTTAACCAAAACTACTGATTATTGTAGTGAATGGCCATCCATACGCAAACCTGTAGGCTTTTTCTGTGGGCGATAAGGACTAAAATTCGGAAAGACACACCATCGTTTTGGCTTTTTTTCGTATATTTGCACCCATAAACCTCATCATTTAAGGCAAAATGAAAGACTATCCCGACAAGATGACGCGTGAGCAAGCCCGCCGTTTCGGCGACGACGTCCTAAACATCGTCGGCCAGATTCCCCGTGGTCGTGTCACCACTTATGGCATCATCGCCGCCTTGGCGGGATGGCCCAGCCACGCCCGCATGGTGGGCCGCACCTTGCGCTATACTCCTGGCGCCGAGGCCATGCCCTGTCACCGCGTCGTTAACAGCGTCGGTCGCACTGCCCCCGGCTGGGCTTTCCAGCGTACACTCCTCGAAAGAGAGGGTGTCACCTTTCGGCCTAACGGTCACGTAGACATGTCACGCCACCTCTGGCAGCCGCAGTAGCCTCCCCAAAGCTTGATGTTTTTGTTACCATCTGTCATCAAGCGTTTCGCACGTCCAGTCCTGTGCAGCCATCAAAAAACAACCCAGGACTAGAACCCTGGGCTGTTTGTTTTCCTGCTATTTTGCTGACGGACCGAACCATCCGTATGGTATGCTTATTGTCCCACCACGATTTTCTTACCGTTCCTGATGTAGATACCTTTCGTCGGAGCGAGGACGCGCTGACCGGAAAGGTTGTAGCAGGGAGCGGAGTCTGACGATGTGGAAGTGTTTGTCAGCTCACGGATGGCGTCGATTTTTCCGCTGAGATAGTCGGGAAGATAGTAGCCCAGATGGGGCGGCTGGTTGTAGGCAACGTTCTGCCATGCTACGCCCAGACGGTAGACGTGGTCGTGCATGAGACATGGCACGCGCAGCTCGTTTGGAATATTAGATGAGAAGATGGCTATCTTCGAAGGGTCGGAATAGCTCCACATGATCAGTTCTTCGCGCCAGTCGCCCAGGATGTCTGCCTGCAGGCTCGGGGTGGCCTTTGTGGTGTTGCACGACTGCCAGTCGCCGTAGTTCGGCACCATCAGAAGGCTTGAGATGTTGGATGAGCTGCCGTTCTGGCTGTACTTTGAAACGACGGGGCTGCTCCTGAACGTAGTTTTGCTGTCGTAGCTGCCATCGTAGAGTTCATCCCACTCGTCGCCGTCCCAATAGATGCGGAAGTTCATAGAGGGTTTCTTGGAGCCTACAGCCTGCGCAGTCTGGGCGTTGTAGGGGTTCTGGTCGCGTGTGGTCGACGACATGCCGCCGTATGACGACCAGAACTCATAGCCGCGGCTGGAGCCGATGATGTCGGCAGCCAGTCCGCGTGCGTTGTCCTGTCCCGACTGTCCTCCCTTCCAGATGATCTCGCCGGTGGCTGCGTCGTGTATGTCCCATGCGTAGTCGCCCTTGTCTTCGTGCACGTCGAAGAGTTCCAGTCCGGGACGGTCTGGGTCGAGGTCGGCCAGATGGATGGCGTCGCCATGGCCAAAGCCAACGGCATAGAGCAGTTGTCCGTCATCGTCGAGTGCTGCCGAGCCCCACACAATCTCGTCCTTGCCGTCGCCGTCCACATCGGCTACCGAGAGGTTGTGGTTGCCGTTGCTGTACATGGTGTTCATTCCGCGACCGGCCGTGCTTGCGGGTGCCGTGTATTCATTGGTGGTGCCGTTCATGTCGGTCACCTTGTACTTGGTCTTGGAGTGTGAGGCATGGAACCACCGCTGGGTGAGATGCTCGCCGTCGAAATCCACAGCCCACACGTAGGCGTAGGTGTAGTAGCCGCGGCTGAACACGCCGCTGGGGCGCTGATCGGCTCCTGCCAGATGGGCGACGGCGGCCAGATATCGTTCGCCGCGGTTGCCATAGCTGGCGTAGTCTTTCTTGCCTGAGCGGTCGTCCCAGTTGAAGGTGCCTGTAGCCTCGCCGCCGTAGCCCGTGTCGCGGTTGGGGTTGTAGAAGA
>DGHX01000018.1 GCA_002392835.1 Prevotella sp. UBA3837 | reverse complement strand
TCCTTTAACTCCCCAACTTGCGAAACTTGAATTATACAATAGTTTGTTCAGCTTGTCGGCAATGGGGTTTGGCTTGGCCTTGTCTTCTATTTCCTTCGGGTTGACGATGGCGCGCAGCTGTCGCGGCACTATCTCCACGTCGATGTCGGTTCCCATCACTGTGGCATCGCCGTCGAAGTGGACGGCGTCGTCGGCAGGGCGGTGAATGTGCACCCGTCGTGCACGCAGATGCCGCACGTGCTTGTTGCTCTTCACGGTCTTGGTGAAGAGGTCCATCAGCACCTTTGGCCCGCCTATGCCCTTGAAAGGTTCTATGATGATCACGTCGAGCAGCCCGTCCTGCATCGATGCGCCGGGTGCTATGTATGTGTTGTTGCCATACTGGGCTGCATTGGCGCATGCTATGAGGAAGGCGTCACAGTGCTGTGTGGTTCCCTGCTCGTCCTCTATGGTCAGCTCGTAGCTGGTGGGCTGGTACTTCATCCCCTCCTTGAGCACCATGCGTGCGTAGGTGGCCAGCCCGCGCTTGCCCGACTGTGCGAAGAGCAGCGACACATGGGCGTCGAAGCCCATGCCGCACGTACAGAAGAAGGGATGTCCGTTGATGAGCCCATAGTCGAAGGTGTCGGTCTGTCCTTGTGCTATGACGGCTACGGCCTTCTTCATGCTCATGGGCAGGCACAGGTGTCGTGCCAGGCCGTTGCCCGAGCCGCAGGGCACGATGCCGAGTGCCGTGGCCGATCCGGCGAGCGAGCGTGCCACCTCGTTCACCGTGCCGTCGCCTCCCACGGCCACGCACACGTCAACGCCCTTGGCAGCGCACTGACGGGCTATCTCGGCGGCATGGCCGGCATACTCCGTGCGGATGATGTCGTAATGAAAGCGGTCGTCGGCGAGCGTCTTGCTGACTATCTTGTCGAATCCCTTCTTCGAACTGGTGCCCGAGATGGGGTTGACGATGAAAACAATATGTTTTTTATCTTCTTGCATAGGTGCAAAAGTACAAATTAATGGTGAAAAAGCCACAAAAAGTAGAAGAAAAATGCAAAAAGCAAACATTTTTGTGAAAAAAGAGCAGTATTTGGAGAATTTTATGTAACTTTGCAGCCTGTTAAAGAATGAAAACACCTATAAATCGAGTTATGGGACAACTACAAGAGAGATACAAATCGTATCGCATTCCTCAGGAAGCCATGGCTAAGGGCATCTATCCCTATTTCCGTGCCATTGAGGGCAAGCAGGGAACTGAGGTTGAAATGGGTGGTCACAAAGTGCTGATGTTTGGCTCAAATGCCTATACCGGCCTGACTGGTGACCAGCGTATTATTGACAAAGCAAAGGAAGCACTTGATAAGTATGGATCAGGTTGTGCCGGCAGCCGTTTCTTGAACGGCACGCTTGACATTCACATACAGTTGGAGAAGGAGATAGCCCAGTTCGTGGGCAAGGATGACTGTCTCTGCTTCTCAACGGGCTTCAGTGTGAACCAGGGCGTCATTCCCGCCTTGCTGGGTAAGGACGACTACGTCATCTGCGATGACCGCGACCATGCCAGCATCGTTGACGGTCGGCGGTTGGCTTTTGCCAAGCAGCTGCATTACAAGCACAACGACATGGCCGACCTGGAGCGTGTGCTGCAGAAGCTGCCCTACGAGGCCGTGAAGCTGATTGTCATTGACGGTGTGTTCAGCATGGAGGGCGATCTGGCCAAGCTGCCCGAGATCGTGGAGCTGAAGAAGAAGTACAACTGCTCTGTGATGGTCGACGAGGCTCACGGCATCGGCGTCTTCGGGCGTCAGGGCCGCGGCGTGTGCGACCACTTCGGGCTGACCGATGATGTGGACCTGATTATGGGCACGTTCTCGAAGTCGCTGGCTTCCATCGGCGGGTTCATCGCTTCCGACAGCGACACCATCAACTGGCTCCGCCACACCTGCCGCACCTACATCTTCTCGGCATCGAACACCCCCGCTGCCACGGCTGCTGCCATGGAGGCACTTCACATCATACAGAGCGAGCCCCAGCGCATAGAGGCACTGTGGAAGGTGACGCGCTATGCGCTGAAGCGCTTCCGCGAGGAGGGATTTGAGATTGGCGACACCGAAAGCCCCATCATTCCGCTCTATGTGCGCGATACGGACAAGACGTTCCTCGTTACGGCGCTGGCCTTCAATGCCGGTGTGTTCATCAACCCCGTCATACCGCCTGCCTGCGCTCCGCAGGACACACTCGTGCGTTACGCCCTGATGGCTACACACACTGAGGAGCAGGTGGAACGCTCGGTGGTGGCACTGAAGAAAATCTTTGTCGAACAGGGCATCATCAAGTAAGCTATTTTTTAGGAATATCTTTTCACAATGTCACACGCGCTGTTTATCAGTTCATGGCGGTGTGACATTGTGATTCTTTTGTGCTCCTTCGTCAGCGAGTGGGCAAAGCCCTATGGCTGGCCGTTCCCGTCACTGCCTGAGTATCGTCGTGGATAGCGGAAGATGATGGCGAGCAGGGCCGCTATGCCGATGGCCACCGGATAGCAGAGCGACGGCAGGATGTCGAGGGGGTTGACGGCGGCCAGTCCGGCAGCCATGAGCAGCTGTGCCCCGTAGGGTATGAGCCCCTGTACGGCACATGAGAAGGTGTCGAGCAGCGAGGCGCACTTCCGCGGATCCAGCCCGTATTTCTCGCCTATCTGGTGCGCTATGCCTCCCACGGTGATGATGCTCACCGTGTTGTTGGCTGTGCAGAGGTTGACCATGCTCACCAGTGCTGCGATGGCCAGCTCGGCGCCCCGTCGGCCTCTTATGCGCAGGGTGAGCAGGCGAATGATGTAGTCTATGCCGCCGTTGTGCTTGATGACCTCTAACAGTCCTCCGGCCAGCATGGTGACGACGATGAGCTCGCCCATGCCCACAATGCCCTGTCCCATGGCCTGCATCCACTCGAAGACGTCGGCAAAGCTGCCTGTCAGCAGCCCGATGACGCCGGTCAGTAGGATGCCCAGTGTGAGCACGGCCATGACGTTCATGCCGAAGATGGCGGTGACGAGTACCACCAGATAGGGCAGCACCTTCACCGCCTGCACTTCAGCCACGCTGTGCGGCGAGCTGATGTCCTGGCCCAGCACCACATAGAGTGCGAGCACCACGACGGCGGCGGGAATGACGATGAACGAGTTGACCCGGAACTTATCGCTGAGGCGGCAGCCCTGCGTCTGTGTGGCAATGATGGTGGTGTCGCTGATGAACGACAGGTTGTCGCCGAAGAACGAGCCCCCCACCACTGCTGCCACGAGCATGGGCACCGATGCGCCTGTCTGTGCCGCCACGCCGGCGGCAATGGGTGTCAGCGCCACGATGGTGCCTACGCTGGTGCCTATGGAGAGCGACACGAAGCAGGCGGCGAGGAACAGTCCGGCCAGTATGGCCTGTGCGGGCAGAACGCTCAGCGTCAGGTTCACGGTGGCATCGATGGAGCCCATCATCTTGGCTGAGTTGGCGAAGGCCCCTGCGAGGATGAAGATCCACATCATGAGCATCATCTGGCTGGCACCTGCACCGCGGCTGAACACCTCGATGCGCTGTTGCAGCGGCCCGCGGCTGATGGCTACGGCATAGACCGATGTGGCGAGGAAGGCCACGGTGATGGGCACGCGGTAGAAGTCGCCGGCAGCGATGCTCGTGGCCAGGTAGAGTACGGTGAACACCAGCAGCGGGCTCAGCGCCAGCAGTCCATGGCGTGGGGTAGGGCTATTCATTGGTGAGTGGTTATTGGTGAGTGGTTATTGGTTATTGGTGATTGGTGAGGGGGGCGTTCTTGCTCAGGTTGATGGTCACCACCAGGGGCAGGTGGTCGCTGTAGCCCCGTTGGTACTGGTAGCCGTTATAGGTGCGTCGGGGCTTCCATCCACCGTATTTCGTGTCGGGCTGCAGCAGGAATATGGCGTCGTTGACGTAGACGCTGTCAACGCAAGCCGCCAGCTGGTGCGAGGTGAGCACGTGGTCGATGCTGTGCCACTCGCCCTGGTAGCGGTAGGTGCCCAGGGCGCGCCGTGCTGCCCCCCGGGCCGATGCGCTGACGTTGACCAGCCCGCCGGCAGCGAGCTGTTGCAGCGAATGGCTGTCGGCATAGTCGTTGAAGTCGCCCGCCACGATGACATTTCCCTGCATCAGCGTTGCTGCGGCCTGTAGCAGCGTTTCGGCCACGCGCTGTCGGTGCGGGCGCGTGGGCAGCTCGCCGCCATAGCGGCTGGGAGCATGTACTACGAACACATGCAGCGTATCGCCGCCGACGGTCTCGCCCTGTACATAGAGTATGTCGCGCGTAGGGCGCATGTCGGGCAGGGGCTCAACGGTAATGACGTCGTAGCACAGCGGGCGGAAGCGCGCGGGATGGTAGAGCAGTGCCACATCGATGCCGCGCACGTCGGGCGAGCAGGTCATCAGGTAGTCGTATCCGGCGGAGCGCAGCAGTGAGCGGCGCGTCAGGTCGCGCATGGCCGAGTCGTTCTCAACTTCCACCAGAGCCACCAGGTCAGGCAGGTCGGTGCTGCACGAGAGCAACTCCTGCCCGATGGCGTTCACCTTGCGCCAGTAGCGGGTGCGTGTCCAGCGGCGAGTACCGTCGGGCAGGAACTCCTGGTCTTGCTTGTCCTCGTCGTGGCGGGTGTCGAAGAGGTTCTCGCAGTTCAGCTCTACGAAGGTGAGCCGCTGGGCGGAGACAGGGGAAATGAGAAGTTGAGAAATTGAGAGGATGAGAAATAGGGAAAATGAGAAATTTCTCATTTCTTCCATCACTTAGTGACTCGCTCGAGCCACTTCACCATGCCGAACATGACGCCCATTGACACCACGCAGACGATGAGGAATACGGTCCAGCAAATCCAGATGGGCCACTCGTTGTAAATGAGTGGGCCTATCCACAGCAGTCCGTTGCCCACAGCCGTTGCTCCGAGCCACAGTCCCTGGCAGAGTCCCTGCAGGTTCTTCGGTGCCACCTTCGACACGAAGGAGAGTCCCAGGGGCGATATGAACAGCTCGGCCACGGTGAGGAAGAAATAGGTGACGATGAGCACCCAGGGGCCAGCCTTCAGTCCCATCTTGGCCGAGTCGGCCATGGCCGTGAACTCGTTGGCCGAGGGGTAGCCCTGCGTGGCGGAGTAGATGGCGAGGAAGAGGTAGGCGATGCCTGCTATGCCCATGCCGTAGGCAATCTTTCGCGGAGTGCTGATGGCGCGTCCGCTGGCGGTGAGCCTGGCGAAGATCCACATGATGACGGGTGTGAGCACGATGACGAAGAAGGGGTTCACGGCCTGCCATATCTCGGGGGCTATGGAGTCGGTCTGCACGAAGTCGCGTGCGAAGAACGACAGCGACTGTCCGTTCTGGTGGAATGAGAACCAGAAGAAGACGGCGATGCCCAGCACTGCGAAGAGTGCGTACATGCGCTGCTTTATCTCTGATGCCATGGCCTTCTTCTCCTCGGCGGTGTACTCCACTGAGGCGGCAGCCGTCTTCTTGCCCGGTGTGGGGAAGAGGTGCTTCGATGCGAGGAAGATGCCCAGCGAGATGAGCATGGTCACCACCGATGCGATGAAGGAGTAGTGTATGCCTGTGTTGAAGATGTCGAGATACTGCGTGCAGAAGGCGCTCATGTCGGTAGCGTCGCCTCCCACCTTGCCCACCAGCTCGGTCAGGTTCTGCATGTCGTTGTCCGATATGTTGCCTGCTATGTACTCATGGCACAGCTTCGGCAGGTCGGCGTTGTACACCAGTCCGTGCACCTTCAGCCACCAGCTGCGCAGCAGCGGTGCGATGAAGGGTGCCACGAGTGCGCCCACGTTGATGAAGACGTAGAAGATCTGGAATCCGGCGTCGCGCTGTCCCTGCGCCCACTTCAGCTTCTCGGGGCTCTCCTTGGCGGCGTCGGCCTCGAAGTTGTCGTACATCTGTCCCACTATGGCCTGCAGGTTGCCCTTGAAGAGGCCGTTGCCGCAGGCAATGAGTGCCAATGCGAAGATGGTGAAGGGCAGCAGCCACGACATGTTGTCGGGTGTGGCCAGCACGGGTATGGCCAGCAGCACGTAGCCCAGTGCCATGATGACCAGGCCCCAGGCGATGGTGCCCTTGTAGTTCTGCGTGCGGTCGGCGATGATGCCGCCCACCAGGCTGAGCACGTAGATGGCGGTGAGGAACATGGCGGCTATGAAGCCGCTCTGGCCGTCGGAGAGGCCAAACTTTGAACAGAGGAACAGGGCCAGCACGGCGTTCATGATGTAGTAGCCGAAGCGCTCGCCCATGTTGCTCAGGGCAGCCAGCAGCAGCCCTTTGGGATGGTTCTTGAACATAGTTTATTTAATTTTAGGGTTTTTGGTTCTTGTGATGTCGAACAGGTAGGTCAGCTTCACCACGATGTTGGCGAAGTTCGATATGGCGAAGTAGTCGCGCTTGGTGTTGCCGTAGATGTTGCCCAGTCCGTAGTAGTAGCGCCCCTCCAGCAGGAAGTGCCCCAGCCTGGGGTGCGAGAACTCCAGTCCCAGTCCGCCTGCTATGCCGTAGTCCAGCTTGTGCTCCACGGCCATGGTGTCCTGTGCCACGATGCTGCTGGTGCGTCCCGATCCGTCGGTGTAAACCGGGGTGCGCTGCGCGAAGTCGAAGTTCATCTTCGTGCTCTCTCCGGTGAAGTATCCCAGCTGCGGGCCCACCTGGAAGTAGAACTGCAGTCCCCGCTGCTCGCGCCCCCAGCCCAGGCGGGCGAAGACGGGCAGCTGCAGGTAGGTCATGTCGCGCTGGTATTCCTCGCGCAGGCCGGTGATGGCGTTGATCACGGGCTCGTCGTTGGGCGTCAGGATGTTCTCCTTCCATCCCACCTGTGCGTAGTTCAGCTCGGCCACGATGGCGCAGATGCTGTTGAAGTATTTCTCCGATGTATATCGTGCGGTGATGCCTCCCGTCAGTCCGGTGTGCATCGACTGCGGCACCTTTGGCAGGAAGTTGATGTTGCTCATGATGAATCCGGCGTTCACGCCCACTGCCAGGTTGTTGCGGTGTTCGCCCACCTGTGCCGTGGCTGTCTGTGCCGTCAGCAGCAGTGTGACCAGGACCGTCAGCAGGCGGTACGTCGTCAGATGATGGCTGTTCTTCATTTCTTTCTCTCTCCCCCCGTTCAGTAGCTGATGGTCTCTGTCTGGCCGTCGGTCTTGTAGTGTATGAACATGAATGCCTTGTTCTGGTATCCGCCCGTTGGGCTGACGCGCTCGAATTTCAGCGGCGTCTGCACGGGCTGGTAGCCGAAGACGCCGGCCTCGCCGCTGAAGCTGCGGCCGTACTTGTGCAGACCGCGCAGGAAGAAGAAGGCGTGGTCGAAGCCTGTCATGGCCAGGGGCGGCGTGAAGTTGATCATGGCGTGCTTGAAGAAGGAACGGTATTTCTGCGTGAGCTGCAGTGCCACGTAGGGCGACAGGCCCGGCATCCAGGGCGAGGGTATGTACGTGTCGTAGCGGTGGAAGTTGATGCGATGCGAGTCGGCCAGTGCCAGCCACTCGTTGTAGCCGAAGACCGACACCCTGACGTTGGGTGCCTGCTGTGCCACGTCCTTCAGCTTGATGAAGAGCTCGTCGAGGTCGTTGGTGCGTGCCGAGTTGAGCACCAGCACGTTGTTGCGCTGTGTGCTGAACGATGTGGCAAAGGCGTTGCTCGATGAGCGCAGACTGGTCAGGCTGTAGCGTATGTTGCGGTACTCCAGCTCCTTGCGCAGCGTGGCAGTGAAAGCTCCCTTGGTGCTGTTAGGGTCGTTGCAGTCTACGATGATGGGGTGGCAGTCCTTGAACCAGTCGGCAAAGCGCTGGCTGATCGTCTCGTTCATTCCGTCGGGCGACTGGTACACCTGGAAGATGTGTCGGTTGTAGTTCAGCTGTGGTGCCCTGATGGAGAAGGGTATGACCATCATCGTTCCGTTGTCGCGGCAGAATGCCGACAGCTGCTCCATCTGGCTGCTGTATAGCGGCCCGAAGATGATGTCGCAGCGTGCTGCCTCGGGCTTCTCCAGCGTGTTGGCCAGGTCTGTGCCCTCGGGTGTGTTCCATGCGTAGATGTCGACCGATATTCCCTCGTGCTTCAGGCTGTCGCAGGCCATGAGCAGTCCGCGGTAGTACTCCACCATGCGCCGTCCGTCGCCGTTCTGGTCGTGCAGGGGCAGCATCACGCCCATGCGTATGGGGCGCAGGCGTATGTCGTCGGTCTGGTCGCGGGCGTCGGTGGCGGGCTGCGACGTGGCGGCGGGCTGCGCCACGGGAATGTTGATCTTCTTTCCGCTCTTCAGCACGTAGTCGGCGCTCTCCATACCGGGGTTGGCGCTGCGCAGCTGGCTCTCGCTGATGCCGTAGCTGCGTGCTATGCCGTAGATGGTCTCGTGTTTCTTCACCTTGTGCGTCTTCATGGTCTGTGCCATGGCTCCTCCTGCCGTCAGCAGGAGCACGGAAGCCGCTAAGAAGTATCTTAAAACTCGTTTCATAAGTCGCTTTTTTCAGTTTTCGCCTACAAAAGTACGAAAAAAATGTGAATTGCAGTCGCTGTGCTCGATTTTATTTCGTTTTGCTTGCAAAGAATTATGAAATATTTAGTATCTTTGCAGTCCAAAAGACGAAAAAACATGAGAAAGACCCCGCTTTTCTTGCTTCTTGCTGCCCTTTTCCAGGCATTGTCGCTGTCGGCTCAGACGGTCAACCCGCAGGCCTATTTTGTCAATTCCGACAATGTGCAGCAGGAGACGCGCAGCATCACCGACGGCCAGGCGCCGCTCGACGTCACCTTCCGCTCCAACCCCTCGTCCATGGACGACTATACCCCCTCCTACGAGTGGCACTTCCGCCGCCAGCGGCAGAACGAGCCTCAGCGCGAGCTCTTCGTGCGCTATGAGGAGGACACGCAGTACACCTTCACCGAGTCGGGAACGTACACCATCGTGCAGAAGACGCGGCTGGAGCAGGACGGCATAGAGCTGGACTCGGTGGCCATCACCATCGTCATATCGGACAGCCGCCTGGAGTTCCCCAACGCCTTCTCGCCCAATGACGACAAGCAGAACGACGTATTCAAGGCCAAGGACGGCAAGGACGGCGACACCAGCGGCGGCTACAAGAACATCATCGAGTTCCACGCCTACATCTTCAACCGCTGGGGGCAGAAGCTCTACGAGTGGACCGACATCGACGGCGGCTGGGACGGCACCTACCGCGGCTCGCCCGTGAAGGACGGCGTCTACTTCCTGCTCTGCCGGGCCAAGGGTGCCGACGGCAAGGAATACAACATTCGCAAGGACGTGAACTTGCTCAGAGGGTTTACGGAAGGAGGACAGACCAGTGGAGGACAACAATAGCAGCAGGGGCACCATCAGCGTCGTGGGTGCGCGCGTACATAATCTGAAGAATATCGACGTCGACATACCCCGCTATGCGCTCACCGTCATCACCGGGCTCAGCGGCTCGGGAAAGTCGTCGCTGGCCTTCGACACCATCTTCGCCGAGGGGCAGCGACGATACATTGAGACCTTCTCGGCCTACGCACGCAACTTCCTCGGCGGCATGGAGCGCCCCGACGTCGACAGGATAACGGGCCTGTCGCCAGTCATCAGCATCGAGCAGAAGACCACCAACAAGAACCCGCGCTCGACGGTGGGCACCACCACCGAGGTCTACGACTACATGCGACTGCTCTTCGCCAGGGCCGGCAAGGCGTACAGCTACATGACCGGCGAGCCCATGGTGAAGTACACCGAGGAGAAAATCCTCGACATGATACAGCACGACTATGCCGGGCACCGCATCTTCATACTGGCACCGTTGGTACGCAGCCGCAAGGGCCACTACCGCGAGCTGTTCGAGCAGATGCGGCGCAAGGGCTACCTCAACATCCGCGTCGACGGCGAGCTGCTCGAGCTCACGCGCGGCATGAAGGTGGACCGCTACAAGAACCACGACATAGAGGTCGTCGTCGACAAGCTGGCCGTTCCCTCCCTCCACCCGTCACCCTCCGCCCTTCACCAAGACACCCCACACCAGGAGCGCCTGAAGCGCTCGGTGCAGACGGCCATGAAGCAGGGCGACGGACTGCTGATGATCCTCGACAAGGACACGGGGACGGTGAAGCACTTCTCGCGTCGCCTGATGTGCCCCACCAGCGGCATCAGCTACAGCGACCCCGCGCCAAACAACTTCTCGTTCAACTCGCCGCAGGGAGCATGCCCACGCTGCAAGGGACTGGGCGTCATCAGCGAGATTGACCTGCAGAAGGTGATGCCCGACACCCAGAAGAGCATCTACGAAGGGGGCATCGTGCCCCTGGGCAAGTATAAGAACCAGCTCATCTTCTGGCAGATAGAGGCGCTGCTGAAGAAATATGAATGCACGCTGAAGACACCCATAGCCGACATACCCGAGGAGGCCATGACGGAGATACTGTACGGCTCGCTCGAAAACGTGCGCATCGACAAGGACGTCGTCCACACCTCGAGCGACTACTTCGTGGCCTTCGACGGCATAGTGAAGTACCTGCGCGACGTCGTGGACAGCGACGACGGCGCTGCAGGGCAGAAGTGGGCCGACCAGTTCATGATGGAGTGCGAATGCCCCGAATGCCACGGACAGCGGCTGAACCGCGAGGCACTGTCGTACAGGATATGGGACAAGAACATCGCCCAGCTGGCTGACATGGACATCGGCGAGCTGAGGCAGTGGCTCACCGATCTGGAGGACGAACAGGCCGAGGGCAGGCTCGACAAGCAGCAGCGGAAGATAGCTGCAGAGATACTGAAGGAGATACGCACGCGACTGGACTTCCTGCTCGACGTGGGGCTCGACTACCTGTCGCTCAACCGACGGTCGGCATCGCTCTCAGGAGGCGAAAGCCAGCGCATCAGGCTGGCAACACAGATAGGGTCGCAGCTCGTGAACGTGCTCTACATACTCGACGAGCCCAGCATAGGACTGCACCAGCGCGACAACGAGCGGCTCATACACTCGCTGAAGGAGCTGCGCGACCTGGGCAACACCGTCATCGTGGTGGAGCACGACAAGGACATGATGCTGGCCGCCGACTACATCGTCGACATAGGCCCGCGCGCGGGCCGAAAGGGCGGCGAGGTGGTCTTCCAGGGCACGCCGGCACAGATGATGAAGACCGACACGCTGACCGCACAGTACCTGAAGACGCCGCCACAGTTCACAAGCGTAGGAAGGGAAACGGCGGCTGCCAAGAAGAAAGGGGAGGAGCGGAAGAGCCTCGTACTAAGGGGCTGCAGCGGCAACAACCTGCGCCACGTCGACGTGGAGTTCCCGCTGGGACGGCTCATCGTGGTCACAGGCGTCAGCGGAAGCGGAAAGTCGACACTTATCAACGAGACGCTGCAGCCCATACTGTCGCAGCATTTCTATCGCTCGCTGAGGCGGCCCATGCCCTACGACAGCATCGAGGGAGTGGACAACATCGACAAGGTGGTGAACGTAGACCAAAGCCCCATAGGGCGCACGCCACGCTCGAACCCCGCCACCTACACCGGCGTCTTTGCCGACATACGCAGCCTTTTCGTCAACCTGCCCGAGGCAAAGATACGCGGCTACAAGCCTGGCCGGTTCTCGTTCAACGTCAAGGGCGGCCGCTGCGAGACCTGCGGCGGCAACGGCTACAAGACCATCGAGATGAACTTCCTGCCCAACATCCAGGTGCCTTGCGAGGAGTGCCACGGCAAGCGCTACAACCGCGAGACGCTCGAGGTGCGCTACAAGGGAAAGTCCATAGCCGACGTGCTCGACATGACCATCAACCAGGCCGTGGAGTTCTTCGAGAACGTGCC
>DGHX01000124.1:25231-27068 GCA_002392835.1 Prevotella sp. UBA3837 | reverse complement strand
GTAACCTCGACTCGAAGAACGGACTGGAGGTGATGCAGCTGCTCACCCAGCTGAACCAGGAGGGCACCACCGTGCTCATGGTGACCCACTCCGAGCGCGATGCCGGCTATGCCCAACGCATCATCAGCATGCTCGACGGACAGATAGTGCCGGAGGTAAAACTTTAACTCACCTCACAAGCACCTTGCGCCCGCTGCTGACGCGCACGCCGCTGACCGCGGACTTCGTGCTGACCCGACGGCCGTCCAGGCCATAGAGGCGGGCCGTAGCGGTCTTGGCTGCTGAGGGCTGCAAGCCGATGGCAGTCACCGTACTGTAGTTAATGGCCGAGAGCCAGTTACGGATGAGCGTGCTGCGGTTGTTGCGGTTAGAGTTGTTTATCCAAAGGCTCTGACTGAAATAGCGCCCGTCGGGCACAAGCCGGTGGCAGTCGGCCTCGACGCCGCTGATACCGCTGCTGGCGCTCGACACTATCAACCCCACGTTCTTGCCGGCCATCTGCGCACCGTTGTGAAACAGATAGGTCTGCATGATGGCCGCCATCTGGCTCCACCACAGCGGTGTGACGATGATGATGTTGGCATAGTCGCTCAGCGATGTGGTCACGGGGTCAATGGCCGGATAGCTGTCGGCATCGTCGGGGTTCGCCTTGATGGCGTTCAGCAGCTGCGTGCCGAGGGCATAGCCGTTGGCCTCGTAGCGCAGCCCCTTCTCGGCGGGCTGAATCTGCAGCACGTCGGCCTCAATCTGTCCGGTCAGCGTGGTCACTATGTCACGGCAGTTATTGGTGTAGCTGTAGTACACCACGAGTGTCTTGCCTGCATTGCCGACAGCCTGTGCACTGGCCTGTCCGGCATCATCGCCGCTGCATGCTACAGCCAGCAGGCTCACGGCCGTCAACAGCATTCGGTTGAAAAAAGTTCTCTTCATATCATTCATAGGGTTTTAGTAATGTTATTATTTGCCGAACAATGCTTCGGCATTCTGATGCAGAATCATCTCCCGGTACGGAGCGAGGTCGGTTGGTTTACGGCGACAAAGGTACGGAGATTTCAGCAAATGACACTTAATCATTTTGCTGATTTATCAACCATATTTACGGAATCCGCCATCTCACCAATACCGGAAGCACCGTCCTGGGCAGGCGTATGCACATATCCATCACTTCGACCACAGGAAAAACGGCGAGACAACCCCTTTTTCCTGCACCGGCACTGGTTTACAGCTGCTTACATCCATTTTCCTGCACCATTTCCTGCACCACTTCCTGCACCATTTCCTGCACCGCTTCCTGCGAGCCATTGGCCAGGGCAGGCACTGTCGGCACAAGGTCCGCCACTTTGTCCGAGTCAACGAGAATTAAAAATATTGGTAAGGAATTTTAACCGTAGTACCAAAAAAGAGTACGCAGTCTTGGAACTGCGAGTCCGCGGGCCGCGGACAAACAGTCCGCGCACTGCGGATAAATCTGGGTACTACGGAATTTTCCGAGCTGTGCGGTTGAAAAAATACATGCTGCGGCCTTCCCTCCACTTTCCAACACAGAGGGCGCGGAGGACACAGAGAACATATAACCAGTTCGCAGAGGCTATCAGAGAGGCCAATGGCCTTGCACAGAGAGGCTACGCCCGTCATGCCCGGCGGCACAACTCTCAGGCTCAGGCGGATTTGCAATCCGACTGCGGTGAGTATAAGGATTTCTAATCCGAAGATTATCTGTATCACATTTATTAGTGTCAGGGGAAAACGGCCTGAAAGGCCGTTTCCAAGCCCCCGCATTACCAATTTCTTCAAAACGCTACTAAGTGAATGAAAAAAATAACTTGGTATGATTAAG
>DGHX01000124.1:0-25131 GCA_002392835.1 Prevotella sp. UBA3837 | reverse complement strand
GTGCCTACGGAGTTCCCCCAGCAGCAGACAAGGCGGCAGCAGCTCCCCTCCCTTCAAGGGGAAAGGCTACGGGTAGGCGACCGCAGATCGGGAATGGGGTTGGAGGTAGGGTCTGTAACTTGGAAGAACAGCTTTACCCACACAAAATCTCGCAGAACCCAGTGCTGCAGGTTCAGGTGCAACTTTAGGTGCAACTTCAGGTGCAGCTTTTTCATCGTAACCTGCTGAGTGTCAAGGCAAGTGCAGGAAATGCAGGAAAGATGTGCCTATAATCGCTTATCAGCGAACTGTAAGGACACTAATTGTCAACAATTTATCACGATTTTGCAAATTATTACCAACTTATTTTCTTATTTCACGTAAATTTCGTAATTTTGCAATCGCATCTGCCCCTTGCAGCCGGAATGTCATCTCAGGGTGACGGAAAGGCGACGGATAGGCGACCCTGGCAGGGTAATCGCAAGGCGATTGCCACCAAAAGGAACGCAAGAAGGCCACGGGGCGGAGCACTACATGGTGGAAAAGCGACACTGTACGCTTTGTTTTTGGCAGCTTGAACCTAGGAAATTCAAACTCTTGTACAAAGACAAACGCAGAGGTGACGCCTACGGATGTGTATATCAAGTGCGCAGCCGGAGTGTGCCGAGGGCTAATCGTATGCCCTCACTGGCACACTTTTGGGTGCATTGTATATACTCCTTACGTGGGTATCTCTCTGTCCGTTCTTTCAAGAGGGGCTTTCCTAGGGCCTAAGCAGCGGAACGGGCAGCAGGAGATACCCTCGTTCTTTTCTTCCATGTAGCGGAACCTGAAACTACAGCCCATTCTGACGCTTGGGTATCAGTCAGAACATTTGCCCTGCTGAACGATGCCCGAGAATGTGGTAGACATAGTGGAAAGTGACTTTTCGCCTGAGATTCTGGCGCAGCTGCTGCGCGACGAACAGCAGCAGGCCGTGGAAATGACGCTGGCATACATGCAGAAAACTGGCGGCGAGGGCAAGTTCCTGTGGAATGCCAAGCCGCGCTTCGGCAAGACCCTCACGGCCTACGACCTGATACGGCAGACGAAGGCCAGGAACGTGCTGATAGTGACCAACCGCCCGTCAATAGCCAACTCCTGGTTCGACGACTATGAGAAATACCTGGCCGGGCAGTCGGGCTACCGCTTCGTGAGCGACAATGAGTCGCTGCGGGGCCGGACGGGCGTGATGACACGCGGCATGTTCCTGAAATGGCTGCCCCAGCGCGACGAGAACTTCATTGGGCAGATATGCTTCGAGAGCCTGCAGGGGCTGAAAGGCTCCGTCTACTTCGGCGGCAACTACGACAAGCTGAAATGGATGAAGGAACTGACGTGGGACCTGCTGATAGTGGACGAGAGCCACGAGGGAGTGGACACCATGCGCACAGACCGAGCCTTCAACAACATCCGGCGCAAGTTCACACTCTATCTGAGCGGCACGCCCTTCAAGGCCATCGCATCGGGAGAGTTCGGCGACAGCCAGATATTCAACTGGAGCTATGCCGACGAGCAGGAGGCCAAGGAAGAGTGGGCCGGCGACAATCATAACCCAT
Source organism: Prevotella sp. UBA3837 (assembly GCA_002392835.1). Lineage (GTDB taxonomy): Bacteria > Bacteroidota > Bacteroidia > Bacteroidales > Bacteroidaceae > Prevotella. Next base: position 23,554 of record DGHX01000124.1, on the reverse strand, counting down.
ACGAAAACATGCCCCGGCTGAACCTTTTTACGTATCGCATGAGTGACATCGTGCGCGAACAGGTGAAGCAAGGCATGGAACTGGAACCGGGGATTGCAAATCCCCTCGAGCAGACGATAGACTACGCCTTCGACCTGAACGAGTTTTTCAAGACCCGTGAGGACGGCAAGTTCGAGCATGAGGCCGACGTGCGCAAGTTCCTACAGGCACTGACCACGCAAGAGAAGTTCCCCTTCTCGACAGAGGAGCTGCGGAAGGAGATGGCCCATACCTTCTGGCTGCTGCCCAACAGGGTGGAGTGTGCCAGGGCCATGGCCCGCCTGCTGAAAGAGCCCGGCAGCGGATTTGACGGCTACGAGGTGGTGCTGGCGGCCGGCGACGGGAGGATGGACGACAACGACGAGACCGTGAAAGCCTATAACAAGGTGAAGGACGCCATAGCACGCCACCACAGGACCATCACGCTGAGCATAGGCCAGCTGGCCACGGGCGTCACCATACCCGAGTGGAGCGGCGTGCTGATGCTCAGCAACATGCAGAGTGCACAGCTGTACATGCAGGCCGCCTTCAGGGCACAGAACCCCTACGAATACTCAGAGGGAGGAAAGATAGTGAGGAAGGACAATGCCTACGTCTTCGACTTCGACCCCGCACGCACGCTGATGCTCTACGACGAGTTTGCCAACAACCTGAAAAGGAGTACCGCCGGCGGCAGCGGCACCACGGAAGAGCGACGGCAGAACATCCGCCAGCTGCTGAACTTCTTCCCCGTCATCGCCGAGGACGACGAGGGGCGGATGATGCAGATTGACGAGCGCCAGGTACTGAGCATCCCGAGGAAGATAAAATGTGAGGAGGTGGTGAGGCGTGGCTTCATGAGCAACCTGCTGTTCAGGAACATCGCCGGCATCTTCAGCGCCCCGGCCGTAGTGGGCGAAATACTGAAGAAGATGGACAAGGCGCACGAAGAGCGGGGACGCAGCACAGGTGCCGACCTTGATGAGGCTGCCAGCGTGTGCGTCGGCGACGACGGCGAGGTCACCATCCCGGCAGAGGTCATCATCGGGCAGGAGCAGCAGCTGTTCGGCGACAAGCTCTACAAGACCTTTGAGGACATAGAGGACGAGATGCCGATGGCGGCAGAGAGTGCCGACCAGGTGCTGACGGCCATCAGCCGGGTGGGCGACAGCCTGAAAGCGGCAGTGGAGCAGAATATCATCAAGCCCGCTGCCGACGGATACGAGCAGACGCAGGCACAGACGAAGCGCATGGTCAGGGATTCGCAGAAAGAGCTGGATGCCAAGATGGAGAAGATAAAGGGCGACTTCGAGCAGCAGCGCAAGATAGCGGAAGTGAAGCACAAGGAGGCCCGCAGGCAGGCAGCCAGCGAGCGGGAGCTGGAAGAAGCCGACAAGAACTTGCGGCAGGAAATGGAAGAGGCCATGAGGGGTGTGAACGACGCCATCAAGGCAACCATAGACGACATCATCAGCCGCAAGCCAAAGGAAGTCATCGAGCGCATGGAGAAGGAAAAGGAGGAACGCAGGAAGGCCAGTGTGGAGGACGAGGTGCGGGCACACCTGCGCGGCTTCGCACGCACCATACCCAGCTTCATCATGGCATACGATAATGGAGCACTGACGCTCAGCAACTTCGACCAAAACATTGAGGACGATGTGTTCCGCGAGGTGACCAGCATCAGCCTTGAGGAGTTCCGCTTCCTGCGCGACGGCGGCGACTATACCGAGGACGGTGTACGGAAGCACTTCAGCGGCCATCTGTTCGACGAGGTGGTGTTCGATGACGCCATAGCCGAGTTCCGGAAGAAAAGGCAGCAGCTGGCCAACTACTTCGACGAGTCGCAGACGGAGGACATCTTCGACTACATTCCCCCGCAGAAGACGAACCAGATTTTCACACCCAAATGGGTGGTACGGAAGATGGTGGACCTGCTGGAGCAAGAGAATCCACACATCTTTGAAGACCCGCAGAAGACCTTTGCCGACCTCTACATGAAGTCGGGCCTGTACGTCACGGAGATTGTGCGCCGGCTATATAATAATGTGGAGATGCGCCGGCAGATGCCCGATGACCGTGAGCGGATACTGCACATCCTGCGCCAACAGGTCTATGGCTTCGCACCAACGCGCATCATCTACCTCATTGCAACCCGCTTCATACTGGGTTTCGACCCGTCGCTACGCCCGGAGCAAAGTAATTTCCGGCAGGCAGACACCGTGCCATACGCCAAGGAAGGGCGGATGAAAGAGCTCATCGAGAAAGAATTCGGGACGAACGGATAGCCCACAATGATTCCAATTCCAGATGCGAAAGATGCACCTACACCTGCTGCATGTCGTGCAGCTTACGGTAGTAGCCGTCGTGGCTGAGCAGTTCGTCGTGTGTGCCGCGCTCCACGATTCGTCCTTCGTGCAGCACGCAAATCTCGTCGGCGTTCTTGATGGTCGACAGGCGGTGGGCAATGGCCACGGTGGTGCGCGTCTTCATCAGCCGCTCCAGGGCGTCCTGTACCAGCCGCTCGCTCTCGGTGTCGAGGGCGCTGGTGGCCTCGTCGAGGATGAGGATGGGCGGGTTCTTCAGTATGGCGCGCGCTATACTGACGCGCTGGCGCTGTCCGCCGCTCAGTCGCCCGCCGCGGTCGCCGATATTCGTGGCGAAGCCGTGCTCCGACTGCATGATGAAGTCGTAGGCATTGGCAATGCGGGCAGCCTCAGCTATCTCCTCGTCGGAAGCCTCTGTACTGCCGAAGGCGATGTTGTTACGGAAGGAGTCGTTGAAGAGGATGGCCTCCTGGTTCACATTGCCGATGAGCTGGCGCAGCGAGTGCAGGCCCAGGTCCTTCACGTTAATGCCGTCGATGAGCACCTCGCCCTCCTGCACGTCGTAGTAGCGGGGAATAAGATCGACCAGCGTGGACTTGCCTCCCCCGCTCTGCCCCACCAGGGCCACGGTCTTTCCTTTGGGAATGACGAGGTTGATGCCGCGCAGCACCCACTGCTCGCCATAGCGGAAGCTGACGTTGCGGAACTCTATCTGGTGCTCAAAGCTGTCGATGATCTTGGGGTGCTCCGGCTCCTTGATGTCGTTCTCGGCCATGAGAATCTTGTCAATGCGCTCCATCGAGGCCAGTCCCTTGGGGATGTTGTAGCCTGCCTTCGAGAAGTCCTTCAGCGGCTGGATGATGCTGTAGAGTATCACCAAATAATATATAAATGAGGGACCGGTGATGGCCTTGTCGTTGAGCACGAGTATGCCTCCGAACCACAGCACGATGATGATCATTACCGTTCCGAGGAACTCGCTCATGGGGTGCGCCATGGACTGGCGTATGTTTACGCGCATGATGTCGTTGCGGTAGTGGGAGTTCACCTGGTCGAAGCGGTCGTTCATCTTCTCCTCGGCACAGAAGGCCTTGATGATGCGCAGCCCGCCGAGCGTCTCCTCCACCTGGCTCATGGTGTCGCTCCACAGCGCCTGTGCCTCTATGCTGCGCCGCTTCAGCTTGCGGCCCACGAAGCCCATGAACCAGCCGAAGATGGGCACGAAGACAATGGTGAACAGGGTGAGCTGCCAGCTGACGAAGAGCAGGGTGCCGAAATAGACGACGATGAGGATGGGGTTCTTGAACAGCATGTCGAGGCTCGACATGATGCTCGACTCCACCTCCTGCACGTCGCCGCTCATGCGTGCGATGATGTCGCCCTTGCGCTCCTCGCTGAAAAAGCCCAGCGGCAGCGACGTTATCTTGCGGTACAGCTGGTTGCGAATGTCGCGCACCACACCGGTGCGGATGGGGATGATGGTGGCCGACGAGAGGAAATAGGCACCCGTCTTCATGGCCGTCGTCACCGCCAGGAACAGACCAATGAAGAGCAGCGTCGTCGTCTGTCCGAAGTCGGCAATGAGGCCGTTCACCATATAGTTCAGGTTGTTCATCAGCACCCCCTGCACGTTGCCCCAGTCCCAGGCCATCCAGGCTGTGGCAGCCTCGGCATCGCCGGTCTTGAACAGTATCTGCAGGATGGGTATGAGGGCGGCAAACGAGAAGATGTTGAGCAGGGCCGACAGGATGTTGAACAGCACCGATGCCACGAGGTACTTCTTATAAGGCGGCACGAAGCGCCGCAAGACTTGCAGGAATTCTTTCATTCTTTACGCTATTGAGGGGACAAAGGTACAAAAAAATGAGCGAAATGCAAAAGAAAAGAACACTTTTCTTTTCATTTCCGAGTGCAAGTACCTTCGGCGAAGCCAAAGGTACGAAAAAACGAGCGAAATGCAAAAGAAAACCATGCTTTTCTTTTGCATTATTCAGCAGAAATGCGTAACTTTGCATCCCATGAAGCAATATACCGACCTGTTCATCGACTTCGACGACACGTTGTACGACACCCACGGCAACGCTGTCATCGCCCTGCAGGAGCTCTACCGCGAGCTGCGCCTCGGGCGCTTCTTCCCCCGCCCGGAGGTATTCTACAATGCCTACTGGAAGGCGAACATCGACCTGTGGACACGCTACGCCCACGGCGAGATAGACCGCGACTACCTCATCGTGGAGCGCTTCCGCCGCCCGCTGAGCTTAGGCGAGGGCCTGCAGCCCACGGCCGACGACTGCCGCCGCGTCAGCGACCGCTTCCTCGACCTCTGTTCCACGAAGCCGGGACTGGTGCGGGATGCACGCGCGCTGGTCGAATACCTGCTGCTCAGCGGCTACCGCCTGCACCTGTGCAGCAACGGCTTTCACGAGGTGCAGTACCGCAAGCTGCGCGCCTGCGGCCTCGACGGCAGGTTCGACACGGTCATACTGAGCGAGGACGCAGGGGCGAACAAGCCGTCGCAGCAGTTCTTCGACTACGCTCTGCGCGTGTCGAAGGCCCAGAAGGAGACGACGCTGATGATTGGCGACAACTACAGCACCGACATAGAGGGGGCGCTGCAGGCCGGACTGGACACCGCCTACTTCAACCGCTTCCCCGACTACCCAGCCCCGGGCCCCTGCACCTATGAGGTGACAGGACTGGCACAGCTGATGAACGTGCTGTAGGAAATGGAGATAATGAGAAATTGAGAAATTAGGATACGCCTATGAAAAAGAAAATCGTAGTACTGACCGGTGCCGGCATGTCGGTGGAAAGCGGACTGAAGACGTTCCGCGACGCTGACGGCCTGTGGGAGGAATACCCCGTGGCACAGGTGGCCACCCACGAAGGCTGGGAGGCCGACCCCACCTTGGTGACAAACTTCTACAACATGCTGCGCAAGAAATGCTGGAACGTGAAGCCTAACGAGGGGCACCGACTGGTGGCCCAGCTGGAGGACCACTTCGACGTGACGGTGGTGACGCAGAATGTTGACAACCTGCACGAGCAGGCCGGCTCCACACATGTGGTGCACCTGCACGGCGAACTGATGAAGGTATGCTCGAGCCGCGACGTCGACGACCCGCGCTACATTCAGCAGCTGACGCCCGACAACTGCGAGGTGGCCCCGGGCACGAAGGCCGGCGACGGCTCGCTGCTGCGCCCCTACATCGTGTTCTTCGGCGAGGCCGTGCCCAACATCAGCATCGCTGCCGAGCTGGCACAGCAGGCTGACATCTTCATCATCATCGGCACCTCACTGAATGTCTATCCCGCCGCCGGACTGGTACACTACGTGCGGCCCGGCGTGCCCGTCTACCTCATCGACCCCAAGCCGGTGAGCGCCGGACAGGGCGTGAAGCAAATCATGAAGGGAGCGTCAGAGGGCATGAAGGAACTGTTCGCACGGCTCACGAAGTGACGCAACGGCAGGTCTGCCAAGCAAAACCACCGCCGCACGGCTGGCGGCAACAATTTTTAACGCGAAAAAGTTGGGCAGTTGAAAATAATTGCCTAACTTTGCACGCACTAAAAAGGATACCAAAGAAAGAGGAGTATAAGGATTCCGACCCTGAAAGAATGGCCGGGATTCTTTGCTTTTACTGCGAAAAACAACAAGCAACAATAATAATAAATCTGTAAAAAGCAAAACAACATGGCATACATGTCACAAGAAGGCTATGACAATCTCATAGCCGAACTAAAGCGTTTAGAGGGCATTGAACGCCCGAAGGCATCGGCCGCCATCGCGGAAGCACGCGACAAGGGCGACCTGAGCGAGAACAGCGAGTACGAAGCGGCCAAGGAGGCGCAGGCGCACTTAGAGTCGAAAATCAATCAGCTGAAGCTGGCCATCAGCGAGGCCAAGATCGTCGACACCTCGCGCCTGAGCTCCGACAGCGTGCAGATCCTGTCGAAGGTGGAGATGACCAACCTGGCCAACAAGGCCCGCATGACCTACACCATCGTCAGCGAGAACGAGGCCGACCTGCGCCAGGGCAAGATCAGCATCAAGACCCCCATCGCACAGGGTCTGCTCAACCACAAGGTAGGCGACGAGGTGGAGGTGAAGATTCCGCGCGGCACCATCAAGCTGCGCATTGAGAAAATCACCGTGGGATAGTTTTCAATGCATAATGCATAATTGCTGCGCCTTCACTATTAAGCATTAAGCATTATTCATTAAGCATTAAGCATTAAGCATTAAAAAAGATGGATATATTCAGTAAGATTGCCGCTGGCGAAATTCCCAGCTACAAGTGCGCCGAGAACGACGAGTTCTACGCCTTCCTCGACATCAACCCCGTGGCCGTGGGCCACACCCTGGTCATTCCGCGCCGCGAGGTGGACTACATCTTCGACATGGAGGACGACGAGCTGGGCCGCTTCCAGCAGTTTGCCAAGCAGGTGGCCGTGGCCATGAAGAAGGCCTTCCCCTGCCGCAAGGTGGCCCAGGTGGTGCTGGGCCTCGAGGTGCCCCACGCCCACATCCACCTCATTCCCATGAACAGCGAGGCCGACGTGGACTTCCGCCGCGAGAAACTGCAGCTCACACCCGAGCAGATGAAGGAAACAGCAGAGAAAATCTACGCAATGTTTCAGCAATAACAGCGTTTACCGCTGGTTAAACTTCGTTAAACATACGGCAGAATCCATTGCCGTTTGTTTTTTTTGCACTATCTTTGCAATATTATTTTGATATCATTTTAAAACTACACAATCATGGAAACAAAAGAAAGAAATTTTGGAGGAACCATCCTGAACGGATTCCTGTTTCTGTTCATCAACATCGTGCTGACGCTGGTCAGCCTGGCTGCCATCATCTTTGGCATCACACTGCTGGCGAAGGACAACGTGCCCGCTGCCCCCGGCGGCTGGACGCTGGCCATGGGCGTGATACTGCTCATAGCATCGCTCATCATGTGGAGCGGCATGATGATGCTCGAGCCCAACGAGGCACGCGTCACCACATGGTTCGGCAAGTACAGCGGCACGGTCAAACAGACGGGCTTCTTCTGGATTAACCCTTTCTACTCCACTAAAAAGGTGAGCCTGCGCGCCCGCAACCTCGACGCCGAGCCCATCAAGGTGAACGACAAGACGGGCAACCCCATCATGATCGGTCTGGTGCTGGTGTGGAAGCTGAAGGACACATACAAGGCCCTGTTCGAGGTGGACACACAGACGATGGCCAACGTGGCCGCCGGACAGATAGGCGGCGACATGCGCTCGATCATGAACGCCCTGGAGCGCTTCGTGCGCGTGCAGAGCGACGCTGCCCTCCGCCAGGTGGCCGGACAGTATGCCTACGACGATGAGGATGGCAAGAACACGGAGCTGACGCTGCGCGACGGCGGCGACGAGATCAACCAGCAGCTGGAGGAGAAGCTCGACGAGCGACTGGCCCTGGCCGGCATCGAAGTAGTGGAGGCCCGCATCAACTACCTGGCCTACGCCCCGGAGATTGCTGCCGTGATGCTGCGCCGCCAGCAGGCCTCGGCCATCATCACTGCCCGCGAGAAGATCGTCGAAGGCGCCGTCTCAATGGTGAAGATGGCACTCGACAAGCTCTCGAAGGAAGAGGTGGTGGAGCTCGACGACGACAAGAAGGCCGCCATGGTGAGCAACCTGCTCGTGGTGCTCTGCGGCGACGACTCCGCACAGCCCGTGGTGAATACCGGCACGCTGAATCATTAAGCCACTGAGTGACGTTTAGAAAGACATGTCAGAAAAGAAGACGAAGAGCTTTGTCTTGCGCGTCGACAGCGACACGATGGACGCTATCGAGGCCTGGGCTGCTGACGAGTTCCGCTCGACCAACGGTCAGCTGCAGTGGATCATTACCGAGGCACTGCGGAAGGCTCACCGTCTGCCTAAAAGGAAGAAAGGAGAAGGAGCATGAAACTCGTAGATATCATTGTGATGGCAATTCTTGCCATTGGCTTCAGCTAGGCTTCGACATTTCAGCGTCTGACCTGCTGGGTGACGCATTATAGCATGCAGCGTAACGACAACAGGGCAGCCAGCATCAAATAAGAACTTACATCAGCTTCTCCAGCCGCTTGAAGGCAGGTGCGAGGAGCGTCGTTTCCAGCAGGGCTCCGTCAGCAGACTTGAAGATGCAGCGGCGCTCTGCTGCATTCAGCTTGTATATAAAGCCCGTGTTCACCAGCGTGCTGCGGTCGGCCCTCACAAAGGGGCCGCCCTCTAACTGTCGGGCCAGTGTTCCCAGGCCCGTGAGCACCAGGTCGCTGTCGGCAAAGGTCACCAGCTGCGTGTAGTTGCCGTCGGCCTTCAGGTAGACGATGGCCGCCGCGTCGACCACCATCGTTCCCTTCGCCGTGCGCAATGTCAGCCGTTTTGTCTCAGGCTTGTCGGTCATTTTCACGATGCTGTCGGCCAGCTGCGAGTGTTCCGCCCTGATGGCCTCTTCGCGGATGGTGCGTATCAGCTCCTCGCGCTCCTGCTTCTGCCGCTGCAGGCGCAGCATCTTACGGCGGCTGCGGCGCTTCTCCACCCACTGTACCAGCAGGGCCGTGAGCAGCAGTAGCAGCAGCAAGCCCGCGAGCCACACCCACCAGTGCTCATACCAGCGCAGCGGCGGGCGCACGAAGGTGTCGGCCTGGCTGTCGGCCACCAGGTCGGCGGGTCGGAACGAGGTCATCTGCTCCAGTCCGCAGAGCCATACGGTGCCGTCAGCACTCTCGGCCATGGTTGCCATCTGTGGCTCAACGACGGTAAACCCATTGAGATGATTGAAGAAGGTGACGTCACTGAGACGATAGTCATCGCTGACACGGCACACGAAGAGCCCGTCAAGGGCAGCCACCACAAGGTAGCCTTTGGGTGACACATGGATGGAGCGCACCTCATGACCACGAAGCTGGGGCATCTGGCTGTTCAGCTCCTGCACCTGTCCCTGACGGATGAGGAACAGCGAGTCGCCCGAGGCAAAGAACACCGTTCCGTGCGGGTCGGCTTTCATCGTTGAGATGATAAGCTTCTGCGGGAAAGGCACCTGCTCGGCACTTTGATTCGCGCTGTCGTTCAGGGAAAGACGGAACAGGCCGAAGGAGGTGCCCACATAGAGATGGCCCTCGTTGTCGGCGGCTGCACACCATGGGTGACGGACGTCGGCAGACAAGGTATCGAGGTTCCCGTTGGAGGGATCGTAGGCAGCGATGACCTGACGTGTGCCAACGATGAGACGTCCCTGGGCTTCGGCTACAAACTGATAGCGCTCAAAGGGCATGTCCAGCCATTTCACGGTGCTGTCATGGACACAGGCTATGTCGTTTCGCCCGGCCAGATAGACGCAGCTGTCAATGACGGCGGCACTGGGCTGGAAGAAATCGTCGGCGTTGTCGTAGAGGATGCGCCCGCCACTGATGATTTTTCCGTTCAGCGTCCCCTGTACAGGCTGCGTCAAAACCCCGATGCCGCGCACGATGTCATCGTTATCGTCAAGGCTATAGTTGGTGAAGTGACGGTTGAAGAAGCAGTAGAGCCCTTGATAGGTGGCTACCCACAGGCGGTCCCATCGGTCAACGAACAGTGCCTTGATGAGGTTGAAACCGCCCGCCAGCTTGGTTATGCAGGTGCCGTCATAGCTGTAGATGCTGTGCGAATCGGCTATGAGCATCGTCCCGTCCTGTGCGGTGCGTACATAGAGGCCATAGTCAGCCTGCCAGTCGTGGTAGGCTGTACGCAGCACGGCACTGTCGCCCTCAACGGTATAGATGCCGTCCTCAGCGAAAGCAAAGAGGGTGTCACCCTGGCGGCAAAGCGAATAGAACCCATCGCCAGCCCCCACCAAAGAGAGTGACTTCCCGTCAGCAGACAGCCGGAAGAGTCCTTCCCCCGTAGGCACATAGAGTGTGGAAGCATCGAGATAGAGCTTACGGTCAGGCATCATCTTGTCAAGCACCTCATGGTCGGCCACCAGCGCAAAGTCATGCAGATTGGTGGTCTTGGCCACCCAGCGGTGCTCTTCCTGCTCGTCTTCTAACAGCACATAGCCACTGGGCAGATCAGGGCTGTTGAAGTTGTTCAGCAGCCAGCGCCCCTGCGCGTCCAGCGGGTGCAGGTCTAAGTCATCAACGTCGAGGCGCCAGTGCTGGCGGAAGCTCATGGGATGAACCCCGTCGCTGCACTCCATGAAGCTGACGATGTTCCAGCGGTGCCCGCTGAGGAACGGCGTGAAAGTACGGCCGTCGAAGCGTACGAAGCCTGACAGCGTCCCTACATATATATACCCGCGCGCGTCTTGAAACAGCGTCTCCGTCTGCATCTGCGGCAAGCCGTCCTGCGTAGTGTAGCGGCGACAGCTCAGCGTGCTCGTCATCTGCGCCATCATAGGCAATGCGAGCAGGAAAGTCATCAATAGTATCTTCAGGCGCATCATGCTGTAGTGAATCTTGCATGCAAAATTACGCCAAAAAAGCGAAAGAGCCAAACATTCTCCATGATTTATTTTCACACGGACAGAGTTCATCAAAAAAACGGGGTAGTTCATCAAAATCTGGCAAAAAACAGGCAGGCGGGGGTTGGAACTATAACGCATTTTCGCTAACTTTGCGGCAACGATGCTATTACTTAAAACAAAAACAACAGACATGAAAACCTTTGCCACCCTCCTCACCGCCTTGGCCCTTTGCATGGCAAACGTGGCCCTGGCCGAAGACGTCGCCATCCCGACGACCGACGAGAACCCTTTCGACCTGAAGAAGGGCGTCATCACCAGCGACGACACCCATCAGCACTTCACCAACAATGGCGTGGAGTGGATGTACGACGGCGACAAGCTGGTCTACACCCTGCAGAACCAGCAGGACGTCGACTTCTACTTCGCCTCCATCTGGTTCGACACGGGCATGGACAACGTCTCCGTTGACCTGAGTCTGAAGAGCCAGAGCGGCAGCGTGGTGGCCGACACTACGTTCGCCATCACCCGCAGCGGATGGAACAACAAGAACTACATGTACCGCGTGAAGACGAAGAAGATGACGAAAGGCAAGTACACGCTGACCTTCACCTTCCACTCCACACCCGGCAACAATACGGCCAACATCAGTCGCATCAAATTCGAGACCGTGACGCAGGCCGTCACCATCCCCAACACCGATGACAATCCCTTCGACCTGACGAAGGGACTGCCCGTCAGCCGCAACACGAATAGCCATTTCACCGAGAACGGCGTGGACAATATGTACAACGACGACCAGCTGTACTACACGCTGCAGAACCAGAACGCAGCCGATTATTATAATGTATTGCTCGACATCAGTACCGACCGCAGCGGTGCATCCGTTGACTTTCTCCTGACGAATGAGAGCGGCAGCGTGGTGGCTGACACGACGCTCAACCTGGTGAACAAGGGTCGCAACACCCCCGTAACCTATATCGTGCAGGCGCGGCAGATGGCGAAAGGCAAGTACACGCTGGCACTCACCTTCCACTATCCCGACCGCAACGACTGGATTGTGGCCTACGTCAAGAGCATCGCCTTCAGGAACCCGAAGAACCTGCAGGTGGGTGACGAGGTGGAACTGCAGAACCCCGAGTTCAACGACGGCCGCAACGGGTGGACCTTCACGGGCTGCAACCCCAGCGTCAGCGGCGAGGTGCTGGGCAACCGCGTGCTCTTGACGGGCAACTATGAAAGTGCTCAGACCTTTGAGCAGACCGTCTACAACCTGCCCAACGGCCTCTACTTAGTGCAGGTGAACGCATACGACCAGGTAAGCAACCCTGCCAATACGGCTGAGCAGGTGCTGGCCGAGCACGGCGGCGTCATTCCCTCCTATCTCTATGCCAACGAACAGCAAGTGCTGCTGAAGACCGTCTTCGACGACGCGCTGACGGGCCAGAACCGCTACCGCTGGTATCAGGGTCTCGCTATGAACTACTTCACCGGCGAGGGCAGCACCGCCTTCATGCCCGCCATCAACGATGGCACGTCGGCAGCCTTCTCGCTCACCCACCATCCTTTCGTCTACCTGAACAGCCTGGTCGTGGCCGTCACCAACGGGCAGCTCACCATCGGTGTGAAGAAGACCGACGACGGCCGCTCCTCGCAAATCATCATGGACCACTTCAAGGTGACCTACCTCTCAAAGAGCACCACGATGCCCGCCAAGAACGGCCGCGCCTACAACCGCCAGCTTATCGACGACGCCATCCGTGCGGCTGGCGGTTCCCCCGTCAGCACCGAGACGGACAACCAGGCCCTGAACCGCCTCATCGCCCTTGAGGACGAGCGCGACCGCCAGTCGTACCAGTTGCTCAGCGTCACCGTGGAGCAGCCCGGCACCTTAGGCGACGAGATCTTCGCCCAGAAAGGCAACGACTTCAATCTGGCCGACCTGAAACGCATCAAAATCAGCGGTCAGCTCAACGATGCCGACCTCACGACGTTGCGCGACCGCTGTCCGAACCTCATCGAGGTGGACATGAGCAAGGTGCTGAACACCGCCTTCGTCGATGCCCAGTTCCGCAACCACTACTACTTGCGCTATGTCGTGCTGCCCGACCACCTGGAGAGCCTGCCCAACAACGCCTTCTACCAGTGCTACAACCTGAACAGCGTCACGTTGCCCGCCACGATGAAGACCATTGGCAGCGGTGCCTTCTACCGCTGCTACAACCTGCGCCAGGCTGTCATCCCCGAGGGCGTGACGAGCATCGGCAATGAGGCCTACCGTGAGTCGGGCCTCTGGCAGATACAGTTTCCCTCGACGCTCAAGGTCATCAATTCCAGCCTGTGCTACTACTGCTACGAGTTGACTGACATCGGCTTCAACGGCCAGACCGACATCAACCAGAGCTATGCCTTTGCCAACTGCACCCACCTGCGCCGGGTAGTCATGCCCGGGACGATGGAGCACATCTACAACGCCGCCTTCCAGAACTGCACGCGCTTAGCCGACGTGCAGCTGAACGAGGGACTCGTAGACATCTGGGGCAGTGCCTTCGACAACTGCAAGGCCCTGACACAGCTCACACTGCCCAGCTCGGTGCAGGGCCTCTATGGCTGTCCCTTCGCCAACTGCGACAACCTGCAGAGCATGACCTGCCTCAGTGTGGCGCCGCCCTTCACCATGCATAACACTACCAGTGGCATTGGGCGTAAGAATCCCTTCGGCGGTCGCGAGGCCGACAAGAACCGCACCGTCAGCGTGCCCTACATCTCGCAGGCCGCCTACAAGCAGACGGAAGGCTGGGACCTGCACAACATCGTCACCCATCCCGACCTGCCGGAGGGTGTCTACATCAACATACCTTACAACATGACGTGGCCCGCCGACCTGATGGCACAGTGGAAGCCCAACATCTATATCACCCCCAACGCGAAGAACACCGCATCTGAGGGCGGCAACGGCGGTATGCTCACCTACGGCAAGCTCTATGTGGGCAGCAAGGCTTCGTTCTCGGCCGACACGCTGAACCTCTACTACAGCTATTACGCAGCCAAGGAAGCCGACAACCGTAAGTTCTTCACGCCGATGCTGGTAAACGGCACGGGACGCGCCGACGTCATCCGCACTGAGATCAATGTGTCCAAGGACTACTGGACGTTCTTCTCCGTGCCTTACGACGTAGACCTGAAGCAGATGACGAGCACGCACCCCGACGACCCCTTCGTCATCCGTACCTACGACGGTGAGAAGCGCGCCAACGGCCAGCTGGCCGAGGCCTGGGTGAACGTGCCCAAAGACGGCATGCTGAAGGCCGGACAGGGCTACATCATCCGCACTACCAACGGCGACTGGTATCAGAACTACAACAACTACTTCCTACCCTCGGTAAACAACGGCGCAAAGACGCGCTTCTTCACCAACGACGACGTAGCGGTGCCCCTTGAGAACTATCCCACTGAGTTTGCCCATAACCGCTCGTGGAACTTCATCGGCAACCCCTACCCCTGCTTCTTCGACATACGCGCCATGCAGACCACCAGCCCCATCACCATCTGGAACCGCTCGGGGCAGTATGAGACCTACTCGCCCCTTGACGACGACTATATTCTCAACCCAGGCCAGGCACTCTTCATCCAGCGCCCGCTGGACCAGAGTCAGGTCATCTTCCTGAAGGAGGGCCGCCAGAACGACCTGGCCATCCGCGACACCATATACTATAATAATGTTCGCGCAAGAGCAGCCGCAGCACAGCCCCGACAGGTGTACAACCTGACACTGTCCGACGGGGAAAAGCCGTCGGTACAGGCTGACCGCACCCGCTTCGTCATCAACGAGCGTGCCAGCTTAGGCTACGACGCCGGCCGCGATGCCAGCAAATTCTTCAGCACCGAGCCAGGCGTGGCTCATCTCTATACGCTGGATGGCGACGTGCAGTATGCCATCAACGAGCGACCCATGGCTGACGGCGAGATACGCCTCGGCCTGCAGCTCAGTCAGGGCGGCACCTACACCATAGCCCTGCAGACGAAGGCCAGCGGCACCGTCACGCTCATCGACAAGCAGGCCGCCACTGAGACTGACCTCACTGCGACCGCCTACACCTTCACTGTCGGTGCCGGCACGCAGAACAGCCGCTTCCTGCTCCGCTTAGGCACTACCGACGGCGTTCAGTCTGTTGCCGTAGTACAGCAACAAACGGAACAGCTCTACGACCTGCAGGGCCGCCGCGTGAGCCAGCCCGCAAAGGGTCTTTACATTAGAAACGGCAAAAAGATGATTGTTGAGTAATCATAACTCTCAACGTTCAAATCTCAACGCTCAAATCCATAAAGCTATGAAGAGAATACTATCTTTCTGCTTGTTGCTGCTCATAGCATTGGCGGCACAGGCGCAAGACACGAAATACACGGTGACGCTCAACGTGCCCGAGGACGGCACACTCAACGCCTATGCAGGCATCAAGAGCGGCGACTACATCAGCCGACGCTCGGAGTTCGCGGCCGGCGAGGAGGTGCACCTCACTGGCAGCCTCAAGGCGGAGTACAGCTGCACCGGCTGGACCGACGAGAACGGGTCGCTGGTGTGCGACTCGCTGCACTACATCTTCACCATGCCAGCCCGCAACGTCGTGCTGACAGGTCACACCACCTACGACCCCGCCAACCCGCCTGGCCCACGCGAGGACGGCTACACCGACACATGGAACCGCCTCTACCTGCGTTCCAACCCCGAGTTTGGCGGCACCTTCACCTGGGGCTTAGGCGGAGAGTCCGCACAGAACTGGTTAGTGTGGACGGGCTATGAGTTCACCGTGACGGCTTATCCCAAAACAGGCTTCAAATTCGCAGGCTGGCAGCTCGACGGCAAGATTATCTCTACCGACAATCCCTACACCTTCACCATGCCCGAGCGCGACATGACGCTCTACGCCATGTACGACTACGACCCGGAGACGCCCGCCAACCCGCATGGCAACGTGTGGAACAAGGAGAGCGGCGAGCTCATCATCAGCGAGTTCGTGCCGGGTCACCTCTATGAGAAGGTCCGTGAGGTGACGAGCCGCGACCCGTGGCACAGCGACTGGGACCTCATCAAGAGTGCCACCATCGACGGGCCGAGCACCGACGCGAGCCTCACCTACGATTATCCCATTGACATCAGTGTCTTCACGAACAATGCAGGCAATGTAGAGTACATAGACTACAGCCGCACCAGCGGCATCACCAAGGTGCCTCGTGGATGCTTCAGCAAGAAGTCGCTCAAGCAGATAGTGCTGCCCGCCACCATCCGGACCATCGGCGAGTATGCCTTCCGCAACTGCGAGTCGCTGACCACCGTCACCTGCTTTGCCACCACGCCGCCCACATTCGAGGGACGGATGCCGGGCGAACAGGGCTACGCGGCCAACGACTACTACAACAACTGGGCCTTCGACGGCTTGAACAAGGACAACGTCATCGTCCACGTGCCTGCCGAGGCCGTGCCTCTCTACCAGCAGGCACGTGGCTGGAAGGAGCTGATGATTCTGCCCATCACGACGGGCGTGCAGCGCCTCACCGTCACGCTGCCGCAGCCCAAGTCTTACAACGACATGTTCCTTGAGCTGGTGAACACCAAGACGCTGCAGAGCCAGCGCTACGTCATCACCAACGCCACGAGCTACACGTTCAACAACCTCATCCGCCACACGCAGCATGTGCTCTACCTGAAGAACCAGCGCGGCGACGTGCTGGGCACCATTGAGGGCATCGACATTCAGGACAAGGACCTTCAGGTCAGTTTTGCTGACCTGAAGACGCCCATCGACGTCACCCTGCGCCTGTTGCTGCCCGACGGCACCGCACTCCCCTCCCTTGGGGAGGGGGCGGGGGTGGGCGTTACCTGGACCGACCGCCAGGGCAACTACCTCGCTACGGGCGCCACCCTCACCGGCCAGTTAGAGGGCACGCAGGTGCGCTACCGTGTCAAGCTCGACGAAACGCTGGGCCGCCAGTACCTCACGCCGCCCGACTCGCTCGTCACCGTAGGACAGTCGTCAATTATCCATTGTCAATTATCCATTATCCCGCAGCTGACGCTCAGCGGCACCGTCACGGCAGAGAGTACGGGCAAGCCCGTGCGTGGCGCCACCGTCACCGTCAGCCAGATGCTGAATGGCGTCTATCCTGTGACACAGAGCACAAAGACCGACATCGACGGCCACTACACGCTGACCGTCTACGAGGCACCCACAACAATCACGGTAACACACAGTTCTTTTTTGAAGGCTACACTGGTAACTGACAACCTCCCCTCCCTTGAGGAGGGGCCGGGGGTGGGCTTTGCCTTGCATGACCTGAGCGGCACCATCATCGACCTCGACCTCTATTACACCCCTGCCGTCTATGCCGACGAGGAGGCGATGAGCCAGGAGGGCTATGACGGCTACGGGAACATCACCTACACCGTCGTCAACGAGACTACAGGCCAGGAACTGAGCGACATCAGCGTGCAGTACCCCGTCGTGGTGCTCATCGACCAGGAGCTGGCCGAGGGCACACGCCTCAGGCTCACCGCCACCAGCATCACTGGCAGCTTCATGCCCATCACCACGACATGCACCGTGGGTAGCGACGGGCACGCCACCGCCATCTTCGGCATCAAGGAGATGGGCCAGCTGAAGGCCAGCTTCGAGATGACCGACAACATGCAGGTGATGGGCGTGCTCTACGATGCCGACGGACAGCTCGTCGGCTGGGCACCGTATAAGGACACAGAGCTGACGGTCACGCACCTGAAGGACGGCGACTACACGCTCGTCACCATGGGCTACAGCGCGATGGCCACCTCAGTAGCCTCGCTTGACCGTCTCTATCAGTTCGGCATCCGCGACAACGACATGGTGAAGAACGAGGTGAGCATCAGCAGCGGCCGCATCACGACGGTGACAAACAGCACCGTTCCCCTGCTCGACGACTCACGTTTCAGCTACACCAGCGATGCCACGCTCTTCGGTGTGAACAAGGACGAGGTGAGCGTGGGCAGCTATGTCACCCTGCGTGCCGACCTGCACTTCAAGCCGCAGTATCAGGACATGCTGAGCAAGGTGCGCCTGCAGTTCGACCTGCCTGAGGGCGTCGAGATGGTCGAGAATTCTATGATGGTTGGCAACAAGACCGTTCCCTACGAGATGGACGGCCGCCAGATAACCGTGCTCATCGACGACATGGACGACGAGCACCTGGTGCGCTTCTGTGTGGTACCTACGCGCGGCGGTCTCTTCGAGGTGTCGGCCGGCACACGATTCCGCCTCAATGGCAGCACCACGCTGCAGCCCATCGGCACCGTGCGCTTCAGTGCCACTGACTTGACCATCAACGCTCCTCAGACCACGGGCCGCCGACTGCTGCCCGTCACGGGCATGGCCGTACCCCTGAGCAAGGTGGAGGTCTACGACGACGGCGCGCTCATCGGCGAGACTACCTCGCTCGGCACCGGTTACTGGAGCGTGATGTGCCCACTCGACAACCCCTACAACCTCTCGGAGCACGGCATCTATGCCGTCATCACCACGCCTGAGGGCTTGCAGATGCAGTCAGAGAAGAAAACGGTCAAAGTAAATCGTGGTTCCTTAACACCAGTGGTGACGCTACGCCTGAAAGGTCTGAACCATGAGCACAATACGGATGATTTCGTGTTTGACTTCCGTACCAATACGGTCACCCCCGGCGGTATGAACATGCGCTATGCCGACAGCAATTTTGAGGTGAGCCTCTTCGTTGACTTCTACGACCAGAACGACATGCTGGTGAACGACACCACCGCCATACGCAACGTCAAGCTTCACATCCTTCGCGAGCGGGGCGATGTGCTCTCGGTCGATGCTCCCTACAGCGAGCGCCACAAGCGATGGAAGTACACGCTGGGAGAGGCCAGCGACTACAGTGTAGGCCATAATCTGCCCGTCAATGTCGACGTGGAGTACACCAACACAACGGAGCTTGCTGCTGACCGCGAAATGCTTGATGATATGGTTAAAGATATGGAGGACCTAATGGAAGAGGGTCGTCAGGCAATGAAGAGCATTTACGAGGCTTTCGATGACAATTATCCCATAGAGCACATTGATGAAATCAACGAGCTGGCTTCCATCCTGCAAATGGAAACTCAGGACGCTTCCGCAGTGCAACGCGAAGAGCAACTTGTACGCGCAATCGTTGGCGATGATGTGATGGATGCCGCATTGCAACACGAGCAGGCTAAGGGAGACGAGTTCGTTGTACGCGAGAGCGATAGTGCTTCAATCGATGCACTGCTTGCAGAACTTGACGACGCCATTATCGAGTTGACACAGGCAAACCTTGAACTGCGTGACAGCTTGCTCTCTACCATGAGTATCTTCTACTTACCTGACACCACTGCTTTCCACAAAACGAATGAGGATGTCACCGCTGTAATGCACTTTGACGGCAAGTATCAACAGTACGACGTGAAGCATCTGAATCATATCGACCCATCTGAATTGCTGGCTCAGGGGTATCAAGAAATGCCTATGAACGACGGCTCCAGCGTCTATCGGCTGGTAAAAGACAGTCTCACATGTTTCATTGACTCGAAGACGCTGACCCAATACTCGGTGCTTACTCTTGACGAGGTTGAAGGACATGCCCGCTATGTCAAGATGAGGGAAGATGAAAAGCCGGACATAAACCCAGTTACGGGTGTGCTAAAACTCTTCCCTGTGGGTTGTGTCGACAAGTTTGCTGATTTCGGCGACAAGATTAAGGATGAAGCGAAGAGCATCCAGGAAATGGCTAAGAATGGCATCAACATGGATACCTTCCTGGGCTTGGTTGGCACCACATGCAACACCATTGACAGCGCTATTGAGATATTAAAGTGCCTATACGACTGGGGACGTGGCGAGTTGGGTGAATTGATAGATGTTGTCTTCGCAAAGAAAGTTGAAAAGGCTACTGCCAACTTGGCTAAGGCACAAGAAAAGGTGACAAAGCTGGGCGAACAAATTGCAGCCGAGGAGGCAAAGAAAATGACCAATCTGACCAGCATCACCAGACACTCAGACGAAATAGCCAGACTGAATGGAGAGTTGGCCACAGCTGTCACACAGGCTGAGAAAGACCGTCTGCTGGGTATGATTGGCACCCGTCAGGACTGTATCAATAATTTGAATAACGCCATTGCGAAGAACACACAAGAGATAAGCAAACTCAACGGCAAAATGCCTGGACTACAAAGTAAGCTGGGCAATGCCAGACGTGCTATTGGCAAGGTCAGGGCCGACAAGGTTAACGTGGCAAACAAGGTGGACCAGCAACTACCTAAGAAGTTCGGCTTGCAGGAGAAGTTGGCTAACAACAAGTTCTTCCAATGGCTTTCTAACCCGCCCGTCTCTCTGCTTTTAAAGGCTATCCCCTTCGGCATCACTTGCTGGAATGCTACCAGCGACGTGATGAAATGGATTAAACTGCGCAACAAGGTGCTTGACAAGATGCCTTGCGATGGCAATGAGACCGAGGCCGCCCGACTTTTGCATGACTGCGAAAGCAAATTGGGTGTGCACATCTGCACAAATATTGTTACTGTGGCTGGTGAGGGCGTTTCACTGGCTGCCAGTACTGTACCAACCGTTCCATTGGTGGACGTTAAATGGTGGGCAGCCCGCTTCCTTGACCTATTCAACTTCGTATGGAGTGTCTGGCAGCCGTCAGCATCGGAGAATGACCGCAATGCTATACAGGGGCGTCTTGATGCCCTGAAGTGTGGTAAAAAGAAACCCAACCCCGAACATCCGGGTGACCCCGATTGGGAAGATGACAATCCAAGTTATGTAATAGACCAAGGCACCTTAGATGCATATGTTGCGATGTCTTATATATATGGTCCTGGTGTGTGGCTGTTCTCACCGCTTTGGTTCGTGCGCGACCCGGCCGGCTACGTCTACGAGGCGGTGAGCAGCAACCGCGTTGAGGGCGTGCGCACCACGTGTTACTACAAGGAGACGAAGGAGGACATGTATGGCGACCTGCACGACGAGGCCGTCATCTGGGATGCCGAGACCTATGCCCAGGAGAACCCGCTCTTCACCGATGCCGACGGCCGCTACCAGTGGGATGTGCCCACGGGCCTGTGGCAGGTGAAGTATGAGAAGCAGGGCTACGAGACGACCTACTCAGACTGGCTGCCCGTGCCGCCGCCACAACTGGAGGTGAACGTGGGCATCACGCAGCTGCGCCAGCCCAACGTGCAGAAGGTGAAGGCCTATACCGACGGCATCGACATCACGTTTGACAAGTACATGCGGCCGCACACGCTGACAGCAGCGAGCATCTTCCTGACCAGCGGCGGACAGCAGGTGCCCGGCACCATTGAGCTGCTCAATGCCGAGAGTGGCTATCAGACGCCCGACTCAGTCTATGCCTCTAAGGTGCGCTTCATACCGAGTAACGCCACCCTTAACGCTAACGACAAGGTGATGCTGACCGTCAGGCGCACCGTGGAGAGCTACGCCGGCGTGCCCATGGAGCAGGACTTCACCCAGCAGTTCACCGTAGCACAGCGCATCGAGGCACTCGTGGCCGACTCTGCACTGAACCTGCAGGAGGGCAAGCAGGCCACCATCGTCATACAGGCCGTGCCTGCCGCCGCTGCCAAGGGCAAGAAGGTGGTGGTGAGCAGCAGCGATGCCGAGGCAGTGGCAGTGGCTCAACAGGAGACGACACTCGACAGCAATGGTGCGGCAACGGTGGCCCTCAGCGCTGAGGCACAGGGAACGAGCATCGTACGCTTCACGCTGGCCGACGAGGAGGAGCTGACCACGACGACGCTCGTCACCGTGCGCGACGCGGCGCAGATGCAGGTCAGCGCCCCACGCTCGTCGCGCCTGAACGGCATCACCCTCTACATCGGCTCTGAGATACGGCTCAGCTGCAAGACCAGCGGGGCCACCATCCTCTATACGCTCGACGGCTCGTGCCCCTGCGCGCCTGAGAGCGGCAAGGTGCTGACCTACACCGGGCCCATCGTGCTGACCAGCGACAGCATCCGCATCAAGGCGATGGCCGTGGCCCCGGGCATGGACGACAGCCCCGTGGTGGAGTTCAGCTACAAGGGCATCCAGCGCCCCAGCGGCATCGAGGCCCCGACGGTGCCCAACAGTTCCCACGTCGCAGAGCAGCCCGTGCTCTTCTTCCGTCTCGACGGTCAGCGCATCAGCCGGCCAGAGCATGGCATCAACATCGTGCGACAAAGCGACGGCACCGTGCACAAGGTGACGGTGAGATAATCCGCACGCTGGGGAATTATTTCGGCAGAGCAAAAGAAAAACGTACATTTCTTTTGCTCTGCTCTATTTTTTTTCGTACCTTTGTAGCCCGTAATCAACCCTACTGTATTCTAAAACATGGAACAAATCAAGAACGAGCATCTCACGGTCTGTGTATCGGAGATGGGAGCCGAGCTCCAAAGCATCAAGGACAGTGAAGGACGTGAATACCTGTGGCAGGGCGGCGAGAAATGGCCGCGCCGCTCACCCATCCTCTTCCCCATTGTGTGCAGCGTGAACGACGACACCTACACCGTCGACGGCCAGGAGTATCACCTGCCGCGCCACGGCTTCGCCCGCGACACGCGCTTCAAGCTCATCGCCCAGGGCGAGCACAAGGTGACCTACGCCCTGCACGACAGCGAGGAGACGCTGAAGGTGTACCCCTACCACTTCAACCTGGCCGTGAGCTATCGCCTCAGCGGCAACAAGCTGCACGTGGTGTGGCACGTGGAGAACACCGACACGCGCGACATACACTTCCAGATAGGCGGCCACCCCGCCTTCCTGGCCCCGGGCTGCAAGGAGGACGAGGAGCTGCGCGGCGTCATCAGCCTCGACAACAAGCAGCCGTTGAAGGGTCTGAAGAGCTACATCGACGGCTCGCACGAGATGACGGAGATAGCCCTTGACGAGATCAAGGACGGCGTGATAGCCTTCAACGACGAGTTCTTCGCCAACGACAGCGTGAAGATTCACGACTGCCAGACGCACAGCGCCAGCCTGCTCAACCCCGACGGCTCGCCCGCTGTCACCGTCAGCTACAAGTGCCCCATCATCGCTTTCTGGAGCCCCTACAAGAAGAAGGCCCCCTTCGTGTGCATAGAGCCGTGGTACGGACTGGGTGACCCACGAGGCTGGAAGGGCGAGTTCCGCGACAAGCTCTACATGAACCACCTGCAGCCCGGCTCGTCGTTCATGTCGGAGTACACCATCACCATCGGATAACCTGAGCCCCCTGAGTCAGGGGGTTGGGGGTCTGAACAAGCGCACAAAGCATCTCTCTCACGCGCACGCGTATATACGCGTGCGCGTGAGTGTTTTTTGGTTGCACCGGAAATCATTTTACCTGCACCGCTGTTCATTATCACCTCATTTTTGTCTCATATTGTTCATTTTCGTCGCAAATTTGTCTCATCGCTGTTCAATCTGGCTGCACCGCTGTTCAGTTTGGTTGCACCGAGACTGTTCAGTTTGATTGCACCGAAAAAGAAGATGCCGAGCGGCAAATCCAGTCGAGCCCCCTGAGTATCACGGGCGGCCCACATTTTTTCACGAGAGGCCTCCGCATGAAAAAATGGAGGCCGCTTTTTTTCACGAGCGGCCCGCATTTTTTTGTCCCAGGCCCTGGGACGTTTTTTACTCACCCTTCACCACTCACAAATAAACACCGTCTATCAGCTATTCTCCCTCCACCTTCCACCCTCCAC